>JBBQKF010000023.1:0-35821 GCA_038326615.1 Saccharofermentanales bacterium | reverse complement strand
CGCCCCCTGTGACCCCCAAAGAGAGGAGAAAATTTATGTCAAAGGATAAAATTATCCGAATTAGAGTGAGTGAAGACGAGCTTGAAAAGATTAAACATTATGCTGAAAAATGCGGATATAATCTTTCGCAATATTGTCTTTCACTTGCTCTCAAGCACAAACCCAAGGCATTGCAGGGTGAGGATTATTTGGAGTTGCTTGATGAAATGCGCGCCTTTTACGACTGTGTTAAGGATAACGAGGAGTACCGAAAGCGATACGAAGAACTGTTTCTAAAGCTCCGTTCCAAGGCGGTGGGATAATGGCTACCACATCTCTGTGGCACATTAAGGGGCGTATTGACCAGCTCATTGATTATGTTGAAAACCCTGATAAAACCGAAGATAAAGATCTGGCTCAACTTGCTCACATCATTCGCTATACTGAAAACCCATTCAAAACAGAGCAAGAGCATAAGCGATATGTGAGTGGTATTCATTGTATCCCCGAACTTGCTGTGCAAGAATTTATCTTCACCAAAAAGCAATGGAACAAGCTGGGTGGTCGCATCGCCTTTCACGGTTATCAGAGCTTTTATCCGGGCGAAACAGACCCCGATACCGCACACGAAATAGGGCTTGCACTGGCAAAGGAAATGTGGGGCGACAAGTATCAGGTTGTCGTCACCACCCACCTCGACAAAGGGCATCTTCATAACCACTTTGCCGTCAATTCAGGTTCATTTAAAGATGGTAAAAAATACGATCGCACCAATGCAGAATACGCACGCATGCAAAAAACATCCGACAGAATATGTCTTGAGCACGAGCTATCGGTGGTAGAAAAACCCAAAGATTTCAGCACACCGAGAATGATCCACGAAGCCGAGAAACGAGGAGAGCTAACCCTTTACACCATTGTCAGACAGGACATCGATTTCGCAGTCAGACAGTCTAAAAATATGGTTGAGTTTAAACAGGCAATGGAATATATGGGCTACTCTCTAAGCACTGGCAAGTATTTGTCGCTGACATTTGAGGGAGGAAATACAACAATTCGCAGTTATCGTTTAGGCGACGATTACGCGGTAGAACGAATTTCCGTGCGTGTTGCAAACAACCGTGAGCCAATATCAAAAATATGGGTTAAGCCACCTCAGCCAAGATATTACCATATTACAGGCAGTATTCCAAAGCTGCGGTATGAACCGGAGTATTATCCACTTATGGCGGTTTACAATCTGTTCCTGTCGATACTCATGGTTTTGCTTATACCTTTTAATCCTCGATATCGTGGAGATGAAAACCGAAAGCATTATATTTCACCTGCTTTGCGTGCAGAAATAAGAAAACTTGAGATGTACTCAAAGCAGGCTCGTTTTCTTGTAAAGTATGACATTAAGGATTTAGATGAGCTTCACGCTCATAAGCAGGACAGGCAAGAAAAGCTGGAGGTTTTAGAAAACGCTCGATATGAGAAAAACAAGCAAATTGCGAAAGAAAGTGATCCTAATATCCTATATGTGCGAAAAGTCGAACGCGGGAAAATATCTGAGGCTATTGCAGTTGTCCGAAATGAAATCAAACTTTGTGATGTAATTGAAGAACGCTCAAAAGCCATGCAGGAAAAGCTTGATATTCAGCGTGCATATTTTAAAAGGCAGGAAAATTTAAAACAAAAAAATAAAGATTATGAGAGGTAAAAATATATGTCAAATAAAAGTTTATCAAAAATTGATTTAGGAAGTCTTGATGATTTATTCAAGCCAAATACCTTAGACGCTTTAAAAACCAAACCCGATATTATGGAGGTTCCACTTTCAGAAATAGACAGCTTTCCAGCGCATCCGTTCAAGGTGGTTAATGATGAAGCGATGCAGGAATTGGTGCAGAGCGTAAAGGATAACGGACTAATTATGCCGGCAATCGTCCGAGAAAAAGATGATGGCAGATTTGAGCTTATATCCGGACACCGCAGAAAAATGGCATGCGAGCTTGCGGGACTTGAAAAAATGGCGGTTACGGTTAAAGAGCTTGATAAGGATGCTGCTACCATAACAATGGTGGACAGCAATATGCAGAGGGAAAGCATTTTGCCGTCGGAGAGGGCTTTTGCTTATAAAATGAAATTGGAAGCAATGGGTAGGCAGGGTCAGCGTACAGATTTAACTTCGTGCCAACTTGGCACGAAGTTAAGAAGTGATACCGAAATGGCTGAGGCTTCTGATGACAGTGCAAGGCAAATCCAACGGTATATCCGTTTAACTTATCTTGTTCCATCAATGCTTGAACTGGTTGACCAGAAACGCATTGCTTTCAGTCCAGCGGTAGAGCTTTCGTATCTGACAAATACTGAACAACTTGCAGTGTTATCTGCTTTTGAAAGTGAGGAAGCCACTCCGTCACTTTCACAGGCACAGCGTATGAAGCTTTTAAGCAAGCAGGAACGACTGACTGGGGACGAAATTTTCAAGATTCTTTTGGAAGATAAGCCAAACCAAAAGGAAAAAGTCAGCTTTAAAACCGAAAACTTGCGCAGTTTCTTCCCCAAGGATTATACCGCAAAGCAGATGGAAGATGCCATTTTAAAGGTTCTACAGGATTGGAAACGCACGAAAGACAGAAACAGAGATGCAAGGTGAGGAGGTAGTGTATGAGACACGAAAAGAACGGACTGTATGTTGGCAATTATCTTTACCTTTTAGCAAATCATAAAAGCGAGCACCTTGTAAATGGTGTGACCTATGAGGTTTGCTCTGTATTTGATGGCTCTCACGAAGAATCAAATAATATTTCTGATAAGATTTTCAGGATTGTAGAGAACGAGTCCGCACATTTGATGAAAGCGTCAGACACTACTATAATTAATAAGGAATATGCTTGTCTGACTGCTGGAAAGGAGGACTAAATGCAGTCGACAAAGAAAAAAGAAACAAAAGGCATCGTCGCTCTGTACTGCCGTTTATCCCGTGACGATAATACAGAAGGTGACAGCAATAGTATCACAAACCAAAAAAAGCTGCTGGCGAAGCACGCAATGGAAAATGGTCTTGGCACAACAAAAGCCTATGTAGACGACGGATACACAGGTACCAATTTCAAGCGTCCCGGCTTTCAGCGGATGCTGGAGGATATTGAGCTTGGGTATATCTCTACAATTATTGTAAAAGATATGTCCCGTCTTGGCAGGGATTATTTACAGGTAGGATATTATACCGACAGTTTTTTCCCTGATAGGGATATTCGTTTCATTGCCATAAACGATTGTGTGGATAGTGTTGACGGAGAAAATGAGCTTGCTCCCTTTCGAAATGTTATGAATGAAATGTATGCAAAAGATATTAGCAGAAAGGTGCGAAGTTCTCACAGACTAAGAGGTAATGCCGGAGAGCCGCTATCACAACCGCCATACGGATATATAAAATCTCCCGACAACCGGAAGAAATGGATTGTTGACCCCGAAACCTCCTATGTTGTTCGCCTTATTTACCGTCTGTGCATTGAAGGCAACGGAATTGAAACAACCGCAAGGCTTTTACAGGAGGATAAGGTTCTAACCCCAATGGCATATTGGGCATCAAAAGATATTGGCAGAGGCGGCAAAAAAAAGCAGGACAACCCATACAAATGGTGTAAAAGCACAATTACAAAAATTCTTACCCTACCCGAATACACCGGTGACTTGGTGAATTTCAAAACCTACTCAAAATCTTTCAAAAATAAAACCCGCTTTGAAAACACTCAAGAAAACAGGATTATTTTTAAGGATGTTCACGAGGCGATTATTGACAGAAAAACTTGGGAACATGTACAGGAAATCCGCGAGGGAACTAAACGTCGCGCGCCAAAGGTCGGTGACAAGAATATGTTTTGCGACATCCTATATTGCGCTGATTGCGGCAGTAAGCTTTGGTACAATGTAAATCATCCAAACACCGATATCAAGTATTTCAACTGCTCCAATTATCGCGGCAACAGAGGCACCTGCAACGAAACACATTATATTCGAGCCGATTCCATTGAACAGGTAGTACTGTTGGAGTTGTCCAGAATGGTAAAATACCTACAAAGTGACGAGGATGCATTTACCCAGCTGCTTGCTAAAAAGGCCCAAAAGGATATGTTTGCAGAGCAAAAAAACCTCGAAAGCAAACTCAATTCTACAAAAAGTAGAAACGTTGAAGTTTCAAGGCTTTTTGAGAGGGTTTACGAGGATAATGTAAACGGTAAAATTTCCGATGAGCGTTTTTTATGCAGCTTTCCCACAAGTACGATACCGAACAAGCAGAGCTCAAACTGGCAATTGACAGTCTCCAAATGCAGCTTGATGAAACCCATCAGTCTGAGGTATCTAAGGACAGGTTTTTATTAGCAATACGTAGGTTTATGGAGATGAAAACTCTGACACCGACTATCTTGCGTGAATTGGTTGAACGAATTGATGTTCACCACATTCAGGGTGCCGGCAAAAACCGGAAGCAAAAGGTAGTTATCCAATACTGCTTTGTAGGAGTGATCGATCTGCCAGAACCGTTTGATGAAACAAATTTGATCCTCAACAGCAGACAGGGCGTATCGGTGGAGTATCAAGTTAAAGCAGGTTAGAAAAACAAAAAGAGCAGTCAGAACGACTGCCCAAGCGGTCAATTGACCGCTTTCTACATAGAAATTGTTCAAAAAAAGAAAAACGAGTGTTCACATTCGTTATGAACACTCGATATGGTGCGGATGACAGGAATCGAACCTGCACACTCTCGTACTGGAACCTAAATCCAGCGCGTCTGCCAATTCCGCCACATCCGCGTAACCAACGGACTTATTATAGTGTCTGTGTAATATTATGTCAATTAATTTTTTAACTATTTTTATACATTTTTAAACTATTTTTATACATTCTTTTTATTATTTATATTTTTTTGTCTGTTATTGTAAATATACTAGATTTATTGAGTAACGTCTGTTACGATTGTAACAAATTGTGGCTTAACGATTGCAACAAATATTTTATTATGTTTTTGTATAATTTACACTAATTATTCGTGAAATTGTTAGCTTATAAGTTATGTTTATATTTTCGAATTAATATATAATATTGAGTATGTAATAAACAAAACTTGCATTAAAACTTTAATATCAGTATGTAGTAATGGGATTATTTATTGATGTTTATTGATAAAATTATAAAAATTATAAAATTATTGTAAAGGAGAATTATAATGGCAAAAGTATTACGTGCCGATGGAATGAAACGTTGTCTTGGTTGCTTTACATGTATGCTGACGTGTGCAATAACTAATCGAAAAAGTCATTCAATTTCTGACTCTGCTATTCGGGTTAAATCTTTTGGAGGATTGACTGGTGAATTTGTAGCAAATAAATGTTACGCTTGTACTGGATCTCGTGCTTGTATGGAAGCTTGCCCATCTGGTGCTTTATCAAAACGACCAGGTGGTGGAGTACTCCTTGATAAAACAAAATGTATTGGTTGTAGAAAATGTGAATCTGCTTGTATCGTTAGTGCTGTATTTTTTAATGACGACGATAAAACACCAATCATTTGCCGTCATTGTGGAGTTTGCGTAAAATTTTGCCCTCATCAATGTTTAACAATGGAGGACGTAACAAATGATTTATGAGAAATATATTCGTGTCTTATATATAAATTGTGATACAAAAAAAATTCGCATTGAACAAAGAGAAGATCTTTTTGATTATCTTGGCGGCGTAGGTGTTGCGTCAAAACTTCTTGAAGAAAATATGAAGCCTGAACTTGATCCACTGGATCCACAGCAACCTATAGTTTTTGCTACAGGAGCCGCAACAACTATTTTCCCTGTAATTACTAAAACTGTTGCTATGTTCATTTCTCCTCTCACTCGCGAACTTGGAGAAAGCTATGCTGGGGGACGCCTAGCAATGTGTATGTTCTATGCGGGATATGATGCTATTGTTATAACTGGAAAGCTTACTGATCCTTCTTATATCAACATTTCCAATAACGACATCGGATTCAAAGATGCCAGAGCGATTTGGGGAACTGATGCTGATGGTGCCGGAAATCTTATACGTGCCCGTGAAGCTGGTAAAGGTGGTAAAAGAAGTATTATCAGAATTGGTGTTGCTGGTGAAAATCAAGTACATTATGCAAGTGTTTGTGTTGATACCTATAGACATTTTGGACGGCTTGGCCTTGGAGCAGTTTTTGGTAGCAAAAACATCAAAGCTATTCAGGTTGTTGGAGATCGCCAGATCCCGGCATTGAATCAAAAAGAATATTTTAAAATATATCAGGAAATTTATAAAAAAGTTACAACAACAGATATCATGGGTAAATACCATGACCTTGGAACAGCAATAAATGTTGAGCCGTTAAGTAACGCAGGTGGATTACCTACATTAAATCTTCAAAAAACCTCTTATGACCAGGCTGGAGAAATCAGTGGTGAGCAGTTTGCTCAGAAGCATCTCGTTCGCAAAATGGCATGTACTGGCTGCCCAGTTGGTTGTATCCACATTGGTCAAATCAGAAGAGAATTTGACAAGGGCCATGAATACGAGAAGCGCGATGTTTGTTATGACTATGAATTGATTTTCGCCTTAGGTTCTTACCTTGGAATAGATAACACCCAGGAAATTTTAGAAGTTATTGATGATGTTGAGCGCGCGGGTCTTGATGCAATGTCAACCGGAGTATGTCTTGGCTGGGCAACAGAAGCCTACAAAGAAGGTATTGTGTCAGATTCAGATACTCTTATACCTTTGGAATTTGGCAATGCTGAAATGTATAAAAAGGCTATATGGTTTATATCACAACGTAAAAATTATTTCTGGTCAGCACTTGCTAACGGATGTGCATATGCCGCAAAAATGTATGGTGGTGCAGATTACGCAATGTCAATTGCTGGAAATGAAACACCAGGTTACCACACCGGCTATGGTTCTTTGATCGGAGCTGCAGCAGGTGCAAGACACTCTCATCTTTGTAATGGTGGATATTCGGTTGATCAGGGATTAAAAAATTTCAATCCCATTGAATTTGATAAAGAAGATCTCGTTGACAAGCTCTTCAAAGAAGAAAAAGAACGCTGCATGTTGAACTCACTTATAATTTGTTTATTTGCGCGTAAAGTTTATGATAGAGCAACAATAATATCAGCTCTTGCTTCAATTGGTCTTACTTACACTGATGACCAGCTATCTGAAATCGCTGGAAGAATTCTTTCTACTAAGCTAAGAATTAAGCGTAAACTTGGGTTTAAGCTAAATCAGATAGTATTTCCAAAGAGATTTTTTGAAACTCCTTCTCTTGTTGGAAAACTCGACGAGGATGTCACAAAAGAATTATTAGATATTTACCAGCACAAGTGCGATGAACTTGAAGCAAACTTTTTAAGTTAATGAGTAAAGGCAAAAAGAGTGAATATTTTTCAACTTTTTGCTTTTATCTAAACTGTTTCGAAATGTTTTTTAAAATTTCAAATTTTATAACCTTACGTCTTTTATAAAAATCAATTATTTGAATTTTTATAAAAAGCTCACAACGTCCAACTAAATTATATCTCAAATCTTAGTAAAACGAAATAAGCTCAAATTGACATTAAATATGCTACAATTATTATACAAGGAGAGTATGATTTAGCTATCAACTATATCATACAAGGTCAAAATGAATAATGAAAATGTAATTGAAAATGTAATTGAAAATGTAATTGAAGTTACTGTAGACAGTGGTGCAGGATTTTTGTCATATACCAATAAAGTTAAGATGAACTTACTAAACGTATCACTTGGGACGACTTATATTGATATAGTTGAAATGGCAGGCATTCCACAGGATTTAGTCGGATTTATTTCAGTTAATAGTATAAAAAAAAACAAGGAAGACTGCGCATCCGACAAGGATATTGTACGCCCTCTTCCCTATATTATTAGTGGTTAAATTTAACAAATTATTTGTATTTATTTTAATATTATTTTTAATGATATGAACACAAATATTTTCTATTGCAAATTACTCGTCAAGCTTTAGAACACTCATGAATGCTTCTTGCGGAACTTCTACACTTCCAACTTGACGCATTCTTTTTTTGCCTTCTTTTTGTTTCTCAAGAAGTTTTTTCTTACGTGTTATGTCACCACCATAACATTTTGCAAGAACGTCCTTGCGGAAAGCCTTAACAGTTTCTCTTGCTATAACTTTTCCACCTATACAAGCCTGAATAGGTATTTCGAAATTCTGTCTTGGAATATTATCCTTAAGCTTTTCTGCCATACGTCGTCCACGGTTATATGCCTTATCTTTATGAACAATAAACGAAAGTGCATCTACAAGCTCTGCGTTTAGCATAATATCAAGTTTTACTAGATTTGAACGCTCATACCCACTTAGTTCATAGTCCAACGAAGCATAACCACGAGTCCTTGATTTCAGTGCATCAAAAAAGTCATAAATTATTTCGTTAAGAGGGATTTCGTAATGCATGTTGACACGATTTGCATCAATGTAATCCATGTTAATGTAAGTGCCACGTCGATCCTGACACAAGTCCATAATATTACCAACATATTCTTTAGGAGTCATGATAGCAGCTTTAACTATTGGTTCTTCCATATAGTCAATATAACTTGGGTCAGGCATATTTGTTGGGTTGTCAAGTCTTATTTCTTCCCCAGAAGTAGTAAAAACTTTATAGATAACAGAAGGCGCAGTCGATATCATTTCAAGTGCAAATTCTCTTTCGAGTCTTTCTTGTACAATTTCGTAATGAAGTAGCCCAAGAAATCCACATCTGAATCCAAAGCCAAGTGCAACTGATGTTTCAGGTTCAAAAGACAAAGCCGCATCGTTCATTTGTAATTTTTCTAGCGCATCTCTTAAATCAGGGTATTTTGATCCATCAATTGGATAAAGACCGCAAAATACCATCTGCTGAGCTTTCTTATATCCTGCAAGAGGAGTTTTAGCCGAATTTTGATACGTTGTGACAGTATCGCCAACACCAGTATCACGTACATTTTTTATACTTGCAACAAGATATCCAACATCCCCTGCTTTAAGCTCCTCACAAGGCGTAAATTCTCCTGGTCGGAAGTATCCAAGCTCCGTTACAACAAAATCTTTCTTGGTATTCATCATAAGAATTTTCTCACCGAGTTTTACAGAACCTTCTTTAACACAAATGTGAACAATGACACCCTTATATGTATCATATTTTGAGTCAAAAACTAATGCTCTTAAAGTTGCATTTTCGTCCCCAGTTGGGCAAGGAAGATATTTCACTATTTTTTCGAGTACTTCATCAATATTAATGTTATTTTTTGCTGATATTAATGGAGCATAACTTGCATCAAGGCCGATAACTTCCTCTATTTCCTTCCTGACAATTTCTGGCTGGGCTGATGGAAGATCAATCTTGTTAATAACAGGAAGAACATCCAAATTACTATCTATTGCAAGATAAACATTTGCAAGCGTTTGTGCTTCTATTCCCTGTGCTGCATCAACAATTAATACAGCTCCATCACATGCAGCAAGGCTTCTAGAAACCTCATAGTTGAAGTCTACATGTCCAGGAGTGTCGATTAAATTCAAAGTGTATATCGTTCCATCTTTAGCAGGATATTTCATTCTTACTGCCTGAGCTTTAATAGTTATCCCACGTTCACGTTCTAAATCCATATTGTCGAGAACCTGATTTTGCATCTGGCGCATTTCGAGAACACCTGTATGTTCTATAAGACGGTCTGCCAGTGTAGATTTTCCATGATCAATATGTGCAATTATACTAAAATTACGAATATGTTTTTGTCTATCAGACGGCATTAATAGCTTCTCCTCCACTTAAGGTTTCCCGAATTTATTTAACGGATAAAATCTTACAAGAACTTCTCCAATAATTCTAGATTTATTGATTGGGCCAAAAGTTCTGCTGTCTAAGCTAACATTTCGGTTATCACCTAAAACATAAAATTCATTTTCGAGTAATTTAACGTTAGAATAATTTGGTTCCCGTTCATTTGTTAACATTCCATTTAAATAAGGTTCCTCAACTTTTTGTCCATTACGATATACTGCTGAATCTTTAATTTCAATTGTATCTCCAGGTAATCCAATTACCCTTTTAATGATATTTTTGTCACCGCTATGCCCTAGAAATCCTTCCGCATTAACAGTTATGATATCTCTATATGTTATCCCGCCATTATACAATTTACTTACTTTTTCAACAATAAGCTGATCATTCTCATAGAGATTCGGTTCCATTGAAGATCCTATGACCACATTTCTCTGAACAACAAACATTACAAGCAGAAGACCTATTACCACTGCGATTGCAATATGTTTAACCCAATCGAACACTTCCTGAAGGATTGTATAACGATTTAATTTTGGCTGTTGATTTCTAATACTATCTGTTTCATCAATATTTCTATTTTCGCTTAACATTTCAGCGTTTAGTGCATTTTTTAAACCATTATTTTTATCAAAAAATATCATTGTTGGCTCATCATCCTCGTCTTCTATCATCTTTTTGACCTTTTTAGCCTGCCAAATTTTAGGAGCAGATTTAAAGGTGGTTTTGTCATTTTCTTGGGCAACATCAAACTGGTGGTTTGCATTAAACTGCTTAAAGTCATTTTTCATATAAATTTCACTTTTTTCTGTTTCCGAATCCTGGCTAATATAATTTTCTTGAACAAATTCTTGACCTTTTTCATTTTTAAACAATGGTAGTATTGAAGGAATTGTTCCATGTAATGCTACACGATTTTTCTTTTCGTTTTTCCTGTGAATTTTTTCGAAACGTGCATTAATTACCTGCTCATTAACCTTGGCAGTTCTTACACCTGGATAGGAAATATTCGATAAACCTTCTGTTTCATTATTTACCATCATCAGGGCATCCTTCTTCTTTATTCGTATTCATAATAAAAAGTTCGTCTAGTTGTTTCTTTTCAACAATGTCAGGTGCATCAGTCATAAGACAAGAAGCATTTTGTACTTTAGGAAATGCAATAACGTCGCGAATGCTTTCACTACCAGAAAGCAACATCGCAATTCTGTCAAGACCAAATGCAAGTCCACCATGGGGAGGTACGCCGAACTGAAATGCCTTAAGTAAAAATCCAAATCTATCCCATGCTTGTTCGTCAGAAAATCCTAGCATATTAAACATTTTTTTCTGAAGATCCTGGTCATGAATTCTTATGCTTCCCCCACCAAGTTCACAGCCATTCAAAACCATGTCATAGGCCTTTGATCTTACTTTTATGGGATCAGAATCAAGAAGATGAATATCCTCATCCATTGGGGAAGTAAAAGGATGATGTTTAGCAACATATCGCTTTGCTTCTTCGTCATAGTCAAACAAAGGAAATTCAGTTACCCACAAGAGTTCGTATTTTGATGGGTCGATCATTCCAAGGCGCTTAGCAACTTCACACCGAAGTTGGCCTAAAGAATCAAATACAACTTCATTTTTGTCTGCAACAATAAGTATTAAATCACCTTTTTCTGACCTTGCTCTGCTGAAAATTTTCTCTAAAAGCTCACTGTTAGTAAATTTCAAAATAGAACCACGGGGCTCAACATCACATGTTAACCAAGCAAGTCCCTTCGCACGATATGTTTTAATAAACTCTGCTAACGAATCAATTTCTTTTCTTGACATCGAAGCACCATTAGGCACATTGATTAATCTTACACTTCCTCCATAGCTTACAGCTCCTGAAAAAACTGAAAATTCACTATCTGCTACAAGATCAGAAATATTAACAAGTTCCATCTCAAATCTTAAATCCGGTTTGTCAGAACCATATCTTTCCATTGCTTCAACAAATTTTATTTGTTTTAGAGGCAATTTAATGTCGATTCCAAGGATTTCCTTGAAAAGACGCGATATGAATCCTTCGTTAACAGAAATTATGTCATCAACATCAACAAAAGCCATTTCCAAGTCAATTTGAGTAAACTCCGGTTGTCTGTCTGCTCTTAAATCCTCATCCCTAAAGCATCTTGCAATCTGCATATATCTATCGTATCCACTTAGCATAAGCAGTTGTTTAAATAACTGAGGTGATTGAGGTAAAGCAAAATACTTACCAGGATGCACACGACTTGGAACAAGATAATCTCTTGCACCTTCTGGAGTACTCTTGGTTAAAATTGGTGTCTCAATATCAAGAAATCCGTTTTCGTCATAGTAATCACGGGCGCATTTTGCTATTTTGTGTCTTAATATCATCTTTTTTTGCATATCTGGTCTTCGCAAATCAAGATATCTGTATTTAAGACGCAAAGACTCGTTAGTATCGATGTCTTCTTCAATATAAAATGGAGGAGTTTGCGACTCACTCAAGACTCTTAGTTCGTCAACAAGTATTTCTAATTCGCCAGTTGCAGCGTTCGGATTTGGAGAGCTTCTTCTTGCAACTTTCCCTCTGGTAGCAAGAACAAATTCACTACGGACTTTTGCAGCTTTTGTCCTAACATCAGATGGTGAGTTTTCGTCTATAACAAGCTGAATTTCTCCGCTACGATCACGAAGGGATATAAAAGTAAGTCCACCTAAGTCTCTTTGTTTGTGGCACCATCCCATTAGTATAACTTCTTGCCCAATATTTGAGGCATTAAGCTCCGCACATCTCATCGTTCTTTTTAGTCCAGCCATATTTTCAGCCATAAGTGTTCCTCCATTAGTTGTTATAATTAAGTATTAATTTCTTTTGAAAAGTCCAGCAAATCAATATCAGAAAGAATAATTTCTTTTTCAGTAGTATTTTTCATATTTCGAATCTTTGCTTTACCTGTTTTTATCTCCTCTTCACCTAAAACTATTGTATAGTTAAAATTCATCTTGCTCGCATATTTCATCTGAGCTTTCAAGCTTCTTCCCATAAGATCCACCTGACATGAAACATTAACTTTCCTAAGTTTCGCAGAAATTTTCTTTGCCATGTCAGCTCCTTCAGAGCCGAGATTTGCTATATAAACCATTGGATCTTTCGGTTGAATAGCAGCGATTTGCTGGGCTTCCATTTCCATCAAAAGTCTTTCGACTCCTAATGCAAATCCAATTCCTGGAGTGCTTGTTCCGCCAAACTCTTCAATAAGCCCGTCATACCGGCCACCGCCGCATATTGTTCCTTGTGTCCCCACATGATCTGATACAAATTCAAAAACAGTTCTTGTATAGTAATCCAGTCCACGAACGATATTGCGATCAATTTCGTATGATATTGACAGTATATCAAGATTCTTCTTCAGTTCTTTAAGGTGCTCTTCGCAATCACTGCAGAGATTATCAATTAATGCTGGAGCATCTTTAGTAATAGCTTTGCACTTTTCTTCCTTGCAATCAATTATTCTTAAAGGATTCTTCTCAAAACGGTCATTGCAAGTTTTGCACATATTTGTAAGGTTTGGTTCAATATGTTTCTTAAGTTTAGCATTATAATCCTTACGACAAACAGGACATCCAATGCTATTGATTCGTATTTTAACCGAATTTAAGCCTAATCTTTCGAAGAACGCTGACAGCAAACTGATTATTTCTGCATCAATTTCGGGACCATATGAGCCAAATGCTTCAAGCCCTAATTGGTGAAACTCACGATATCTTCCCTTTTGGACATTCTCATAACGAAATGCTGTAATATTATAAAAAAGACGAACAGGCGCAGGTAATGAACCCATTCCATTTTCTATAAAACTACGGGCAACACCTGCAGTACCTTCGGGTCTAAGTGAAATACTTCTGCCACCCTTGTCAAGAAAAGTATACATTTCTTTCTGTACAACATCGGTTGTATCTCCAACGCCACGCTTAAAAACTTCAGTGCTTTCAAATGTAGGAATTCTGATTTCGCGATATCCGAAAAGCTCGCAAAGTTCGCTAAAAGTTTTCTCTACATATTGCCATTTATATATTTCGTCCGGTAGAATATCTCGTGTACCCTTCGGAGCAGTAATCTTAGCCATTAAATTTCCCCCAAAATAGCTTTTACTAGTGATTTGCAGTAAAAACTGCATCTTTATTATTATACAGTAAAACCCCCTCAAATTCCATAAAAACTTTTATGTTCCATATAATATCTAATTTGCAATATTAAAATGTCCACCTTTTTCAAAAAATATGCTTAGCGACAAATAGATCACATCAAATTAGCAGATAAACCACCCAAGTATTTATATTGGAAAATTATTGATTAAATGCTGGATTTGTATTAATCAATCCAAATTCCTTAGCTGTTTTTCTAAAAGCATTCTCTGATCTGATAATTGTTTTTTCTTCTACACAAAAGGTCAATCTGAAATATCCCTTCATCCCAAAACCAGTTCCAGGTACAACAAGTAAATTGTTTTTTGCTGCGGCAGTTGTGAACTCAACATCATCTTCAATTGGAGATTTAGGGAAAAGATAAAGTGCACCTTGTGGTTTGTTGCATTCAAACCCGCATCTTTTAACTATGTCATAAAGTAGGTTGCACCTTCTTTCGTAACTTTCGACATCGACTTTTGCATCAATTGCTTTTTCTATAATTTTTTGCATTATTCCTGGTGCATTAACAAATCCGAGTGAGCGGTTTGACATAATTGCACCCGCCATAAGGTTTTTATAATCTTCGCATAATGGATTTGCAGCAAGAAACCCTATTCTGTCTCCTGGTAAAGCCAATGCTTTACTCCAAGAATAGCAAATAATTGAGTTTGTAAAAATCGAAAGCACTGATGGGACAATAACATCTCCAAAAACAATCTGTTTATACGGCTCATCAGAAATCACATAAATCGTATGTTCAG
This sequence comes from Saccharofermentanales bacterium, assembly GCA_038326615.1. Taxonomy (GTDB): domain Bacteria; phylum Bacillota; class Clostridia; order Saccharofermentanales; family UBA5734; genus JBBQKF01. Next base: position 21,040 of record JBBQKF010000023.1, on the reverse strand, counting down.
CTGTTTCAAGTGCATCTTTCAATAAAACTAGTGTTTCCTTCGAATAAACTACGCCAGATGGGTTGTTAGGCGAATTAATAATTATCGCTTTTGTTTTCGGCGTAATTGCGGCCCTTATTGCATCTACGTTTGGTTCAAGAGATTTCTCATCACAAAGAACAACAACTGGAACACCATTATGGTTCCTTATATATGAAAGATACTCAACAAAATAAGGAGCAAGTATTATTACCTCATCACCAGAATCAAGCAAAGTTTTGAGAATAACATTGAGTGCACCAGCAGCTCCTACTGTCATGACAACTGAATCTTTAGTTATTGATTTTCCTGATTCTAAAGAAAGCATGTTAGCAACAACTTCCCTTGTTGAATCGTAGCCTGCATTATTCATGTATCTATGAAGTCCAAGAACCGGATATGCTGCTATTTCACGAAAAGCGGAAACGACTTCGACAGGCGGCTCAAGGTCAGGATTACCTAAGCTAAAGTCATACACATTTTCAGCTCCATAAATGCTTTTCAGTCTGTTGCCCTCCTCGAACATTTTGCGAATCCATGATGAACTTGTAAGTTGCTGTGTAATTGATTTAGAAATCATCGAAATTCTCCTTAACAAAATTTTATGTTTCTTATTGTCGCTTTTGGTTTTACGGTTAGCCGAGATTGAATTTTCAGTTAATCAAGTTTAGATGTACAGTTAATTAATATTGAATTTATAATTAATCAAGTTTAGATTTGGAGTTTATTAATTTTGGACTTCCTGTTAATCAAGTTTAGATGTACAGTTCGGACAGCGAGTTGCATCAATGTGTATTAAGGTCTTGCAAAAAGGACATTCCTTGGTTGTAATAGCAACGACGGCTTCTTGTTCGCCTCTTTTAAATTTAAGCCTTTTGGCGGTAGCCGTTGTAAGTTTTGTCATCATTTTTATTACCATAAATATAACAAATGCTACAATCAAAAAATCAAGAACTTGTGACAGAAACGCTCCATAGTTAAGTGTTGATAAATTTAGTGCTTTAGCTTCTTCAAGAGTTGTTACAACTTTTCCTTCAGGAACTTTTTTTAGCAATAAAAACATATTAGCGAAGTTCTTACCTCCAGTAAGAAGACCAATAAGAGGCATAATCAAATCTGTAACGAGCGATGCGACAATTTTGCCGAATGCACCTCCAATAATTACACCGACTGCAAGATCAATTACATTGCCTTTAAGGGCAAAAGCTTTAAATTCTTTCCACATAAAATTATCCTCCATAAAAATTTTTATCATATGCTTATAGTTATTTATCAGTAAGTATTATAACAAAAAATATCGTTTAATATAAGTTTATCCAGTAATTATTTTCGCATAGGCCCAATCGCTATCAAATCCCGTCATTTCAACGATTTTAATTGAACCAGTTTCTGGAATTTTAGCAGGATTATCTGAATCAATAATTATTTTTGTAAAAATATAATTTTCGGTATACCCAGTTAAATAACCATCCTCAGTTTTCTCAATAAGAACTTTGAAATGTTTTCCAATTACTCTCATGTAATGATTTTCTTTGATGTTCTGAGCTAAAGCGATAAGCTCTTTACTTCTTTGATTTGCAGTTTGTGAGTTTACTTTTGATGGCATTAAAGCAGCTTTGGTACCTTTTCTTTCTGAAAATCGGAAAACATGAATTGATAAAAAATTAATCTTTCTGCAAAATTCCATTGTCTCCTTATGTTCGATATCAGTTTCGCCTGGAAATCCCGTGATTATGTCTGTTGTTATCGTACAATTCGTGAATGCATTTCTGAGCATTTTGGTTACTTTCTCATACTCAGCAGTTGTATACCTGCGGTTCATTCTTTTTAGAACTGTATCACTTCCACTTTGGAGTGATAAATGAAAGTGAGGACATAATTTCTTTATTAAAGAAGCTTTGCTTATAAATGATTCAGTTATGGATTGCGGCTCTAGCGAGCCAAACCTTATACGTTCAATTCTTTCGGTCAATGCGATTTTGCCGGTAAGCTCTATAAGCGCATCACTGTCTTTATTAAAATCCGCACCATATGAGCAGACATGAATCCCGGTTAGTACAATTTCCTTAAAACCTTTTTTTGCAAGTTCTTTTGCTTCTTTTAAAACTGAATCTTCGTTACGGCTCCTAACTCTTCCCCTGGCAAGTGGAATGGCACAATATGAACAAAAATTATTGCATCCATCTTCTATTTTAATATATGCGCGAGTTTCTTCCTGTGAGGTAACTATGCCCATCTCTTCAAACTCAATTACTTCATTAATTGAGTGAAGAGCACTTTGGCTCGAGTTCTTAGATTCACTATTGCAAAGCTTGTCTTCAACCAAATGAATTATCTTTATTTTATCTTTATTACCTACAAGAATATCCGCGTAAGACGAGGCATCACTGAGTTCAACATGGCATCCCATTGCAACAACTATTGCATTTTGATTTCGTGTTTTCGCCGAACGAAGTAATTGTCTCGATTTACGATCGGCTTCTCCTGTTACTGTGCAAGTATTAATTACATAAACATCAGCAGTCTCGTCAAATCCAAGGATTTTATATCCTGCATCTGCAAATGTTTTGGCAACGGCATCAGTTTCGTATCTGTTGACTTTACAGCCTAATGTATGGAATGCTATTGTTTTTTTCATAGTTAGTCTCCACGATTTATTCAGATTTGGTCACCTTGTTTGTTGTTTTTGTTTGCTTTTTTTGTTTGCTATTTATTCAAGTAATAATTAGCGTCTATATCGTGTTGCAGTTGCTAATTGTTACACATCTGCATATTGTAACTTATCTAAATTTCAAATCATAGGGGCAATGTCATTCAAATTCAATAAAATATTAAATTTTTCATTAAGATGTATAAAAATACAAATATTTTAAATCATTTTTTCTACAGAAGCAAAGTATTATTTTTCAGATATTTCATGTATAATAATTAAGTAAATAATTAAATAAGTAAATATGCAAGTAAGTAATCTATTGTGAAAGCGAGGAATTTAAGTGAAGAATTTTTTGGTGCACTTAAAATCAATAAATGAAGTTAAAGAATTTGTTAGGATAGTGAACAATTTTGAATATGACGTAGATTTAGTTTCGGGAAGATATATTGTTGACGCTAAATCCATTATGGGAATATTCAGCCTTGATCTTGCCAAACCAATTGAAGTTATGGTTCACCAAGGCAATAGCGAAGATCTTAAAGAGAAATTAGCTGCCTTCATAATCGAACAATAAGTATTCGAGTCATTATTAAAAACTTGCTTTAACGAGAATTGTATTGATTGATTTGTAATCCTGATATTCCTGGAACATCCCGCCAATGGCTCTGCAGAGGCGGGGGTTAATCTCTTATTTTCCATTTGGCTTTCCTTTGTTCTTTCTACCCTTATCTTTTTTCTTGCTTTGTTTTTTATTGCCAGGCGACTGAAAGTTATTAACAGTTGTTTTACCAGATTTAGAGCCGAATTTTGTATTCTGTTTGCTTTTTCTATTTCGTGGCGAATTATTTTCCTGTTTTAGTGTAGTCTCATCAAGTGAAAATTCAATTCTTCTAGCAATTTTATCGGATTTAAAAACTTTGATAGTTACCAAATCACCTATTCTTATAACTCTGTTACCAACATCACTTCTAGCAACCATTTGTTCTTCATCATATTCATAATATGCACCCATTGTTCTGAAAGGTGCCATACCTTCAATAGTGTTTTCAAGCTGGACAAATATCCCACTATTAAACATACCCGTAACTTTCCCTTCAAATGTATCGCCAATATGCTTTTCCATGTACTCTGCAGTTTTATAGTCAACGCTTTCACGTTCTGCCTGCATGGCCTCGCGTTCCGAGTTACTATTCATTTCACTTGCAACCCTAGATGAAATTTCCCATTTTTTTGGAAATTTCTGCTTGTTAATAAATGCTTTTACAACGCGATGTATAAAAAGGTCAGGATATCTTCTTATTGGAGAAGTAAAATGACAATAAAATGTTGATGCAAGACCAAAGTGTCCAAGGCATTTTTCTGAATATCTTGCTTTTGCCATTGATCTCAAAAGCAATTGCATGAGAGTATTTCCATACGGTGTATTCTCAATTTCTTTAATTGCATTGTGAATTTCTTGAGATTTGGTCAACTGCGAAAAACGAATTTTTATCCCAAAAAGGTGCGAAACTTTAATGAATCTCTCTAGTTTCTCGGTATCAGGTTGTTCATGAACCCTATATATAAAAGGCGCTTTAAGCAAAGCAAACTTCTGAGCGACTATTTCATTACACGCAATCATACACTCTTCAATCATTTCATTAGCAAATGAAGTTTTCGCAGGATAAACGTCAATTGCGGCCTTGTCTAAATCGAGTTTTACTTTTGTTTCCGGAAATTCAAAATTAATAGCACCACGCTCAAATCTGATTTTGCGAAGTTTTTCGGTTAGTTCTAAAACATTAGTCAGCATTTCCCTGAAGCCTTCAAGTCGTTTGATTTTCTTCTTTTCTGGACCTAACATTCTGTAAACTTCATCATACGTAAATCTTTCAGAACTTGTAATAACACTTTGGGTAATTTTGGTATTTACCAGCACTCCAGATTCGTCCCATTCCGATATAACACTTAATGCAAATTTAGGTTTCCCGGGATGAAGTGAACAAAGTCCGTTAGATAAGGCCTGTGGCAACATAGGAACAACACGATCAACAAGATATACGCTTGTCCCTCTTGTTATTGCTTCCTCATCAATTGGGTCTCCTTCTTTAACATAATGAGTGACATCAGCAATGTGAACTCCTAGAATGTAATGATTCGAACTTGTTTTGGTTATTGAAATTGCATCATCTAAATCCTTTGCATCTTCACCATCAATAGTTATTATTTTCTCATTTCTTCTGTCGATTCTTCCATTTTGCAATTCTCGATTTATTTCTTCATCCGTAATTTCATCCGGAAGTACCGAAGCTGCCATTTTCACTTCATTTGGAAAATCCGAAGAAATTCCATGCGAAATTAAAATCCCACTAATTGTCGAATCATTTAATCCGGATTCACCAAGAACTTCAATGATTCTCCCTTTTGCCATTCCATTTCCGGTTAATGAATTAAAATAGTATTGCCGGCCCCTTTCTTCATAATCTTCTGGAGTTTCAAAAACTTCACAGACAACTTTCATATCAAATGGTGCACCATTAAGGTTGCTTCTATCTATGAAAACATCCTCGAATGCACCTGGCACATCAGGTTGTAATAATCCGTTCATTAAATTATTTCTCAAAATACCAACGCGAATCGGGTAACCATCTGGTGACATAACATCTTTCTTTGCCTTTTTCTGTGTTACAATTTCCGTTTTATTTTGCTTCGGTCTTGATATTTTTTCTGGATTTCTATTTTTTCTCATACTATTAACCATGATTAATTCAGCTTTGTTTCGATGAATTCATCATCCCTTCTCAATTTAATTTTTGTCATTTACTAGTTCAATTTCTATTTTGGATTCTGGTTATGGTTATATTTCTGGATCTATTTCTGATTCTAGTTCTGGGGTTGATTTTAAATGTTTTTTTATAATTTGAAATAAATTTATAAAAGCTTATTTCGGAATAACCCAACTTTAAAGTCTTTGCCACCAATTTAAAAGCCTTTTTTATAAAACCTACTCTATAATTTTATCCCTATTCACAAATAAGTACAAGTTTTATTAATTTTAATGAACACAAAAAAACCACCTCGCTGTGAAGTGGTTCACTGTCGTTTCATTAACGGTTTGCAATATTATAAATTAAGCACCGCGTCCTGTAAGCAAATAAAGGGTTACTGTTAGGGCTATAAAAAGAATTGCAACAAGTGTTGTAATTTTCTTTAACAATCCATCAATGCTTCTGCCTTTTGTTTTACCAAAAAAGGTTTCAGCACCTCCAGAAATTGCTCCTAATCCACGGGATTGTCCTTGTTGGAACAATACCAATGCTACAAGCATCAAACAAGTTAAAATATCGACAATGGCAAGTATTATAGAAAAAACTTTCATGTCATTACCTCCGGCAAAATTACTTATGAATCAAAATTACATAAGCATATAGATTATATCATACAATTTTAGTTTTTCAAGCATTTTTTGATTTAAAGTTTACAAATTGGTTACTGTCCAACCAACTCTTTAACTGCAATTATATTTTTTACCTACTCAAATTAATCATTTTCTTAAAAACATAGTATAAGTACTTACTGATTACAAAATTTTTGAATTTAAACCTATTCGCCAAATCATTAATCGGCGAATATTCCGCAATCGAATTTATCATTAACGATTAAAAAAGGCTTTTGTGGTTTCTCTGTCACAAAGCTCCAGCAGGCTTTCATGACAGGTAAAAAACAAAATTTGAATTTGCCTTTGCTTTGCATACTCCCCCAAAAATTTCAAACTTTGTTTTGTTCTTTGGTCATCATATTGCAAAAAAGCATCATCAATAAATAACGGAATCCCGCCTGTCTGGTCAGCCAATAATTCTGAAATTGCAAGTCGCAAAGAAAAATATGCCTGGTCAGCCGTTCCATTACTTAGATACTGCCAGTCCATGGTAACATGCGAAGCTGGATCTCTGAAACTTATGGTTAGATCCTTTGCAACCAATAAATCATTGTATTTGCCGCCTGTAATATTAGAAAGTATTTCGCCCGTCCTTTTATTAACCATAGGTCCAAATGTTTGCTGCATTATAGCAAATGCTTTGCTTAATTCCAATTTAGCCATCTTCAGTGCATCAAGTTGCTTATTGTAGAAAAATGTTTGTTTTTCATTCTCATCAATCTGTTTTTCTATTAAAGATAATTCAGGCTTATCTATAAATATGTGAAGCATTTCAGATTTTGTTTTTGTCATTTCGATTTCAATGGATGTAATTTCAAGTCTTATACCTTCAATCGAATTTTGAATGATTTTAATGTCAACTCCGCTAATATTGTTTTCAAGAGACTCATAATATGAATATTCTGAAGATTCTTTATATTCTTCAGAAGCTCTTTTTACATCTTCTATACATTTTGATCCAAGCAACATTGTCAGTTCATTTTTAGCATCCTGTATTTTTTCTTTATGATTAGCGGATTGAAAAATCGCGGGAACAAGTTCTTCCACTAGTATTTTTACTTCATCCAAATCAGATACTTTTCGTATTTTTGATGCGTAATTGAAAAGCTCGCTTTCATTTTTTAAATAATCTTTTATAGCAAAATCCAATGCATTCGCTTTTTCTGATATCTCTTTTTCAATTATCGCAATTTTATTTTGTTCATTTTGACTATTGAAATATTCTCTTTGTAATTCATCAATATTTTCAACTTTAAAACTTTCAAGGATGGTAAAGTAATCAGACTCAAGATTACTAATTTCGTTTTGCATTTTCGCATGGTCAGTTTTAAGTGTCTCGATGTATTCATGGATATCATTTGGTGAAGAATAGAATTTCCCAAGCTCTTCTTGCTCGCTCAATTTTTTTTGTGCAAGCTTCAGTTCATTACTATAAAAAAGCAATTGTTCCAAATCTCTTTCATATCGCTCTTTTTTTAGCTTCTCGTTTCTAAAATATTCATTAATATGATGCTTTCTCTTTTGGTATTTAAATGATGAATAAGGCAAAGCTATAAACCCAAATACAGCACTCACAAATAGCAATGGGTGTATAAAAATCCCTGAAATAATAAACAACAATGTTAATCCTGAAAAGATTATCAGCCATCGTTTTTTATTTTTAGATATATCCGCAACTTTGTATTCATTTAAGCTATCATTGATTTTTGAAGTCTTCAAAATCAGTTCATTAGTCTTATTGCGTAATGATTGCAGATTTTCGTTAAAAAAGGATGCTTCTTTAAATGTATATTCTTCTTTCGCAATATTTGTTATTTTTTTTTCAACACTACTTTTAATTGCCGAGATTTGATTATTAAGAATATTGGCTTTTTTGAAATTTTCATTTGTAATTTTTAAACCAATTTGTAATTGAAGCTGCGAATATAAAAGTTGTTTTTCCGAAAATTCGCTTCTCATTACTGAAAGCATAGCATTGTTTTCTTGGCATATTAATAGTCTATTTGAAATCTCATCAATAAATGGAATAGTCGCAGTAAAATCCGCATTAGTAATTAATTCATTAAATTTTTCTTGACCTTTAGCTAGATCGTCAAGTATTTTGTTTTTGTTTAAAGTCTTTTTGGCTTCATTAAACGCTATATACCGTTCACAAATTTCTATTTCATTTGCTTTTGCAACAAATCTTTCATTATGGGCTTCTTTCTTAATACATAATTCTTCATAAGAATTTTGCATTAAAACTCTTTTTTCATCCCTTACAATCGCAGCATTTTTTTCCTCTTCAAGATTTGCTCGCTCACGCTTCAATCGGTCAATAGTTCCAATTTTCCCACCTCTAGCGTTAAGCTTCTCAATTGCAACGCTTAGCCTTGCATCAATTAAATCGTATGATTGAAGTTCATCACCCGATGATACTAAATTTAAAAGTCGTTTAATTATTTCGTTTTCGTTATCCTTATTCTTATCCTGCGAAATAACGTTTCCAGCCTGGCCAATAAAAACACTTTTTTCAAAGGCAGCTTCACCTAGTCCAAAAAACCTTCTCCCTGCCTCTTTGGATAAATTCTGTGGTTCCATAACTCCAGTTGAAATGTTCCACAACTTTACAACATCTGTGGAAGGAGTTGCTCCAAAAATCTTCTCTAGACGAAATTTTTGACCTTCTTGACCAAATTCGATAGACCCGCTCATTTTTGATCCATCCCAAGGAGAATATTTCATACGAAGATTTTTCGAGAGATCAGATGTTCTAACGCCAGTACCATAGAACATTAATTTTATAAAAGCCATAAGAGTGCTTTTACCTTTTTCATTCTCTCCATAAATAATTGTTAATCCATCACTGGGATTCATTGAAAAATTTTTCAATTTGCCAAAATTATTTATATTTATATTTTTAATTATCACGAATAATCACCTCCGATTCAAAAGCCATTATTCCTGAGCGAAGTGCATTTTTTGCTGTAAGTTCCGATTCTATGTCATTGGTATTTTTAGCGTCCTTAATAATTTCGAGCATTTTCCCTACAAAAATCCCTTTGAGCGTTTGCTCTCCGGCAAGACTTTCATAATCAATCAAAATAGTTGTCCTGTCAGCGACCTCTGAATAGAAACCCCATTCATTAAGCCTTGATGAAAGATCATTGGAATCAATTATATAATGTTCAGGCACCTCGCCTTCCAAAATAATTCTATAAATATTTTCTTTATAGCTTTCGGGGTATTTAGTCGTAAGTTTATCTTTGACAAAATCAAAGATTGATAGTCCAGATAAATAGGAATTTTCTGCAAAGTCTAAACAAATGTTTTCTTCGCAGTAACAACGTCTTGATATTTTATGAAAATTTAAATTACAGTTGCCTTTAGATATTGATCCTTCATAAATTCCTAAATCACCGATCTCGTCGAATCCATGGCCTTCTGGTGCTCCACAATATGAAAAATATGTATGACTTTCTTTGTTTATTGATGAACGTTTGTGAATATGGCCAAGAGCTAAATAATCAAATGTCATATTTCGGATTTGTGCCTTGGTAACAGGGTTATAGCTGCTTATTACGTTACCATTTACGAGTTCTGCGTGCATTACACAAATATGTATCCAATCTCCATTCGGAAATTCAACATTATTATCGAGGAGCGAATTTGGATGATATGTCTGTCTAAATCCTGCCCCCCATAAGCACACCCTTTTTTCTTCAAAAAGTATATATTCAGTTTCTCCCTTGAATATCACAGTATTATCCGGCCATTTTCTTGTAAAATAGTAGGAGTCTGCACAATAAGGATCATGATTGCCAGGGGAAATTGCAATTATTGTTTCAGGAATAGTTTCAAAAAGGCTCATAACTTCATTAATTACCTGAGTTTCGATATGAATGCAATCAAATAAATCTCCAGCAATAAGAAGAAATTCTATTTTTTCACTTTTGCATCTTCTTACAATTTCTTCCAGCGCATATATCAGCTCTCTTTTTCTTTGAACTCCAAGCTCGCCAAGCGATGAGAATTCAGCACCAATATGAAGATCTGAACAATGTAAAATTCTTACCTCTCTTAAACTCATAAAATTTAACATCCTCCGCTGAAACTCCCGGAATAAATTTTCAGGTGAATTTTTTACAATCCACCTGAATTTGTACTCGCTATTTTAAAATATTTGTAATTAATTTACTAAATGTCTCTTCGGTTAAATGAATCCATTGCAATATATCCGAAACAAAAAACCATTACTACAAGGTAAATCAATGAAAATGTAGTTGATGGAACTACAGCTCGAAAGCCGAAAATGCCCATTCCCAAGCCACTCATACTAGAAAGAGGGTCTGGGAAGATTCTTGATGCAAGTGACAAATTGTTAAACGGAATAAACTTCACCCATTCGCCTCTTGCCAAAAGAGAAATGAATGAGTTTGCAAGACTGCCTCCAAAATAAACTGCTATAGAAACACCAACTGATGCAGCAGTGTTTCTAGTTATAATAGAAAGCATGAATGCAAGCATCATGTAAACAATAACATCAATAAAATTAACGAAAAGAAATGCAAACCTATATAAGTAAAAATTCAGTTGCATAGCAACCCCATTAATTGCAAATACAAATGAGGTGCCACTACTGAAACCAAACAATACTCCGTACACAACCACGGAAACACAATAAAGAACAAGTGCTGAAAATACTCCAACTGATAATAATGATGCAAGTTTGGCAAAATATATTTTGTATCTTTTTGTGGGAGATATTATTAAAGACTTAATAGAACCGGTTGATATCTCCTGCGATACAGCGCCTCCAGCAAGAATAAGCATCATACATACAAGCATAAATATGCCAAATCCAAACATGCCAGATATCGCAGATTCTTGAATTTGTATTGAAGAATTTAAATTAGTATCGATTAATTTGTTTTCCGCCTTGTATGTTAGAATTGCAAGATCGTTTATTATCTTGTCTCTAGCCTCAGGTGTTAATGGTTTAACATATTGAGACTGTGCGGAATAATCAATTCCATAAACTAGAGAACGGTTTAAATTTTCTATCTGGCTTAAAGTGTTTTGCAATTTACCATTGTAATCCTGTGAACTTGTTTCTCCTGTGGGATCAAGTCTAAGCCAAAGATTATTATAATCCGTTTTCAGCTTTTTTTCCTCAACTGATATGCCTTCTGTTTTGTCAATTTCCTTATTTTTCAATTCAATAAATGCTTTGAAATCTTTATTCTCAAGAATTGTTGTCAAATGTAAAACATTTGCTTCTTGAGTACCAATAAGTGTGTTTTGTTCTGGTGTTCTTTGTTCTTTTGGCACAATTTTAAGCGTTGTTAATTGAGCCCTAAGCGTTACAATATCATTAATAAGTATCGCTTTGTAGCCACCTCCGTTAATATTAACACCTTTATCAACTGCCATTTGGTAAAGATCAACTTGACTTTGATAATTGAACTTTTCCCCTTCAAGTTGCATTTTTTCTTCAGGAGTAGTTGCAGCCTTGATTCGGGCTTCAACATTTTTGAGTTCGTTTTTGAAAAATTTTAACTGATCTTTCATTTCTTCTTTGGTAAAATCCTGATTAATTCCTAGGCCTGATTGATTTCTGACGCTAATCTCTTGAAATTTCATAAGCGCACCAAATCCTATTACTCCAAGCACCATGATTACAAGTATTATAATAACTACTATTTTTTTTGAAATTTTAATCATCTCATTAGTATAAAGTGCTAATAATTTACGCAATTGAATTCCCCCCTCCAGTTATAGAAATAAAGGCATCTTCAAGTGATGTTTCTATCTTATTAACCCCAAAAATTGAAACACCATTTAGAGCCAAGAGCTTGTTAATTTCAGGAACTTCTTCCTCTTCAATTTCGAGTTCAATAAATTCCGAAGTTTTGTTTTTAATTTTTGCAGAATAATCTTTCTCTAGAATTGATGCGGCAAGATCAGCTTGCTTTGTTTGGAAGCGGTAAAATGTTCCGCCAGATGCATCTTCCATTAGCTGATGAATTGGTTTAACACCAAGTAGTTTGCCATTATTAATTATCCCTACTCGGTCACACATAAGTTGCATTTCGGTTAATAAATGGCTTGATACAAATACTGCAACACCTTCTTCATGAGCAAGTTTCTTAAGGATATCTCTAAGTTCTTTGATACCTGAAGGGTCAAGACCATTGGTTGGCTCATCAAGAATTAAAATCTTTGGTCTATGTAGAATTGATTGTGCCAATCCAATTCTTTGTTTCATACCTAGTGAATACTTCTTGACTTTGTCTTTTATTCTGTTTTGCATCCCTACTAGTTCAACAACTTCACTTATTCTTTGTTTTGTAACACCATCATGAAGTCTTCCATACATTTCAAGATTTGTCTGACCACTCAAGTCTTTATACATTTCAGGATTTTCAACAATCCCTCCAAGATAACTCATTGCTTTTTCGTAATCTTTCTTTAGGTCAACACCTTCTATTAATATTTGTCCTTCATCAAGACTTAAAAAGCCCATAATCATTTTAATTGTTGTTGTTTTACCTGCTCCATTTGGACCTAAAAATCCAAAAATCTCTCCAGCATATACTTCAAAGGAGATGTTATCTATTATTTTCTTTTTTCCAAAAGACTTGCTGAGATTAGTTATTTTCAAAACTACTTCGTTCATGATTTTCTCCTTATCCATTCCATCTTCCAACAACAACAGGATAGCCTTCTTTTATCGGGAAGTTATCACCCTGCGGCCTTGTTATGTTAGCGTAAACAATTTTCCACTGACCGTCAATTTTCTCTAAAATGATATTGTCTTGTAATTCCTGTGTAAGCTTTTCTTTCTGTCCTGCTTTCGCTGGATTTACTGACTTTGTTTCGATTGTTGTTTTGCTTGTAAATCTTACATCAACTGAGTTGCCATCAAAAACAAATTCATCAAATTTAATTATTTCCTTTGTATATTGGAAAAGAATACTATTTCCTGTCCTTTGACCAGTAAGATCCCCGGTAAGATTATCTAGAATGAATTTGTAGTATTGTTCCTTGTCAGGGTAAAAAGCTATAATGTTTTTTTTCATTTCAGCTAGATATGCTTTAAATTCAGATTCGGGAATCTCCGGTTTGTCTACCCTATACTTTACCGGAAGCATAGAATATGTTACTTGTGTCTCAAGGTATGTTTCACAAATTTGCTTAATTCGTGGTTTCTCATTGTTTTGATTAACCGAGTTTGTAACCAGATAAATTATTACACCCAATATTATTATTGATGTTAATATTGCACCCCGGTTTATTTTAGAAAGATATTTCATTAATAAAGTTCTCCTCTCGATTTTTAGTCTTTATAATTCTATCCGATATCACGCAAAATTACAATTGTTCAGAAAAAAGTTATTTGCGATAATTTGCGATAAATTTTTAAAACTTGAATATTTTGAATAATTTTGAGTTCTTTTCATAAATTTTGAGTATTTTGTGTTTATTTAGAATTTTTAGCAATTTGTTGCTTAAAAATTATTGCTATCATATAATCTTTACAAGGAGCAAAGAGTCCTAATGTTTTGCAAAAACTAAATAGACATTGCATTTCAATGCTTAAATTGTTTAGATTTGCTCGAATTTTTTCTAATTAACATTCAATTTCGTTTCTATTTTAGTTCTAAGACCACTGGGCAATGGTCGCTGCCTTGAATCTGAGGGTACAAAATGCAATCTTCAATCTCATAAATCAGACTTTTTGAGGTTATAAAATAATCAATTCTCCATCCAATATTGTTTTCTCTAGCTTTAAACATATACGACCACCATGTATAAGCATCGGCTTTTTCTGGATATAAAAACCTAAAGCAATCAACAAAGCCGGCATCGAGTAATTTGGTCATTTTCGAACGCTCTTCATCGGAAAATCCGGCGTTAAAACGATTTGTTTTCGGATTTTTAAGATCGATTTTTTCATGTGCAACATTTAGATCCCCACAAATGATAACAGGCTTAACTTTATCAAGTCCTACTATATAATCTCTGAAAGCATCTTCCCATTCCATCCTGTATGGAAGTCTCAAGAGATCTCTTTGCGAATTCGGTGTATAAACATTAACCAGATAAAAAGCTTCAAATTCTAGAGTAATGACGCGACCTTCCTGATCATGAATGGAAATTCCTATGTCATAAGTTACCTTAAGCGGATCTATTTTCGAAAAAATTGCAGTTCCGGAATATCCTTTTTTTACTGCACTATTCCAAAATGAATGATAACCTTCAAAAGATGTCTCAACCTGATCAATTTGCATCTTAGTTTCTTGAATACAAAAGATATCCGCATCCATTTCTTTGAAAAACTCATGAAATTCCTTCTTGATTATTGCGCGAAATCCGTTAACATTCCATGTTATAAGCCTCATTGTATCTTTTCCTCCACATAAAAATGAATTAAGTAATAGATTAATTTTACCATACTAATTTTTCTATTCCAAGCAATTCTCTCCCACTTTATTTTCTTGATTATTTCGTTTTCGTGAGCAATTATAAGTTGGAACGAGGGAGGCTTTTTGCTAAATTTAAACTTTAAATAAAATAAGGAAAAAGCCTGACAACTTTAATTAAAAAGTCGTCAGGTCTGTCATATTTACAAATTATTAATTTTTTTATAAGGTTAAGTAAAATTTTAGATTTTTTCAGCCATCATCGCCATAATCTTTGTGCTGCGAGTGAGAAAAGCAGACATACCTTGTGCATCAATTGATCCATGACCTAATCTAGCAAGATCATAAATATGCAATGCAAGTTCTTTTGCTTGATCTTCTTTACCAGGAATCTCAAATAGCGCAGAAAGTTTACCTACAAGTGCACTATCTGTATTGACAACAAGACTCTGAACCACAGGAAACATTGATGCAAAATCCATTCCTGCGCCTCCGCCCATTTGCTTCATATACATTTTTTGCATTTCCTGCATTCTGCGTGATTCTTCAGATTCTGAAAGAACTGCTGCTAGTGCATTTTCGCCAAATGATTTCGCTTGTACTTCAAGCTTTTCGTTGCCTGTGGCCTGGCGGAACAACTTCTCTATTACTTCTTTGCGCTCTGCAGGACCTTCTTCACCTTCAATTTCTGCGTCAATTCTTATAAATTTAACCTTGTTATTCTTATACTCCATGAATGACATAAAATTATTGTCAAGTTCATGATCCATAACAACGACAGTCTTATCTTTACTTTTTGCCATGTCAACATAAGCAACTTGTTTTTTCTCATCGTGAGTATAGTAAATTTTCTCACCAAGATCTTTGAGAGCTTTAAGATCCCCATCAACGGTCTTTACAAGTATAATATCTTTAACTTTATCGAAAAATTTCTCTTCTCTCATACAGCCATATTTTACAAACACGCCTATATCAGACCAATATTTGTCAAAATCTTCTCTTGAAGTTTCAAAAAGACTAGTCAGTTTATCGGCAACTTTTTTAATTATATGAGATGAAAGTTTCTGGACATACCCATCATTTTGAAGGAAGCTTCTTGAAACATTAAGGGGAAGGTCTGGGCAGTCAATACATCCCTTTAGAAGGAATAAAAAGTCAGGAATAACTTCTTTTATGTTATCTGCGACAAAAACCTGATTGTAGAAAAGCTTGATACGACCTTCAAGTGATTCGTATGTATTATCAGATTGTGGGAAATAAAGTATTCCTTTAAGGCTAAAAGGATAATCCATGTTAAGGTGTATCCAGAAAAGTGGCTCTCTGTAATCAGAAAATGCTTTTCTGTAAAAATCTTTATATTCTTCATCGGTACAGTCCTTAGGATTTTTAAGCCATAATGGATGGATATCATTGATTTGCTTAGGTCCTATTGGATCTGATGAATCAAAATCATATTCTTTTTCGTCTTCGATATCATCTTCTTCAACGTCATTATCTAATTCTAAAACTGAATCGTCAGATGTTGCTTCGTCTGCAGATTTTTCTGATTTTTCTGATTTTTCTGATTTTTCTGCCTTTTCTGATTTCTTCTTTGCTTTTTCTGCTTTCTTTTCGGCTTTTTTCTTAGCCTTCTCGCTTTCTTTCTCTAATCGCTTCTTAGCATTATCTATAATTTTCTCTTTATTGCGTTTTTCTGTTTCTGCTTCTTCTTTTACATCCATGAAAAATATTGGGAAAGGCATAAAGGCACAGTATTTATTCAATATTTCACGACATTTTGCAGCATCAATAAATTCATTTCCGTCATCCGAAAGGTCTATTGTTATTGTTGTTCCACGGGTTTCTTTGTCAGAATCGCTCATTTCGTATGCCATTCCATCTTCACTTGTCCAAGAAGCAGCTTTGCTACCTTCAACATAGGACAATGAGTCAATACGAACTTTATCTGCAACCATAAATGCCGAATAAAATCCAAGTCCGAAGTGGCCAATGATACCAGTAGATTCCGCTGATTTTTCTTTATACTTCTCGATAAAATCAACTGCACCTGAAAAAGCAATCTGATTGATATATTTCTTTATTTCTTCGTCAGTCATTCCGATTCCGTTGTCAGCAACAACTAATTTTCTATTTTCTTTGTCGAGTGTTACATAAATTGCATATTCCTCGTCTTTAGATATTGGAGCTTCTCCAAGATCAACAAGTTTCTTTAATTTTGCAACTGCGTCTGATGAGTTAGATACCAATTCCCTAAGGAATATGTCTCTGTCTGAATAGAGCCACTTTCTGATTATCGGGAAAATATTCTCTGTGCTAACCGATACATTACCTTTTTCGTTTGCCATTTTGATTTAGTCCTCCTGAAATTTTGATTTTATAAATTATTATTATTATTATTATTATTTTTTTTATTGTTATTGCTGTTATTGCTGTTTTGCTGTTTTGCTGTTTTGCTGTTTTGCTGTTTTGCTGTTTTGCTGTTTTGCTGTTTTGCTGTTTTGCTGTTTTGCTGTTTTGCTGTTTTGCTGTTTTGCTGCTTTTATATTTTATGAATTCAGCATTAATATTTTAATACTCATTATGATATAAAACAAGAACTTTATTTATGTAAATTTCTACAAATTTTATTGAATTTCATTCATCATTTTCCTTTTAATTAGAGCGTTTTCACGTTAAGTACATCATTGTTGAAATATTGTTAACATCTGTAACAATTTTGTTTTATTTATTTGCGGGCAGAGATGTAATCGCTAACTATTTTTTCGTATTGTTTCATGATTTCAAGAATCAATTGGTTGCTAGATGATAGAGGCATTTCCTCAATTCCACAAATAGGCAATACTCCAATCGAAGTCCCGGATAAAAATGCAGCATCAATATCATTCATATCTTCATTACCTGTAATTGAAATTTTATAATCCGCTAATTTGCCTCCCGCAAGCTTAATTGCTTCAAGAACATACTTACGTGTTATCCCCTTCAATATGTCACTATCCGGCGCAGTTAAAACATTATTGCCTTTTATAAAAAAAACATTAGACCTGCTTCCTTCGGTAATTTTTCCATCATTTCCATATAACAAAGTTTCAAAAAATAACCCAAAAGGTCCAGCTTCTGATAGTTTTTGGGCAATTGCAATTTTGTAATCTTCACGGACAGCTTTGATATTAGGGTCTTTGCGCTCCCATAATAAAAGGCCAACAGGTACACCTGTTGTATATTTGGTTTTTGGTGGATAATAAAATTGATTAGCATGAATTATTCTATTATTCGCTGTAAAAACTATTTTAATATTACCATCAATAAGCTTAATTCTGCTGATATATCGTTCAATATCCTTTTGCATAATTGCACGATCAAAACTACTATCTCCTTTTGTTGAATTTTCTAGCCTGTCAAGATGCTCTTCTAAAAAAAGCGGAATCCCGTTAATGCACCTAATAACTTCATAATATTTTAAATCCTCGTTTGGTTTATTTATTTCAATAATTTGGGGAGAACTAAAATTATAAAATTCCCCGTCAAGCATTATTTCGTTTCCTATATGTGATTCTATTAACGGATATGCCATATTACTATCCTTTCAATGTTATTTAAATAAGCATTTTGTTATTATAACACAATAGATTATCTTTGACAGCAACTATTGTTGGTGATATACTTTTATGCATAAAAGTATCAATTATATGCATATTGATTTATATTATTGCATATTTATTCATCAAGGGGGAAAACAAATGGAAAACGAACAAACAAAAGAAAAAATATTACTTGCTTATTCTGGTGGTCTCGACACCTCAATTATCATTCCGTGGCTTTTAGAAAACTATAATTGCGAAGTTATAGCAATGGCCGGCGAAGTTGGCATTGGTGTTGATCGTGAATTCCTCGAAGCAAAAGCACTTAAATGCGGTGCAAGCAAAATATTTGTAGAAGATATAACCGAAGAATTCATAACTGATTATATCTATCCAACATTAAAAGCAAATGCTGTATATGAAAACAAATATCTTCTCGGAACTTCTTTTGCACGTCCAATAATTGCAAAAAGAATGGTTGAAATTGCAAAACGCGAAGGATGCACTGCAATCTGCCACGGATGTACTGGCAAAGGAAACGATCAGGTTCGTTTTGAATTAACTGTTAAAGCTCTTGCACCTGAACTTAAAATTATAGCACCATGGCGATTGTGGACTATAAAATCCAGAGACGAAGAAATCGATTATGCAAACGAACGAGGGATACCTGTTCCAGTAACCAAAAAAGATAATTACTCAATGGACCAGAACATATGGCATTTAAGTCATGAAGGTATGGACCTTGAAGACCCTGCAAATGAACCAAAATATGAGGAAATCCTAAAACTTATGGTTTCGCCAGAAAAAGCACCTGATAAAGCAACATATGTGGATATTGATTTTGAAAAAGGCATCCCTGTATGTGTTGATGGAACTGTCAAAGGTCCAATAGCAATACTTGAATACCTTAATAAAGTTGCCGGATCAAACGGTGTTGGTATTATAGACATGGTTGAAAATCGTCTTGTAGGAATGAAATCACGTGGCGTTTATGAAACACCAGGCGGAACGGTTCTTTATTACGCTCACCGCGAACTTGAACTTCTTTGTATTGATCGTGACACGCTACATTACAAAGATCTTGTTTCACAAAGATTTGCTGAGCTTGTTTACTTTGGACAATGGTTTCATCCTTTACGCGAAGCTTTATCTGCATTTGTTGATGAGACCCAAAAAACAGTAAGCGGCAAAGTTCGCTTAAAGTTATATAAAGGAAATTGCATGCCTGCAGGTATCACATCCCCCTTCTCATTATACGAAGAAGAGCTTTCAACATTTGCTGAAGATGATGTTTACGACCAGAAAGACGCTGGCGGTTTCATTAATTGCTTTGGCCTTCCACTAAAAGTTGTTGCGCAAATGAAAAAGAGAAACGGATTGTTATAATCAAACCCTAAAATCATAAAGCTTCGATATCTCGTACAAGCTTTAAAACGTCTTCTTCTTTTGTTGCCCAACTTGTGCAAAACCTAACAGCACTATGTGTTTCATCAATACGCTGCCAGAACGAATAGGCATATTGATCATCTAATTTTCTAAGTTCACTATCAGGAATTATCGGGAATTGCTGGTTAGTAGATGTTTTTGTAAGAAATGGATATCCTTTATTTATACAAGCATATTTTATTATATTAGCAAGACGGTTTGCTTCTTTTGATATTTCGCCGTAAAGTCCATCTTCAAAAAGCGCAATGAACTGAAGTCCTAGGAGTCTTCCTTTAGCAAGGAGGGCTCCTTTTTGTTTCATTATGTATCTGAAATCTTCTTTAAGTCTATCATTCGAAATGACAAGAGCCTCACCAAAAAGTGCACCCATCTTGGTTCCTCCAATATAGAAAGCATCACATAAATCAGTTATCGTAGGCAAATCAAGATCATTCTCTTGCGAATAAAGCCCGTAGCCTAACCTAGCACCATCCATGTACAAATAAAGTCCACATTCCTTACAAACCTTGCTTAATTCAACAAGTTCTGACTTTGAATATATTGTTCCAAATTCAGTTGGATTTGAGATATAAACCATTTTAGGCTGAACACAGTGCTCATGATTTTCGTCATTTGAGTGCTCACGACAAACATTCATAATCTGTGTAGACGTTATTTTACCATCTTGGTGTGACAATTCGATTATCTTATGTCCAGTAGCCTCAATTGCGCCGGTTTCGTGAACTGCAATATGCCCTGTTTTTGCCGATACTACTGCCTGGTGCGATCTTAGTGCGGAGCTAATAAAAACTAGATTGGTTTGTGTCCCTCCTACAAGAAAATGAACATCTATATTCTCACATTTGCATTCTTTCTTGATAAGTTCCGCAGCTCTTTTACAGTAAATATCTTCCCCATATGTTGCTGTCTGCTCATAGTTTGTTTCAAACAACTTTTCGAGCACCTTTGGATGCGCACCTTCGCAATAATCGGATGCAAATCTAATCATTTAATTATCCTCCGCAAGTTTTCGTCTCTTAGTTTTTCGTCTCTTAGTTTTTTATTATTTAATTTTTATAATAAATTAACATGGCTATCGCGTTAGCTCAGTAAACCCTTGAAAAACGAACAATTGTTTGGTATAATGAGTATATATCAAATTTCAAGGGGGAATTTAGTAATGGCAAAGCAAGAAACAGTGGGGTTTATGGAATTTATTAAGAAATACGAAACAGAAGAAGATTGTAGAGAGCATTTGTTTGAAATCCGTTGGCCAAATGGATTTATATGCGCTAAGTGTGGTAATACTGCATATTATAATGTTACTACAAGAGGTCTTTTTGAGTGTACTTCATGTCATTATCAAGCGTCGGTTACTGCTGGTACAATAATGGAAAAAACCCGCATAAAGCTTCAAACCTGGTTCTGGGCAATATACCTTATTGGTAGAGATAAGCGCGGACTATCAGCAGCAATGCTTAGCAAGGAATTAGGAATAGCATACAGTTCATCGTGGTTTTTACTTCATAGAATTCGTAACGCA
>JBBQKF010000022.1:0-36745 GCA_038326615.1 Saccharofermentanales bacterium | reverse complement strand
CTGCTTTTTTGTTGTTCATAATTGACAAAATCCTTTATTTACTGCTTTTAAATAATATTTTATCAATTTCTCATAGTAAATTCTCTGTTGTTTTAAGCCGTTTCTCATGTTAAATTCCTCAATGGGTTATACTGTGGAATTTACTTTGCGAATTTACGATTAGCTCAGTTACACAGTTACAATGTGCCCACGTGACCTACTCTCACCACCTGTAGAGGTGGGAGCTTCTTGGGAAGTACAAAGGTTAAATGAAAAAGTAACTTCTACTAAATAATCGGTTAAATGAAGTTAGTAGGTAAAGAATATCATAGTGTAAAATAGTTAAAATGTCAGGTGTTGGATCATTAATACACTAATCAATAAATTTTTATTGATATTCAATAAATTTTTATTGATATTCCATTTATTGTGTGTTATTATAATTTCACAATCATTTCTAAAAAGACTTGCATTTTAATGACACTTAACAAATCTAATACACGGAGGCATTATGAAAATTATTGGAAAAAACAGTGTTGCATACTTTTTGAAGGTCGCTATCGAATTCTTGTTAGTATTGAATATCCTAGTCCTCATAACTCTACCAATTCTTCTGAACGCACTTTATGCTAAACCTGATGTCCTAGACTCAAAAATCGAGTCAAGAGCCGACTATAGTGTAGCTTCATCTGACTTTTTGCTTTATGAAATACCTAAAGAAAGTTATGGATTTATGCTTGGCTTTCTTTATTTTTCAGGCATTGGTACAGGAGTAATTTTATTTTTGTTAAGAAAAATTCTTAAAAATCTTGAAAACAATATTATTCTTGATTCATCGAATGCCAAGTCATTCAAGTATCTATCATTGGCATGTTTCGTGCTTATTTTTGCATTCATTATAAAAATGGTTTTTTATAACACGTTTTTAACGATGTTCGTTTTTTTCGTTTTTATAATTCTAGGGCTTTTTTCTCTTGTTTTATCTGAAGTCTTCAGGCAAGGTGCAATCATTAAAGAAGAAAATGAATTGACAATTTAGACGAACAATTAATCTTGCATATTCACAAATTATAACAGGAAATCAAACTTAATTAAGAAGATACAATGCAGTTAAACTGCGTAATGTCTTATAACAGCACTTTTGCTCAGGAGGTAAAAATGCCAATACGAATAAATCTTGATGTCATGATGGCGAAGCGGAAAATAGGTCTTTCAGACTTAGCCTCAAAAGTTGACATCACGTTAGCGAATCTTTCTATTCTGAAAAATACACATGCCAAAGCTATTAGATTTTCAACGCTTGAAGCCATTTGTAAAGCCTTAGATTGTCAGCCAGGTGATATTCTTGAATATGAAAAGGAGTAAATTTTATGAACACAAATCAATTTGACCAAAAACCAGAAAAGAATGAAGAGGTCGTAAATGCGAATCAGGTTGAATCAAATATTCAAAATTCTTCTAATGCAAATCTCCCAGATACAGCATTGCCAAACTTTTCTAATATCAGCACTTCTGAATCAGTTTTGCCAAATCCTACTAATGCACCCCCCTCCGCAACAGGTTTAGAAAATTCTACTTATGTTTATGTAGTGAATCCGCAAGACATAAAAATAAATCCACCTTTTAAAAAGCCTGAATTAATTGTGACTGGTAAAATGAAGCTTGTTTTCATTGTTTCGATTTTATTAAGCCTAACAATCGCAAATTTTGTATTGTGGAGTGGGTTTGCTCTTGGATTTTTTCTAACTGTAATAATTGCGCAAGTTGTAACTTTTATAATTTTGCCAAATCCTAAGTCTACAAGAGTCTTCAATTTTTGTATATTTCTTTCGGCTTGTATTCTTCTGCTTGGTTCAACATACTTTTTATATTCGGATGTATTACTTGCTGTAATCAATTTTTTCGTGATCTTCTTTCTCTTTCTTGTACAATTACTATTGTACTCACAAGCAATTCCTTACGACTGGGATCAGAGAGAGTTCATTACAGAGCTTTTGATATCGCCATTTGCAAGGCCTTTTGTTTCGCTGATTCACATCGGTCTTGTAGGAAAGTCTTTCAAACTCAAAAACAAAGCACCCGAAGACAAGTCGATGCCAGGTGCCTTTTCTACAGGAATTAAAATAGCAATTGGGTTAATTATTGCTATTCCTTTTATGATATTTGCAATTTCTATTTTATCATCAGCGGATTTGGTTTTTGGTCAGATTTTCAAAGCATTCACTGATTTTTTATCTTCTATTTCATCTGAAGAGATAATATTTACGATGATTATAGGATTAATAGGGTTTCCTTTTATTTTTAGTATGTTACTTTCATATCATTTGAAATGGAAAGAGTTCACTGGCACTTTAAAATCACCTATCTCCGAAAAAAAGAAATTATCACTAGATTCAGTAATTGTCGCAACATTTCTGACATGCGTAAACTGCATTTATGCAATATTCGCTTTCGTACAATTCTCGATGATTTTTAATGCATTCAGTTTGACCTTGCCACCTAACATAACATATGCGCAATATGCGCGCGAAGGCTTTTTTCAGCTCGCAGCGATATCATTTATAAATCTTCTGCTTGTATTGATTAGTGTTTTATTTACCAAAAGAGAAAGCATTGCAGGAAAAGTAGTAAGAGTGTTATCAATTCTTTTAATAGCATTTACGTTCGTGCAGTTATCATCAGCATATTACAGAATGTTCATGTATATTGATGTATATTCTTTATCAAAGTTGCGCGTTCTAGTCTGCATATTCATTGTTTTGATAGCATTGCTTCTGATTTATGCACTAATAAAAGAATTTCTTCCAACTTTCAAATTCCTAAAAACAGGTGTAATAACCGCTGTTGTTATCCTTCTGTTTACAAATTTTAGTAATACAAACGCACTTATCGCAAGATATAATACAGATCAGTATTTTAAAAAGAATATACCTTTTATCGAGATAATTGATAATACGTTCGAGCCGGAATCTTCAGAATCTATTACCTTCTACAACTCGTCATCGAATGTTGATTCATACAGCTCATCATCTAATTCTGATTCATCTTCGAATTCTGATTCATCTTCGAATTCTGATTCATCTTCGAATGCTGATTCATCTTCGAATGCTGATTCATCTTCGAATGCTGACTCTTCCCGTTCTTCGTCGATTGATTACAATTATTTAATCTACAATCTGTCTTACGACTCCATTAAATATATTATTCCTTTGATAGATTCGAAAGACAAAAATTTATCATTATCTGTCAAAACCAGTCTGAAAGAATTGTATCAAAATGATCTAAAAAACTATTCTAACGGCAATTGGCGCAAATACTCTTTAAGCAAAGAAAACGCGAAAAATCTTCTGTCAGCCTATTTCGGCACAGAAGTTAAATAGCATAAGTTTAGTTTTAATTGCATAGTGACCTACTCTCACCGCCTGTAGAGGTGGGAGCTTCTTGGGAAGTACAAACCAATGTTCGCATTATTACCAAGCGATTCCCGTCAGCCCGACGGTTCTTTATATGTACATAATATACGACAAGAGTTTAGTATCCTGTCATCCCTAAAGTTTTCAAACCCTCATCACGTAGATTCATTGCAGCATTTATATCCCTGTCGAGCACTTCGCCGCAGATGGGACATTCCCAGACGTAATTGAATGAGCAGGATATGGAACGGGGGGGAATGGCAGGAAACGTGAGTGGAGTAATGAACAAGACGAGGCATGGGGTCCGCTTGGATGCTTATGCATCAAATTGTAATATTTCGCTTGGAAATCATTCATTATTCGACCGATTTTTGAATGTTTACAGATGCTTAATATTTTGTTTGGTTTCGCTATGGATTTTGCTATCTTCTCTTCGATATCCTGCAATATTGGTATTGCTATTCAATAGGTTTCATGCCCCGCTACCTTTTTCAAAGAAATATTGAGTACAGCGCAATAAACTCGTATACCATTGGTATCGCAATTCGTCAAGCTTAGTTGTATAATAATTGTCAAGGTACAAGTAGCAATCATCTCCCACCTATTCTTCTCGCATTCGCGAGTAAGGTTGAATAGAGAAGGGAGAATTCTTGCTACATGAGGTTAAATTAGTACCGAAGCGATAATAGCATAAAGTAATAAAACTTCTAATCTTGTGAGTATTGTTCTTTTACAACTACTTTTTTCCTACGGCCAAGAGCAAGGCTTCCAAATCCGCTAATTACGGCGATATAGTATCCGAAATCATACATCCAACCCGAGTTATTTATTTCATAAATTCTAATATCCTTGTCGAATAATCCAAAAATCAGACTTACAGGTGCTATCCACCCATGCCATACTCCACTAAAAAACCCTGCTTTCTGAGCAGCAGAATTAGTTCCATCACCAGGCATACATCCTGCCAATGTCAGAACAACAATTATCATAACTATAAAAATAAAGATTTTTTTCAAATTCAATTTTTTCATAAAACTCATCCTCCATTTGTTTTGTAAATTGGTTAAATTTAGAGTGTATTTAACAGAAACTATTGTCATTACAATTGTTGTGTTTAATTATAGGTTCCTAATTGCTTATAAGAAGCATCATTTTTCTAAATTCTTTTTTTAATTCTATCATGCAATTATAATTATTAACACTATTATACTTTTTATGATTTGCATTCTGCATTTCATTAATTATTAGACTATTATATTTTTTTCTAACATTTTCAGATTTTCTATTTAAACATTTTCATTGACAACAGCCTCTGATGTTTTCTCCTGAGATTTTCTCATTAGTAAGAAAACGAAAAATATGCTAGTAATAAATAATATTCCTGATGCAACAACCCAAAGTGCTGAAATCTGAAATTTAACAAGAAATTTCGCGCTAAAAAATGCTGCACATAGTGCCCCGGTTTGCAATATGAATGAGTTTAATGACAATATTGAAGCACGATATCTGCTTGGAATAATTTCATTCATTAAAACACTTTCTGGTATGCTTGATATTCCAAGAAACAGATAAACAAGTGCAAAAAACATAATGAACCCTTGTATATGAATTTGTATTGCAAGAAATACAAATGATAACGCAAGTAATATTCTTCCAACCGGATAAAGAATATTAGCATTGATTTTCTTAGATTTCATAATCCCCTTTGAAATAAGGGTTCCTAACAAAGCAGCTGCAAAGTAGAAAAATGAAACTATTCCTAGAATCCAAAGATATGAATTATTTGGCAAAATAGGCAGGAATTGTGGTTGCCAATATGTCTCAAGAGAGAAGAAAAATATTCCGGTCGAAAATACCGACAAAAATATAATTAGGAGTTTTGTTTCTTTGCGCAATAACTCACCACTTAATTTTATATGATTCTTCAGCATTTTAAATCCTGATTCCTCAAATTTTTCGGGTGATATATCAACAATCATAATTATAGTAAGTATTCCAACTGTTATTGTAACTGCAAGTCTAACCAATAAATTTAAATCATAAATTGATGAAAAAATAGATATATTTTTGCTTAATGTTGGAAGAAAGCCTCCAATAACGGCCCCTATTGTAAGTCCAAGAGATTCATAAATGTTAAGTTTAGCAGATGCACCAGCTAATCCCTCTTTGCCCTCAAGCTGAATTACCTTGTCGATAAATAGTGCCTCTAGAGATCCCGACGATAGAGCTCTTGATGTTCCATAAAAAATAATACCAATTACAATATGAACTATATTAGCTGAAACTATAAAAACTATAATCGAAGCAGATGAAAACACAATTGCCAGTAAAAAAATCTTCTTACGGCCAAACAAGTCAGCAAGAACTCCTGTTGGAACTTCCAACAAAAGGACTGTTCCTGCATACACCCCCATAATAATTGCAAGCTGGCTTATTTGTATGCCTTTTGATAAAAACAGCAGACTTATTACCGGAGCAATTATCCCCGCTTGAAAGGCGTGTAGCAAAAATAAAATTCCAAATTTCTTCAGTTGCTTTTTATTCATATCACCAAATCCTTTTATTTAAATATTCGCAATCGTTATCTAAAAGTTTTCAACAATTTATTATAGTTTGGTTAGATTATCATTTGTTATTTCCGCTTCATCTGCCTTATACTCTCTCTGTTCGGGATATTCTTTGTCTCTGTTCGGGATATTCTTTGTCAATTTTTCTGTTTTAAAATTTAAACATGTATTAAATGGTCTAACAAGTTCGTGTCACAATTATAAAATAAAGATACCATTACACTTAGTATTCGTCAACCAGATTTTTTAGTAAATGTTCAACCCATTTTTTATTAAATGTAAGGTCACAGAAATTCATGGGAATATTAGAAAAAAACTCGTATCTATTTGTAAAATGTTCGATTGAGTTCTGCCTAAAAAAAAAGGTTCGAAAAAACAAAAAGGCACGATAAAATCGCACCTTCTTTAGTAACTCTTACATATTAGTTTTATCAGCTTACAGACTCAAAACCTTTCAATTTGCAATAAGAAAATTAACCCTTAAATTGTTTTATAAATTTATATTGCAAATTTTTATTATTTTATAAGGTCTGCTTTTTTGCCAAGGTATTCATCTTGATTAATTTCACCTTTTGCATATCTTTCATTAAGTATTGCCAAAGAATTTGCAATAGCAGCATTATTTATAGACGAATTGTTTGCAACATCACTAGGTGTTGAATGCATTCCCGTGTGGTGCATACTTCCTCTACGAACTAAAGCTACAATAAGAATCGTTATAAGAACCAAGAACCCAATAAAAAGCAATCCGCCGATTAGCATACCAATACCACCCATAGTAAATCCTCCTCCACATAATCCATCAAAGTCTCTTCTTCTGTCAGCTAATTGATTAAATCCATTTCCATACATCATAATTTTCACCTTTCTAAAATTAAATTTTTAATTTATTAATTAAACTTTGACCATCAAAATCATAAAATCGTTTTCTGATTTTGTTGATTGTACTTATGATATTACTACTTATTTGTGAAGAAACGGTGAAGATTTGAATGTCCATATAAAAACAATATGTTATTCTATATAGGGTATTCTAATTTTATTAGATTTAGGTGTTATAAAGCAATAGAATGCATTAATATTCAAAGCAATAGAATACATTAATAAAACTTGACTAAGGAACTGGAGCAAATTTATGAACCCAGATTTTAAAAAAATTAAAAATGATGAAACTAATAAAAATAGCAATAAAAACATTGATAGCTGTGATATTATTTTCCGGTCTTGACGTCCTTTGAGCCAATTAATTTGCAACCTTTTGATTCAAGATGCTTAGAAATTTTGTCAGCAGTACCTTTTGAATCACCACCTGCCGATGTAAGAATTAAGTCGACTTGCTTGCCTGACGGAAGGATTTCAACAACATTGTTAAATGCAGGTGCAGGCATACTTGCCCAAATTGGCATTGCGATAACTATTTTGTCATAGATTGATAAATCTGTTGTGATAGGCTCTAGGTCGGCTTTTTTCTGCTTCATTGCCTTATATGCGCCAAAAACAAACGCCTTAAATATTCCGAACTTCTTTATATCTTTAAGTTCAAGAATATCTGCATTTTCTTCCTTTGCTTTACTTTTTGCAATCTCAGCTGTTTTACCTGTTAGTGAATAATAAATAACGATTGTCTTCATCTCTCTACCTCCTGTTTTATAACCTCGATTTGTAATCTGAATATCCAAATTGTTTTAATACAACTTCACCATCAGTTTCACTATATATTCCAATTGATGGCAATGTAACCCCGTTGAAAGTATTATTTTTGACCATTGTGTAGTGTGCCATGTCACAAAAAACAAGCTTATCGCCTGGTTTTAGTGGTTCTTTAAAAGAGTAATCACCTATAACATCTCCTGCAAGACATGTAAGTCCTCCAAGACGATAAGTAAACTCAAATTCACTAGGGTTGCCAGCATCAATGATTACTGGTCGATATGGCATTTCTATTACATCCGGCATATGGCATGCAGCTGATGTGTCAAGGATTGCTATTTCCATTCCATTTTTAACAATATCAAGAACTGTACATACAAGATACCCTGTATTTAGGGCAATAGCTTCTCCTGGTTCAAGGTAAATATCGATGCCATATTTATTTTTGAAAAACATTATTGAACGAATCAGGCTATCAATATCATAGTCTTCTCTTGTTATGTGATGACCACCGCCCATATTGAGCCATTTCATTTTGGATATATATTTACCAAATTTTTCATCCACTATCGGAACAGTTCTTTCTAGTGCATCAGAGTTTTGTTCACAAAGAGTATGAAAATGCAATCCTGAAATTCCATCGAGCTCGTCTGGTCGAAAATTTTCTAATGTAACGCCAAGTCTTGAATTTGTATAGCAAGGATTGTAAATAGGCGTACTAATCTCTGAATACTCAGGGTTTATTCTTATTCCACACTCAATAGATTTTCCCGACGGCTTAGCATAGGACATAACGCGATCTTTGAATCTTATCCACTGATCAAAAGAATTAAAAACGATATGATCACAGTATTGCATCACTTCATCAAATTCTTTTTCTATATATACAGGCGCATAAATATGAACTTCTTTACCCATTTCCTCATATCCAAGGCGGGCTTCATGAAGTGAGCTCGAAGTAATCCCTGCAAGGTATTGACCTACTAGCGGGAACTCAGAATACATAGAAAAGCCCTTTAGTGCAAGCAAAATCTTGCTCCCTGTTGCTTCCTGAACTTTATTTAGAATTTCTAAGTTTTTCTTTAAAAGTCTTTCGTCAACAACATAACAAGGCGATGGGTATTTATCAAAATCTATATTCATTTAGTCAATTGTCTCCTTATTTGCGATTGGATTTCACCATGGTTCCTGCGCCCGTGGTAAAATACGCGGTAAAATTTAATCTAAAAGAACTGGTGAAAAATCTTCAATCCATGGAAGGCCTTGCTTACTTAGTTGTTCCATAAACGGATCCGGATCAAATTCTTCTACATTATAAACGCCTGGCTTTTTCCATAAACCTTTAATAACCATCATTGCACCAATCATTGCAGGTACTCCAGTTGTATAAGATATTGCTTGTGAACCAACTTCTGCATAACACTCTTCGTGAACACAAACGTTATAGATGTAATATGTCTTAGGTTTACCGTCTTTAGTTCCTTGGTAGATGCACCCTATATTCGTCTTCCCTTTGGTTCTTGATCCAAGTGACGCTGGATCAGGCAACACAGCTTTAAGGAAGTGCAGAGGAATTACTTGTTTTCCTTCAAATTCGATTGGCTCAATTGATGTCATTCCAACATTTTGCAAAACAGTCAGATGGTTTATATAATTGTCGGAGAAGGTCATCCAGAAACGTATTTCTTTGATTCCTTTAATATTTTTTGCTAATGATTCGAGTTCTTCGTGATAAAGCAAGTAAATATTTTTCGGTCCAATCTGAGGAAGGTCATAAGTTTTTTTAAATTCGAGAGGATTGGTTTCTATCCATTCACCATTTTTGAAATAACGTCCATTAGCTGTAATTTCCCTAATGTTTATCTCTGGATTAAAATTTGTCGCAAAAGGATAGCCGTGGTCACCTGCATTTGCATCAACAATGTCAATTGTGTGGATTTCATCAAAATAATGTTTCATTGCAAAAGCAGAGAAAACTCCTGTAACACCTGGATCAAATCCGCTTCCAAGAAGTGCTGTAAGACCAGCTTTCTCGAATTTCTCACGGTAAGCCCACTGCCAGCTATATTCGAACTTTGGAATTTGGGGTGGTTCATAATTAGCTGTGTCAACATAATGAACGCCAGTTTCGAGACATGCATCCATTATTGTAAGATCCTGATATGGCAGTGCAACGTTTATTACAAGATCAGGTTTAAATTTTAAAATAAGATCAACCACCTGTTTGGTGTCATCAGCATCAACTTGTGCTGTATGAATAATCGTTTTTGAATTCTTAACTGAATCCTTAATCGCCTCACATTTCGTAAGAGTTCTGCTTGCAAGACAAATTTCTTCAAAAACATCTGAATTCTGACAGCATTTATGAACAACAACGTTTGAAACTCCACCTGCACCGATTATTAAAGCTCTTCCCATTTATTTCACCTATTATCCTTTAATTGTGTTAATTCAATAATTATACAAAAGATACGTAGTTTTATCAATAGAAATGCAATTATTACTATTTAGTTAACTTTATTTTACATAATTGATAATTTCATAAAAAGTCATTGTTTTTTGCTAATCAAAGGAATATAATTCAATATGTTGTATAAATAATATTTTATTTATCAATATATTGTGTAACGTGTGTTCCGAAAAACTTTAACAAAGTAGTTTAAAATTTCAAAATCAGCTTATATCAATAGTGTTGTTTGCTATATCTTATAAAATAAGAGCAGAATATTCCGGAGGAAGAAACTATGAATTCTTTTGATTTGATTTTACGACGTTATTACACTAAAGAATTAGAAACCGACACATCTAAAACTGTTTATGATTTATTCGACTGGAAAATTACGGATGTTGTAATAAAAGACCATAAATCTGGCAAAATTCTTACAGATATGAGAAATCTTGAATTTCCTGAAAAATATTCACAGAATGCATGTGACATTATTGCATCTAAGTATTTCCGGAGAGCTGGAGTCACTAATGAATTTGGATATGAAAATTCAATGAAAATGGTTGCTAATCGACTTGTGAGTTTTTGGTGTGAATCACTTAAAGATGAAAAAATTATAACAAACGATAAGCAGGCAGTTATTTTCTATGACGAGATGGTATATGCCTTTCTTAACCAAATGGTAGCTCCCAATTCCCCACAGTGGTTTAATACAGGACTTGCAAAGTCATATGGAATCATTGGAAATAATCATGGTAACTTTTATTATGATGAAAACTCCTGCGAGGTAGTTGAAAGCAAAGATGCACATACACGTACCCAAGCTTCAGCATGTTTTATTCTTTCAATTCAAGACCGCCTACTTGGTCCCCACTCAATAACCGAGCAATATGTAACTGAAACTCGTTTGTTTAAAGGAGGTTCAGGAACTGGAACCAATTTTTCAGCATTGCGTGCAAAAGGAGAGCCCCTAAGCGGAGGGGGTGTTTCATCAGGATTAATGAGCTTTCTTAAAGGACTTGACCGTAATGCCGGAGCAATTAAATCCGGTGGAACGACAAGACGTGCTGCAAAAATGTTATGCCTTAATATTGATCATCCGGAAATTTTAGAATTTATAACATGGAAATCTAAAGAAGAAGATAAAGTCCGTGCACTTGGCAAAATGGGCTACGACATGAGTTTCGAAGGCGAAGCATATGAAACAGTTTCCGGACAAAACGGAAATAACTCAGTAAGATTATCAGACAACTTCATGAAAAAAGTTGAAAATCTTGACACAGACCCTGAATCTGCAATTGAACTTGTTGGTCGTGTTACAAATGAATTTAATAGAACCGTCCCAGTAGCAGAACTTTGGAATACTTTTAACGAATCAATATGGAAATGCGCAGATCCCGCGCCTCAGTTTGATGATACATTTAATAGCTGGCATACATGTCCTTATGGAGAAAATGGCATTTATAACGCACCTGAGAACAGGATTAATTCAACTAATCCATGTGGAGAGTATGCTTTTTTAGATGACACCTCATGTAATCTTGCATCAATCAATATTTTTAAATTTTATAAACCCGAAACAAACAGTATCGACCTTGATGGGTATATACATATAATCGGATTGTCTCAATTATTTCTTGAAGCATCTGTCCACAAGGGACAATTTCCGACAAAAGACATTGCGAGGAAGACATATCTTTTCCGCACAACAGGCTTAGGTCTTGCAAATCTTGCATCGCTTCTCATGGCAATGGGCTATCCATATGATTCCGAAGAATCAAGATCACTTGCTGCAGTTCTTACAGGAATCCTCACAGGTCATTCCTATCGCGTTTCTGCAATTATGTCTCAAATTTCGGGGCCTTTCGAGAAATATGAAATCAATAAAGATTCGATGCTAAGGGTTATACGAAATCATGCACGTGTTGCCGGCACAAATAAGTCCCCTTATGAAGGATTAAATTATAAGCCTGTCGAAATAAATCATAAGTTACTAAAGTTAAACAGTTTTGGTTACCTTAGTGATGCAGTAAAAAAGGCCTGGAATGAAGCAATTAGTAATGGTGAAAAGTATGGATTTCGCAATGCACAAGTTAGTGTTATGGCACCAACTGGAACAATCTCGCTTGCTATGGATTGTGGAGCTACATCAGTTGAGCCATTCTTTAGTCATGTTGTATATAAGAAATTATCTGGTGGCGGTGTTATGACAATGGTCAATCCAGTACTGGAACTCGCACTCAAAAACCTCGGATATACAAATGAGCAGGCAGCGGAAATCCTTGAATACATAATGCGAAAGGAAATTGTTACCGAAAAAGGATGCGAATACGAAAGTCTTGTCGACGGCAAAATTGAAGGCGCACCGCATTTAAAAGATGAACATCTTGCAATATTTGACACAGCAAATGAATGTGGTTCCGGAAATCGTTCAATTTCGGCGATGGGGCATGTAAAAATGGTTGCAGCAATAACTCCTTTAATATCCGGCGCAGTTTCGAAAACAGTTAATTTGCCACGAAATGCAACATTAGATGAATTCAAGGAAGTAATTTTTGCCTCGTGGAAATCTGGGGTTAAAGGAATTACTCTTTATCGTGATGGTTCAAAAGCAAGCCAGCCACTAAACACAACAATGACCTCAGATTCAGTAGCAGATCTTGAAAATTTATCCTATAACGAACTTGTCAAGAAAGTAAGGCAGCTTACAGAAAAACCTCACTATACTATAAGAGAAAAACCAATTGGCATTCGTTCCGGGTCAACACATCCAGCACAAATTGACGATGTAAAAATATACACAACTGTCAACCGCAACCCTAATGGAGAAATTTCTGAAATATACATTACAACTGACCGTGAAGGAACAATTATTACAGGGCTATTAAATTCATTATCAAAATCCATATCTGTAATGCTTCAATACCATGTTCCTCCGCAGGATATATCAAGGATGCTTAGAGGTCAAAAATACGAGCCATATGGTTTTGTTAAAAAACATCCATATATTAAATACGTTTCATCAATCTCTGATTTGATTAGTAAGGTTATAGATATTGAACTTGGAGATTACTCTCGTTGTCAGGTTAAAGAACAGGACTTAGAAATCCCTTCTCATAGACAAACACTCGCTGAGAGATATGGAGATATGGCAAAATCAGATTCTGTGCCCACAACGAAGGCAGATTCTCCAATAAATTTGCAGGCAAAATTGTTAAAAGAGACAATCATTAACTCAAACGAATCGAGTGTTTCTTCAAACGAATCAGTTGCTAATTCATCGACCATACCAAATTATAATACTGTTTCATTTTCGCAAATTAATAGCTCTATCGAAATAAAAATGGAGAATCCTGGCGAAAGACTCTATGACAGTGTTTGCTCGCATTGTTCAAGTACAAGGATGGTTAGAAATGGTACATGCAAAGTTTGTCTTGATTGCGGATCTACAACCGGGTGCAGCTAATATAATTTTCGAGAAACGGAGTAAATAATATGAGTGAAATAGCAAAAAACAAAGTGGAGATTATAAGTGAAGCAGCAAAAAAGGAAGTGGAAATTATGGGTGAAACAGCTAACGGTGTAAATATTATGATTGAAACGACAAAATCTGAAAGTTTTATAGAAGGAGAGGATAATTACAAAAAAGTTCATATTTCATATTTTACTGACCCTCTCTGCTCATATTGCTGGGTGTTTGAACCGGCCTTCAAAAAGTTGTTATTGGAGTACGGAGATTATTTTAGTTTTTCCATTCATATGGGTGGATTAATAGGGGCATACGAGGGATTTTCGGAAGTTTATGACGATGTTATAGATCCCTCTGATATGAAAGATCACTGGGAACAGATAGCTGCTACATTTCATATGCCAATTGATGGATCAGTTTGGCTTGAAGGGAAAGTTATCTCCTCATACCCTTCCTCGTTTCTGTATCTATATTTAAAAACGAATTACCCCTTTCATTCAGATTCATATCTTCGCGAGGTCCGAAACACTTTATTTGTTGGAAACAAACCTATTGATAACGATAATGTGTTAACTGAAGTTCTCGAAAAAATTGGACTTCAAAACGCAGCCTCCATCGTTTCGTTATCAAGAAATGAAGATGTTTACCTTCTCATGCACGCAGACCTAGAAAGCGGTAAAAATTATAAAATCCAAGGGTTTCCAACGTTAATATTACATAATAAAGATTCCGTGATATTGAATAACAATGATTCCACTACATTAAATAACAACAATTCTAAAGTTTTACACGACAAAGACAACGTTTCCGTGGTATTAAATGAAATCGATTCTTCGATTGCCAAATATGAAGACATTTTGTTATTCGGAGCCAGATCATATAAATATTATGTCGATGGGCTAATCACAGCCTATTCAAAATCATTAAATGGCGCATCATTTGAGCTTGTAAAAAAACAAATACCGCCTCTGTCAACATTAATAAAACAGCAGGCAGTATTTTATGCAAAAGAAATTGCAGTTATATACGAAATCGAAATCGACAAAGTCATCGAATATTGCAAAGGAACCCTAACTTCTGGAACCTATGTAATCAAAGAAATCCTAGGAGAAACTGCAATTTATAAGGTCTGAGTTTCTCCTGTAAATACATAAGTGACTTATCTAATACTAATAAATATATTCGTGTGCATCGCAAATTGTTTCTTCTGGGATTGCCGGGAATTCATCCTGAAGATCCATGGTCATCATTATCACTGATAGCCACTCACCGTTTTTGAATCCGGAATTTTTATATTCTGCACAAGTAACAAATCCTAATGATTCGAAGAAAAGGGTACTGTTTGAATTTGTTGCTGTTATGCAGGCGATAGCAATATAAAATCCACATTTTTTTATTTCTGCAATAAGCAGCTTTGCAAGCTCGCGACCATACCCTTTTCCGCAATGTTCTTGTGAAAGGTAAACTGAGATTTCAGTGGTGTAACGATATGCAATTCTTTCGCGAAATTTAGATGCATAGGCATATCCAACAATTTCGCTATCAATTTCCATAACAATCCATGGAAATATCTTGGTTGTCTTATCAATCCTCTGTTCCATGTCTTTTGTTAATGGAGCTTCTTGCTCAAATGAAATCGCTGTATTATCTACATAATGTTTGTAGATTTTAGCAATTTGTGGTGCGTCGGATAATTTTACATTTCTTATTATTTTACTCATTTTTTCAATACTTATTCATTTTATTGCAATGAATAAATTTCCTTTCTTGAATATACAATTTTTAGGTTTGTCTGAAATATTATATCTCTTTTTACTGATTTTTTATACAATATTCCCAACAATTTTAAAGCGGTTTCTACGGTTTCTACGGTTTTTACGGTTTTTACGGTTTTTCAAAATTGTAAAAGGCTCAATTATCTTTTCATGAAATAATTGAATCTTATCATAAAAATACCACCAGTCCGGAATATACAGGACTGATGGTATTTCATTAAATATTATATTTTAAATATTATTTTCTTGCCATTATGCTTGCAACAGCAGCGTCAGCAGCAGAAGCAGCATCAGCAGTATAGATGTCAGCACCAATACTTGCAGCAAAAGCATCATTTACAGGAGCTCCACCAACCATGATTGTTACCTTGTCACGGATTCCTTTTTCTTTAGCAACTTCAACAACAGCTTTCATTTCACCCATTGTCGTTGTAAGAAGAGCTGAACAGCAGATAATCTGAGCGTTGTTGTCAATTGCAGCCTGAACGAAAGTTTCAGCAGAAACGTCTGTTCCTACATCAATTACTTCAAGACCTTTTCCTTCCATCATCATACCAACAAGATTCTTGCCGATGTCATGAAGGTCACCTTTAACTGTTCCAAGAACGATTTTACCTGTTGCTTTGACTCCGTCAGCAGCAAGAAGTGGCTTAAGTATTTCTGTTCCAGCTTTCATAGCGCGTGCTGCGATAAGAACGTCAGGTACATATACTTCATTGTTCTTGAATTTGCCACCGATAACTCCCATTCCTGCAAGGAGTCCATCAACAAGAATTGTCTGAGCAGATATTCCGCTATCAACTGCTTCTTGAACGAGTGCCTTAACGTCTTTGGCTTTTCCCTTTTGTAGTGCTTCAGAAATTTGTACTAAAATCTCCATTTTAACATGTCCTCCATAAATTTATATTTTAGGCCTGAATTTCAGGCTTAATACCATAATAATATTGTCACAATTTTTTTGTCTATATCTCACTTTTACTACATTTCTACATCTTTTATTACTTCTATTACAATCTTTTCAATCTCTGTTCAATCTCTGTTCAATCTGTTCAATCTGTTCAATCTGTTCAATCTCTATCTCTGTTTACTATCCTTAGTCTTTATCCTACTTTAGATTGTAATTTGTACTTCAAAATTTATTTCTATTTTTTCCTAATTTCTGCCTTAACTTTGCCTCTCGATTCCCGGAATTTTCCTGGTGTAACTCCTGTCATTTTCTTAAAAACTTTTGAAAAATAGCTTTGCCCCTCAAACCCCACAAATGAGGATATATCTACGAGTGACACCTTATCGTTTAAAAGCAATTTCTTTGCTGCATCAACTCTGATTTTGTTTACATAAACATTAAAGTTGTCTCCGATTTCATCTTTGAATACTCTGCTGAAATATGCTGGACTCAAGTAAACGAAAGATGCTGTCTCTTCAAGTGTTATTCTTTTCGTGTAGTTTTTCCTTATATAATCAACTGCACGATACATAACATCGACATGTTTCACATCAGTCAGATTAAAAACCTGATCTGTGAAACGAGCCATAATACCTGAAAGCCAGTATGTAAGTTCTTCAACATTTCTAAATGCGTTTATTCTTCCAAGGTAGGTATAATTCAAACCGAATATTTGTTGAGCATCGGCGCCCCCTTTTATCGCTGCACGGGAAAGTAAAACAACAAGCTCCAGAACACGCGATCTAATGACTTCAAAGCTTCCCCCGCTTGCAAAAAATATTTGTCCGAGGATTTCGTTTAGGACTCTTTGTGAACCAGCTTTATCACCAGTCTCTATCAGCTCCATAAGTTCCTGTTCCTTCTCGAGTGGATAAGGCTCATAATCCTGATGTGGCACAAAAGATTTCATAAACTTTATTTGTTCGGCAATCTCGGATTGTTGGTCACCCTTTGCCTTCCGTTCTTCTAGTAGCTCAAATGTATTATCAGAGACTCCTTTCGCTACTAAATAAAGAAGTTCACTAAAATGGTTAACCATGGCTGGGGGTATTATCATAAGTGACTCAGAAGCTGTTTTGATTTCTTTGGCGGCCAAAGGCGAAATGCCGAATCTGACAACCATATCTTCCATCATAAAATCTTCTGGATTAACCATGTGTACAGGACCAGCCACTAATGCTCCAACTACTGCACCGTCACTTATAATTGGCGCTGCCCAGTGTGTTAGTCCGAGTGGACAAAAATACACATACCGTCCACCGAATCGCTCTGCCTGATAACATCCATAAAGATGAGAATTAAGGCAAATATTTGGTGTCTTTTTCTCATCTGCTTTGGCTGTTTCGCTGCTGTAAAATAATTTTGATGCAACATTACATACCAAAATATCTTCTTCTTTTTCAAATGTGGTAAATTCTGTCTCACCGACTGAATTAACTACCCTGCAAGGAACATGGGTCGATTTCTGATAAATCTTCGCTGCATTTATAACATCTGAGAAATCGTAGGAAGTGTTAATCTGAATCCCAATCCTCTTTTTTTCCACTTTTCAAACCCTCTTTCTAGATTCTATATTAGTATCCCAAATACGCATAACACATATTTGTTATTTATTGTATTATTTTAACATTAATTTTCTTTTTTTAATATATGCTTAAAATAATTAACTATACGCACTATTTTTACAAATTTTTTTGTTAATTTTAAGTGAATTTTGAGACTATATTTAAAGTATTTCTAGATTAAATGCTTCTTGTACTTAATTTTTTTTGATTCCTGTATAATTAAATTAGTGACCTCTTCGCACTTCAATTACATCCTTTATTGCCTTTAGTCTACCAATAAGTCTGTCATACTGGTTTTGGCCTGACACTTCAATTGCCATTACAAGAGTTGCAGTTACATCCTTCAATGAAGACATATTACCAGAAATTATTGATGCCTTCTCGTCAGCAATTGCATTTGATACATCTACAAGAAGGTTGCGTCGATCTCTAGCAAGAATTGTAAATTCTACTTGAAATGCTTTTTGTGTTTTCTCTTCGTTCCAGAATATATCTATAAGCCTTGAAGCACGTTCAGAATCTTTAGAAGAAGCTCCTGATGCTTCAAGAATATGTCTGATATTAGAACAGTCAGTTCTATGGACTGCAACCCCTCGGCCCTGTGTTATGTATCCAATGATTTTATCACCAGGAATAGGGCTGCAACATCTTGAAATTGTAATAAGGCAATTTTCTATGCCGGGAACAACTATCCCATGATTGGACTCCTTGTTTTTCAGCTTTGCCTTCCTAGACTGTTTTGTTATATTAGCTGCCTGCTCGACGATTTGACCGTCAGCCTTCGTTACAAGCGTTTGTGGGTTAAAGAAAACAACCTGTCCAGCTGGGTTAACACGATACCCGATTTTTGTCCTTTCGTTTTCTGGTAAACTTTTAATGTATTCGTCACGAAGTCTTGGTATTATTTTACCTGCAGATATGCCTCCGTATCCAATCGCTGAATAAAGATCCTCAAGCGTTTGTAATGTGTATCTCTTTAAAATTGGGTCTAAAAATTCATGTTTAGTTAATTGAGATGGCGTAAAACCACTCTTTTTTATGTCCCGCTCAAAAACTTCTCTTCCGCGAGCAACGTTTTCTTCGCGCATCTCTTTTTTGTACCACTGATTAATTTTACTTCGGGCTGATGTGCTTTTGACTATTTTTAACCAGTCACGGCTTGGTCCATGAACTTTATCTGAAGTTAATATTTCAACTATATCGCCATTATTTAGTATATACGTAAGAGGTACGATTCTGCCGTTAACCTTTGCTCCGTACATTTTATTACCAATTCCACTGTGAATATTATAAGCAAAGTCAATAGGTACAGCGCCTGCCGGTAATGATATTACAGCACCTTTAGGTGTAAATACAAAAACCTCATCTGCAACAAGACCATTTCGGAGTGTCTCCATGAATTCTCCTGCATCGCGCATATCTTTTTGCCAATCAAGTAACTGTCGTAACCAAGCAAGCTTACCATCAAATCCATCTTCGGTTTTGTTTGCGGGTGACTCCTCCTTATACTTCCAATGAGCAGCAATTCCATATTCCGCCGTTCTATGCATTGCCAGTGTGCGAATTTGAACTTCGAACGGAATTCCTTTAGGACCAATAACAGTAGTATGCAATGATTGGTACATATTAGTTTTAGGCATAGCTATGTAGTCCTTAAACCTTCCAGGCATAGGACGATACATTTCGTGAACAAGCCCTAAAACTGCATAGCAATCTGAGACTGTGTCAACAACAATTCTTGCAGCAAAAAGATCATATATCTGGTCAAGTAGCTTTCCTTGTGTTTTCATTTTTCTGTAAATGCTGTAAAAATGCTTCGGACGCCCCTCGATTTCAGAATGTATCCCCATTTGCGTTATACGCTCTTTAAGCTCTTTTAAAACCTGATTTAAATAAATTTCGCGGTCTGTGCGTTTTTGTGAAATTGCACCAACTAATTCATAAAAGGCATCACGATCAATATATCGTAGGCAAAGATCCTCAAGTTCCCATTTTATACGATAAATACCAAGTCGGTGTGCAAGAGGGGCATAGATATCCAAAGTTTCTCTGGCTTTCTCTAGCTGTTTATCTGGAGACAGGTGGCTAATAGTTCGCATGTTGTGAAGACGGTCGGCAAGTTTAATAAGGACAACACGAATATCTTTCGCCATTGCAAGAAACATTTTTCTGAAATTCTCAGCTTGTGTTTCTTCTTTTGAGGAATATGGGATTTTGCCAAGTTTCGTTACACCGTTGACAAGATTTGCAACTTCCTCACCGAAATCGATCTGTATATCCTCAACTGATTTTATAGTATCCTCAACAGTATCATGTAAAAGTGCAGCGCATAAAGTATCTTCATCGACTTCAAGTTCTGTTAGAATTTCGGCTGTCGCAACTGGGTGAATTATATATGGCTCTCCATTTGCACGTTGTTGATTGCCATGAGCTTTTAGAGCATAATAATATGCTTTTATGAGTTTATCCACGTTTGCATACATTGAATACGTCTGATATTTCTTCACTATACGTTGCATTGATTCAGGCAAGTCGTTTTGAATATTATTTGATTTCTCATCTTTATGATACGCGTTTAATGAATCATCACCTGTTATGGAAGGATTTTCAGGTTTAGATAATTTTTCGATGATCTCTTCATTTTGATTATTCGGTTCAACGCTTTCAATGTTTTCGATATCAGTCACTCAAATCACACTTTCCTTACTAAGAGACTTGTATATTTCCGAATTAGCCAGATTTACTTTTTCTGTCACAGGTGTAAGCCGGAATTTTATTCGGTATATTGAAATTTCGATAAATTCAAGTAATCCTACTTCTTTAAATATATCAAATATTCGCGCAAGTTTAAAGGCTGAAAGTGAAATTTTGTAATTATTACCTATAAGAACTGCTAGGACATCTAAATCACAAAGTGTCTGAACACAATCAAAATTTGCTTTTAAATACTGATAAACAGCAATAAAATCAGGTTTTTGAGGAATCAATTCTTTGTATGATGGCGATGTCATAGCTGTGATATTTGACAAATTGGATTGTGATTGTCTGTAAATATTTTCTATTTGGTTTTGTTTTATAGAACTATCCTCACTAATTCTCACATCCTTTACTATTAGTTGAACAGAACATGAACCATTCCAATCATTTTCTTCAATTGTGAATGCAACATCAACTCTGTCACCTTGAGATACAATTGAGTCTTTCTCAGCGAATCCAAATGCTATTGCATCAATTGTGCCATTAAAAGTTTCACTTGAAGAGTTATTGCCTGAAAGTTGGAATTTTGTG
The DNA here is from genome assembly GCA_038326615.1 of Saccharofermentanales bacterium. Taxonomy (GTDB): domain Bacteria; phylum Bacillota; class Clostridia; order Saccharofermentanales; family UBA5734; genus JBBQKF01. The sequence goes on along the minus strand of JBBQKF010000022.1, from coordinate 15,647 downwards.
TGTTTTCCGGAACTTAGGTATTTTAACTGCTGTACTAGAATGTTTCTTATCGCAAATACAGGTTTTTGATTATCTTCTCCAAAAGGTGAAAGCATAGAAATTTCTTTGGCACTGGAAAGATCAATGGCAGTGAACGGGATTTCAAAATCGATTTCTATTGTTCTTTCCTGCAAGTTATCCTCTAAAAATATTTCGGTATATTCTTTGATTGCATTTTCGAATTCTCTTATATTTTCATGTTTAACAACCAGTCCAGCAGCTTTTTTATGCCCACCAAACTTATAAACATAATTATTTGCATATTCAATAGCGTCGAGAATAGAAACAGTGGATGTGCCCCTAGCTGAACCCTTGTAATATTCTTCTTCACCACTTAAAATTATTACAGCACGATGATACAGTTCAACAAGTCTTGATGCAACTATCCCAATTACTCCCTGATTCCATCCGCTCTTGTATAATACGATTATTTCAGCGGATAAAAGATCAACTCTGCTTTCAATAATGCTTTTGGCTTCATCGAAAATTTTAAGTTCAACTTCTTGTCGTTTCTTATTATCCGAAATCAACTCATCTACCAAACTTTTACATACTAAGGTATCCGTTTCCGTCAAAAGCCTTACAGCTCTCATGCTGTCGCCCATTCTCCCCGCAGCATTTATTCGTGGAGAAATACTATATCCAATTGTTGATTCTGTTATGACTTTTTCATTTATTGCTATTTTAGACAACAAACATTTAAGCCCTGGATTGCATGATTTGTTCATAAGATTTAATCCGTGTATAACAAACATCCTGTTTTCATCGGTAAGCGGAACTAAATCTGATACTGTTCCTAATGCAACTAAGTCAAGATATGATGACCACTTATTTCCTAACCCCATCGTTAAGCAAATTCCTTGAATCAATTTCAATGCCACTCCAACACCAGCAAGATTCCTAAATGGATATAATGAATCGGACCTTTTAGGATTTAGGATGGCACAGGCCTTCGGAAGAGATTGTTTACACTCATGGTGATCTGTAATAATAACCTTAATGTCTTTTTGCAATAAAGATTCAACTTCATTCTCGGAAGTAATTCCGCAATCGACAGTAATTATGAGGTCTGCGTTTGTATCAATTATTTTTCTAATTCCATTTTCTGTAAGGCCATAACCATCAGTAATTCTATCAGGAATTATATAGTGGACATCAGCACCAATAGTAGTAAGAAAAAGGTACAAAGTCGCTGTTGAAGTAATTCCATCGACATCATAATCTCCAAAGATTACGATTTTCTTTTTTTCATTAATATTTTGCAAAATAAGTCCACATGCAATTTTCATGTCCCTAAAAAGAAAAGGATCATTGACCACGCCCAGTTCTGGCTTAATAAAATATTCCTTCTCGTTTTCGTTTATTATTCCCTTACTTTGTAAAATCAGATCGAGTAAAGATAAATTTTCATCACCTTCAATACGATTTTGTATATTCCATTTATTTTTAATCAATAACTGCATTATTTTCTCCTAAGACAAGAGAAGCCCGACATCCTGCAATATAGATATCGGGCTTCTTTTTAGATTTGGTAGAATTACTCAGGTTTCCAACTGTTTCCTAACGATCTGATTGACTAATTTGCCATCAGCTCGGCCTTTGGTTTTAGGTTGAAGTGCCTGCATAAGTTTGCCCATGTCGCGTGCAGATGTTGCATCAACTTCAGCAATTGTTTCGTTGACAATTTCAATAATCTCAGATTCTGTTAATTGTTTTGGCAAATATTTCTCAATAATTGTCATCTCTGCTTTGTACTTTGCGATGATGTCTTCGCGATCTCCTAGATCAGGAAGTGTTTCTGCACGCTTCTTGTATTCTTTAGATAAAATCTCACAAATACCGGCATCATCAAGCTCAATTCTCTGATCTTTTTCTACCTGAAGAATCGCAGCACGGCAAATCTGAAGAGTTTCTTTTCTCAACACATCTTTTTCGCGCATCGCAGTTTTCATATCCTCAAGTAGTTGCTCTTTTAAATTCATCTTAGCGTTTCCTTTTTCTTGCTGCTTCAGATTTCTTCTTGCGTCTTACGCTTGGTTTCTCATAGTGTTCTCTCTTACGAACTTCAGCAAGAACTCCTGATCTGGCACATGAACGCTTAAAGCGTCTCAAAGCACTGTCCAGGGACTCGTTCTCTTTTACTCTGACTTCTGACATATATTATTATCCCTCCCCTCAACGACAACACTTAGGTTGCCTTTCTGGGACATCCTGTTATACAAGCGATATCGGTGCTATTATACTAAATATATACTCTAATAGTCAACCATAAACCGCACGATTGTTAAAATTTATTTTTATTTAACTTTTTTTACCTAATTTTTTAATTTTTTAACTTTTTATTTTTTTCTATTTATTCTTTTCTTTTGAACTATTTATATTTTATTTTGTGATATTTTAAAGAAAATATGCTAATGCACTTTTCTCGATAAATTTACCTATGAAATAAATTTGTTAGTGCCATATGTTAGATTTGCTATTATATAATCAAAATCATTTACTAAATATTTTTACCAAATCTAGACCGGTGCCTGTAAATATACCATATCATAAATATCTCCTGTTATTTCAATGTCATGAATAACGTAATCTGTTCTTTTTGAACCTATGAATGTACTTGCTAAACAATCATATGGAGGATTTATGCGAATATTCCTCCATGTTAATGATGATGGTAAAATGCCCAGTTTGTAAACCAATTCTGCATATCCAGTGCTTGATGAAGTTTTTTTAACCAAAACGGTTGTTGTCTTTCCTCCAATTTGATAGAACGTAACGCTTGAAGGTAAAGGATTACCATCAAAATCGATTCTTTGGGTAATTTTTTCCAGACTCATGAATCTTTTAGGGTTGTTAGGAAGAATATATCCCATCATTGTTTTTTTCCCATCAAATAGCGAAATCGCTCCTTTAATGCTCATTGTACCTTTCAAATTGCTCTTTGCCTTCTCAACAATAGTTAAGCTTACTGATAAATCTTTCGAAACCAGATCACCTAATGCAGATACAACCCAAATAGTTGATTTTTGAGTTATTTGTTGTGTATAATCTGCAAGCGGTGTTTTTGAAACTCTTGCAAATCTAATTGTCTTTGACGCGCTCCAAGGCCCGGCACCCAGTTTTTCATATGAACTTACCCCAAAAATTATTCCTCCTCTTGATATGTCTGATTGTTTCGCAAGACCTGTAAAGGATTTAACATTCAGTGAAATGTTAAAAGTTATGTCCACATACTCTTGTTCTGAATTTATTGTATATGCGCGGTTCGATGACGCTGGTAAAAGCGATATTCCACCATCAATATTTACTCCTCCAATCCCATTTCCGTTTAATGTGCCATACCTAATTTGACCAGATGAGTTATAGTGACTTGTGTACAACGCAAATCCCATTGTCCATGAAGGTACTGCAATAACAATGCATTTTTCCCTTGTAAGTTTTAAACTTTTATAAGACATGCCTCCAAAGCTATTACCGCTGTAAAAAAGTTTACTGTTTTCAATATACTCCTTTTCTCTTGCGGATAAACGCATCCACGAAACTGCAGCATCCTGACCAAGCGCAATATTATTCCACTTTCTCGGATCGGATGTCCCGGTTGTATCATCAGGGAAATAAGTGTTTGTTACAGTATACTCATCATAAGAGTATCCATGCATTGCATATTGATGGCTTAAATTATCATATCGATTTCCACGAACATTGGAAGGCTGTCCGTAAGTTAAAAGATTATAATTTTTGTATGTATTGTAATTTGCAGTATATCCATGGTATCGGCTTCGTAACGGTCTTCCAGTATTTGTAAGCCATGTTGCAAAACTTGCCTGATCAGTAACAGGAACTGGCATTGATGCATAAACAGGAATATTCAAGCTAAAGTTTCCTGCAAACAGACCAATACAGAATATAAAAAGGAATATCCTGTACCGTTTCATTACTAACATTCTCATTACTAACATTCTCATGTTATTTCCTCCTTCACTTTATTTTTTCAAGTTTTCGTAAATTTTTTAACACTACTTCTTCACTTTATTGTTCTCAAGTTTTTTGTAAAATTTTTAACACTACTTCTTCACTTTCTTGTTTCCAAGTTTTTTGTAAATTATTTAACCTCATCTCATCACTTTCTTGTTTCCAAGTTTTTTGTAAATTTTATAACCTCATCTCACCACTTTCTTGTTTCCAAATTTTTTGTAAATTTTTTAACACTACCTCTTCACTTTATTGTTCTCAAGTTTTTTGTAAAATTTTTAACACTACTTCTTCACTTTATTGTTCTCAAGTTTTTTGTAAATTTTTTAACACTACCTCTTCACTATTTTTTTATAAAAAACTCGACATAAGTTATAAATGAATTGTGGAAAATGATTTCAATATTTTTTGTAGTAAATTTATTTAAAGGAGTATATAAAGGCTCATTTGCAATCCGCGCTTTGAATGTTTTTCTATATTCATCAATTATGAATGTAAATATTTCTTGTTTATAGTAAATCCCAAGCACTTTACAAAGTGAATTTTTTAATGCCTCTTCGTAAATTAGTGCTGAATAAGTCTTATTATTAAATGCTTTATCACGATTATCATCATCAAAAAGTTGCGATAAATTTAGAACAAAAGGCGAAACAGCAGTAGCTGTTCCATTTTCTTCAAACAGATAGTAAAAATATCCGTTAAGATTTTGTGCGTAGTTTTCATCTTTTGCAAGAATGAATGCTTTTGTTCCTGTTTTTTCATCAAGATTTTTCTCTAAAAAATAGATTCCTGTTTCTATCAGCGATTTCTTTAGGTCTGGTATTCTGGAAGAAAAATATGAACATGTAATTGAAATTTCTTCTTGTGTTTTTTTGTTTTGAATCAAAACAGGGACATAAACCCCATTTTCTTCAGTGTTATGCTCTTCTGACGATGCTCTGTTTACTGAAATTGATTTGCTCCCTTTATTTGTCGATGAGGAGCTGTTTTTTTCAGAACCAGATTCTGTAAGTTTACCAGACATGTTTTCATCAGTCGGTTTAATAGTATTCCTTTCATTTAAATCTAATTCTATCCGACTAGAAATTCCTCTAGAATTTTTTTGATTGGATATCTCAGATAAGCTATCATCTAATTTTCTATCCGCACTCCAATTGTTCAAGGTATACATTACCGTAAATATTCCACTTGTAATTGCTAATATAAATAATAAATTTGCTGTTAGTTTAAGAATGTTTCCAGTAGTTTTCGGCGATGATAAAATCCAGTTTTCGCGAAATAATTTCGTTAAATTTCTCTTAAATTTTAGAATTAAAGTCTGTAACCTCTTTTTTTGCTCAATCATAATCAAAAATCTCCTTCATAATATTATTATTTAATTTACTATTTCCTCATACTCTCTTTTTTTACTATATTTTTATTTCACGTTCCTTCCCGAAATTGAATTTACTAATTGAGTCAGCCAGCACATTATTTAAAAGCCAAGAATGATATGAAGACTAATTTGATTTTAGCAATTCGGCATACTATTACTAGAATTTAGAGGTCTTGATATAATGATAAACCAGAAATCAATTGTTTTCGATACACTAAAAACCTACATTTCTATACATTTTCAGACAAATAAATCCGCCAATTGGCTTTTATCCCAACTGGCGGATTTAAAATTTATATTTATTTTGAGAATTTTGTATTTATTTTGAGAATTTTGTATTTATTTTGAAAGTTTTTATTCATTCGAGAATTTGTATTTTTTAGAATCAATTTATAATATATCAGCCTTTAATTTCTAAAATAAAATTCCAAAAAACGAAATGTTTAATAAACTCATTTAAATCATATTTTATTATACGAATTTTTTTTATATTTACAAATAAATAATTAGAGTTGAAATTTATAGCTTCATAATCTAAAAACAAATGCAATCCAATCATCTTTTTCTACTTCTGTAACTTTTATCAGCCCAGCGTTATTGCAAGCATCAATCACCCGCTGTTTTTTCGAGTTGATTATACCACTTGTAATTAAAATACCACCATCAGCAAGCAAAGCAGGAAGATCAGGGGTAATGGCTGCAATTACATCAGCAATAATGTTTGCCACAACAATTTCATACTTTTTGCTCTTAAAATCCTTAATTTCACCTTTGGAACAACGAACAATTTCGGAAACCCCATTTATTTCGCAATTTTCCAAAGCAACATTTACTGCAATTTGATCAATATCTACAGCATCTACATGAGATGCCCCAAGTTTTGCTGCAATTACCGAAAGAATTCCTGAACCACAACCCAAATCCAGCACCCTCAATGGGTTTGCAAAAATCGATCCGTCACCATCAGAAAATTGAAGCATTTGTTCATCAAGAAGCTTTGCACACATTGCAGTTGTTGCATGAGAACCTGTTCCAAAGGCACTTCCAGGGTCAAGTAAAACTACAACTTCTCCTTTTTGGGGTTCATAGTATTCCCACGATGGAGATACAACAACACGTTCCGATAAAGAAATTGTACTATAATATTTTTTCCAGCAATTAGCCCAGTCTTCGTCGGCGACATATTTCCATTTAACAATTCCGTCTCCAACAGGAAGAAACTCTGAAACATCAGCAATAGCTTCACTTACAAGAGATAATAACTCGTCAATTGTGCATGGTCTTGTGCTTAAAGTCTGATAAAGTACATCTGTTGACTCAAAGTTTTTGTTTTCATCTTCTTTTATCCCAAGCCTTATTCCATCTGCAAGTTCTGCAAAGTAAGTCTTTACTGTTGTAAAATCCCCAAGACTTTCAACATAACCTTCATCCGCATATGATAAGCTGTCAGGTGCGTTTATTATAGCCGCGATTTCATTAGGATCTTCAACAGTGACACCATCCGCGCCAAGGATTATAAGTTTTTCGCAAATAGCATCTGAAGCATCACTTGTTGTTTTAATTTCCAATTCAACCCATTTCATATTTATCTTCATGATTTATTCATCACACAATGCAATGGATAATCATCCTCCTTGTATAAAAATTTCGTTACCGCCAAAGACGGTAGGTATGGCATTGGTATTGCCATACCAGTAATTTTTGCTTAAATCTGAATTTATTCAGATTTTGACACCTTCCACTCCGACGGAGCATTTCAGATTAATCGACTATTTTACTGATACATTTCTAAAAATCGGCATTATTACATGGGTTTTTACAAATACACAATTTAATCTCATGAATTACAAACAAAAAGTATCTTATTAAAAGAAGCTAAGGTATTTTTCTCCCTTCTATATTATTCGTCCAAGATTTACTAAATATAGTTGGCAAAATAATATTCGACAAAAGGATATCAAATATTTATTTTACAAAATAAAAAAATACATCCTATAATCTATTTAAAAATATCCTTAATCTTTGTAAAAAAGTTTCCGCGTTTAGCATAATTTTTCTCTGATGAAATTGTTTCAAATTCTTTAAGTAACTCTTTTTGCTTATTGTCAAGATGCTTTGGAACTTCTACAATTATCTTGAAAATATGATCACCACGCATGTTATTACGATTAACAAAAGTTATACCTTTACCTTTAATTGTAAGTACATCGCCTGGTTGAGTACCATCCTTAAGTTTATAATGGTAAGGCCCGTCTATTGTAGGTACTTCAAGATCACATCCGAGGGCCGCTTGAGTAAATGTTACGGGGATTTCACAATAAGTATTGTAACCATCTCTTTGAAAAATCGGGTGCTGTTTGATTGTGACTTCAATATAGAGATCACCATATGGCCCACCTTTCGTACCTGGTTCTCCCTCACCACGCAAAGTAAGCATTTCCCCCTGATTAATACCTGCAGGAATTTTAACTTTCAACGTCTTAGTTTTGTTCTTTTTGCCTCTGCCATTGCAGGAAATACAAGGACTTTTAATTATTGTGCCTTTACCACCACATGCAGTACAGGCCTTGTTTGTCATAACTGTTCCAAACATTGTTTGTTGGCGCGCATTAACCTGTCCGGTTCCGTTACATGTTCCACATTTTGCAGCGTCAGTACCAGGTTTTGCTCCTGTCCCCTTACACTCGTCGCAAAGGTCTTCTTTTGTTATGGTTATTTCTTTTTCTAATCCAAATGCAGCTTCCAAAAAATCAAGTTGAATTCGATATTTGAGGTTTGCTCCTCTTTGTGGACCTGTTCTACGACTACTCGATCCACCGCCAAAACCACCAAATATATTTTCGAAAATATCATTAACATCAAAGCCACCAAAGCCACCACCAAAACCACCTTGATTATCAACTCCTGCATGACCGAACTGATCATATCTTGATCGTTTTTCGTCGTCGCTTAATACAGCATATGCTTCATTTGCTTCTTTGAATTTTGCTTCAGATGCCTTATCATCAGGATTTAAATCTGGATGATGCTGTTTGGCAATTTTACGAAATGCCTTTTTAACTTCTTCAGCGGTTGCTCCTTTTTGAACTCCAAGCACCTCATAATAATCTCTTTTGTCTGCCACTCTAATTGGTACTCCCTTCATGCAAGGCTAAATCCGCTTACTTTGTGAAATAAGCGGATTTACCCGTTAATTTATTAATTTATAAATTTTGACTTTATTAAATTAGCCTTCGCCGCCTACATCTTTGAAATCCGCATCATATGTGCCGCCTTCACCTTGTGCGTCGCCTGCAGGTCCTTGAGGACCTTGAGGATCTTGAGGGCCTTGTTGTCCTTCGCCTGGATTTTGTTTATAAAGCTTTTCACTTATTGCATAGAATGCTTTATGTACAGCTTCAGTACCTTCTTTCATCGCTTCGTAATTATTAGCAGCAATGCTTGCTTTTAGCTTTGTCAGTGCTTCATCAACTGGCAGTTTATCTGCAGCCTCTACCTTATCTCCGAGGTCTGCTAGTGTTTTTTCGGTTTGATAAACTGCGCTATCAGCAGCATTCTTTGTGTCAACTTCTTCTTTGCGCTTCTTGTCTTCTGAAGCAAATTGTTCTGCTTCTTTAACAGCCTTTTTAATTTCATCTTCAGATAGATTGGTAGTTGCGGTAATAGTAATTTTCTGCTCTCTTCCTGTTCCTAAGTCTTTAGCAGAGACGTGTGCAATACCATTTGCATCAATATCAAATGTAACCTCAATCTGTGGTACTCCACGTGGTGCTGAAGGAATTCCATCGAGGATGAAATTTCCTAAAGTTTTATTGTATTGTGCCATTTCGCGTTCACCCTGAAGAACATGTACATCAACTTGTGTTTGTCCATCAGCAGCGGTTGAGAATATCTGACTTTTCTTTGTAGGTATTGTTGTATTTCTTTCGATAATTCTTGTGAAAACACCGCCCATTGTTTCGATTCCGAGTGAAAGTGGTGTTACATCAAGAAGCAATAATCCTTTAACCTCACCAGTTAGAACTGCAGCTTGTATTGCCGCTCCGACAGCAACACATTCGTCTGGGTTTATTCCTTTGAATGGCTCTTTACCGAAAAACTTTTTAACTGCATCTTGTACTGCAGGAATTCTTGTTGATCCACCTACTAGAAGAATTTTGTCAATTTTTTCTGGTGTTAGTCCAGCGTCAGACATTGCACTTCTGGTAGGCCCCATTGTCTTTTCGACAAGGTCAGCCGTAAGTTCATCAAATTTGGCTCTTGTAAGCTGAATGTCAAGATGTTTTGGACCTGATGCATCAGCGGTTACATAAGGAAGATTTATCTGTGTGCTTGCAACTCCTGAAAGTTCTATTTTAGCTTTTTCTGCTGACTCACGAAGTCTTTGCATAGCCATTTTGTCATTACGAAGATCAATACCCTGATCCTTTTTGAATGTATCAATCAGGTAATCTACAACTTTCTGATCAAAATCATCACCACCAAGGCGGTTATTACCATTAGTTGCAAGAACTTCAAATACTCCATCACCGATTTCAAGTAATGAAACGTCGAATGTGCCTCCCCCAAGGTCAAAAACTAATATTTTTTGATCGTGTTCTTTGTCAAGGCCATACGCAAGAGCTGCTGCTGTTGGTTCATTTATAATACGCATTACGTCAAGACCTGCAATTTTTCCTGCGTCTTTTGTAGCTTGTCTTTGAGCGTCACTGAAATAAGCAGGAACTGTAATAACAGCTTGTGTTACTGTTTCTCCAAGGTAAGCTTCAGCGTCTGCCTTTAGCTTTTGGAGGATCATTGCAGAAATTTCCTGTGGTGAATATGTTTTATCATCAATTCTTACTTTGTGATCTGTTCCCATTTCTCTTTTAATTGACATGACAGTTCTATCTGTGTTTGTAACTGCCTGACGTTTTGCAACTTGTCCAATCAGACGCTCGCCATTTTTTGCAAATGCTACAACTGATGGAGTTGTTCTGTTTCCCTCTGGATTTGGAATAACAACGGGCTCGCCGCCTTCCATAACTGCTACACATGAGTTTGTTGTTCCTAAGTCAATTCCTATTACTTTCGCCATTCTATTCATCCTCCTATTGATGTTTTGTTTCTAAATTTTTATTCTTTTTTGTTTAAAGGTCATGTTTTTACATTTGCCAGTTTTACTATATAATATTTTCTTTTGGATATTTCAATTATTCATCATCCTCTTTATTAATTATCTGATATGCTCCTCACCTTTCGTTGATATTCCTTCACTTCGTTTAGTTTGCAACTTTTACCATTGAGTGTCTTAAAATCTTATCTCCTCTGCGATACCCTTTTTCGAAAACTTCAACAACCACTGAATCTCCTATATCCTCGTCTTCAATATGCATTATCGCTTCCATCGCATTAGGGTCAAATTCATTGTTCAGTGCGTCAATTTCTTTAATTCCAAGTGAGTTCATTGCGTCTTTCACCTGCTGTAGTATCATTTCAATTCCTGAAATAATCTTTTGAGCTTCAGGTGTCTTATATTCAGCAGAAACTGCAAGCGCTCTCTCAAGATTATCTACTACGGGAAGCCACGAGACGGCAACTGTAGCAATAGATTCAGTGTAAAGTAAGTCTTTTTCTTTTTGTGACCTGCGGCGGAAATTGTCATATTCAGCTGCGAGTCTCATGAATTTTTCTGATAAATCTGCAATCTGCTTATCCTTTTCTGCCATTAAATCAAGTTTTATGTCGCTTTTCTCGTCACTATTGCTTTGCTTATTCGAATCCTTTGAGGTGTTATCCTCCTTAATAATAATTTCGTCGTGTTCGTGTGAAGATTCGCTGCAATTTTCACATTTCGTTTTCTTCATTTCTATGATCCTCCGTCATGTTTATATTATGTTTATTAATCTTCCTGATTTCACTGTTCACCGCCATGCGAACATAATTAATCTGTGATATAACTTTGCCGTACTCCATTCTTTTAGGACCAATTACTCCAATATTACCAATCACTTTACTACCAATTTTGTATGATGTTGTTATAAAACTACAATCGTTAAGTCCTGCTATTGCAATTTCTTGTCCAATTCTTATCATATATGGTTTTTTTCTGACCTGAGCAATTTCATCTTTTAAAGAATCACTATTATTCTCTATGGGAGAATCATAATCCATCTTCACTTCATCAAGATATCCTGCAATTATACCTTGCTCTGATATTGTATCCATGAACGATCTAGCTTTTGTTATGTCTGTAAACTCAGGATATCCAAGTATTTTGTTGCTACCCTCCATAAATACATTAATGTTATCTGCTTGTTTAATCGAAACATATGTTTCATATAGTATCTGGTTTAACAAACTTTCGGGGACTTTTGTTTTTTTGCCGGCTGTTGCAACAGTTATAAATGTTATATCCTCAAGAGGCATTCCGGTGAGACCTTCTTCAATAGCGTTTGAAATTTGAAGAATCTGGTTTGCGTCAAGCATGTCAGGAACTCTTACGAGTCTATCTTTAACAACACCTTCGCCGAGTACTACAACCATCAAAACTCTTCCTGGTTCAATCATCAGCATTTTAACCTGCTTTAGCTGACTTTGATGAAGTCTTGGGGTAAGTGTCATAGAAGTGTACCCTGTGCTCTGAGATAAAGCGTGCGATGCTTGCTTAAGCAATTGAGTGATTTCTTCAAACCCATATTTGAAAAATTCGTGCGCCTTGCTTTTTTCTTCCTGGGACATTTCGGGTATGGTTATTAAGTTGTCAACGTACTCTCTGTATCCCTTATCAGTAGGTATTCTACCAGCTGATGTATGAGGATGTATCAGATATCCATTTTCCTCAAGTTCTGACATTTCGTTGCGGATAGTCGCCGAGCTAATATTAAAGCTGTTTCGCTGCATTAAGGACTTTGAACCTACTGGTTCAGCAGTAGATATATAATCGTCAACAATTGCTTTCAATATTATCTTTTGGCGTTCATCTAATGCCATTCTTTTCTCCATGTTTTATATGTTAGCACTCTACTCTCTTGAGTGCTAATACAAATTTATCATTTGCAGACAATTATGTCAATGCTATTTATGAACAAAAATATGACAACATTGTTAATTCTTATGGATTGATTGACATAATTGAGATTTGTCCGAAAGTTATTGTAATTAATTATCACTGGACAGTAAATTTAGAAAAGCCATACAAATAAAGGTTTAAAGTGCACTTGTAACAAAAAAATTTTTAATTTATTCAAAATAACTCTCTTTTTCTCTTTACATTAACGTTTCTTTTATGTAATATATGAAGGTAGGTTATATATAAAAACACCATTATTATTTTAAAACAAATGCAATCCCATAAAAATGTATTAAAAATGTATCAAAAATGTATCAAAAAAGTATTTGAATTGATTTAGTTTTATTTTTTAAAGTTTTTGTATGAAGTTCCTGTTGATTTTTTAGCGTTATTACACATTAATTTGATGTAATAGTAGGTCGCAATCTTAAAACGAATTGGAGTGAGTTATTTATGCCAAAATCAGAAAATCAGAAAATGAAAATTCTCTATCTTATGCAAATGTTAGCGAAAGAGACTGACAAAGATCACAAGCTTACGGTTAATGAAATGATTGACAATCTTGATAAAAGACATCATATTAAAGTCGAAAGAAAGACCATATATGCCGACCTTGATGACCTTAGAGATTTTGGACTTGATATTAAAAGAGACAAAACCAAAACATTCAACTACTTTATTGCAACCCGGGATTTTGAGCTTCCTGAATTAAAGTTACTTGTTGATGTTATTCAATCATCTAAGTTTATTACTTCAAGAAAGTCTAACGAATTAATTAAAAAGCTTGAAGGCCTTACAAGTAATTTTTACGCAAAGAAATTGCAACGTGAAGTTCATGTCAATAAACAGGTCAAAAACATGAATGAGAGCATATATAATAATGTTGACGAAATTCAAGACGCAATTTACGAAAACAAGAAGATTAAATTTCAGTATTATGAATATACCCTTAATAAAGGAAAACAATTAAAAAAGGGCGGAAAGTGGTACTACGCAAACCCACTTTTCCTTACTTGGGATAACGAGAACTATTATTTAGTTGCGTTTTGTCCAATCGAAAATATCATTAAGCACTACCGTGTAGATAAAATGATTCACATTTCAATCGAAGATGAGAAACGTGATATTATGAATTTCGCAATTGATCCTGCAAACTATACTAATAAAGTTTTTGGCATGTACAGTGGCGAAGAGAATGTTGTTGAAGTTGAATTTGATATCTCACTAATTGATGTTGTTATTGACCGTTTTGGTAAGGATGTTGTTATTTTGAACCAGAAAGGAAATACTTTTGTCGTTCGCACTACTGTTGAAATTTCACTTGTTTTCATCGGATGGCTTTTCCAGTTTGGGCTTAAGGCAAAGGTATTATCCCCAAAGAGTCTTGTTGACGAAATGAAAGTTCGTGCTAAAGAATTGATTGCTCAATATAAATAGAAATGAAAATTGAGTTATTATTATTACGTTTTACATATATTGTATAATATTATATTAAAAATCTAACGTCTCGTAATTAATCATTGCGGGGCGTTTAGTTTAGAAGGAAGTAGTTTTTGAATAAAACAGCTGATCATTACAAATTAACGACCGTTTCTTGTTTTACGGGAATTTTCGTTCAAGCAATCATTACAAATTTAACGGCAATACTTTTTGTTCCAATGATGACAATGTATGGGTTTTCATATATTCATCTTGGAATTTTAGTAGGTGTGAATTTTACTACGCAAGTTGCATCCGACCTTATTTTTAGTGGATTAATTGATAAAATAGGATTTCGGCGACTTGTTTTACCAACTTGCCTTGTTTCATTTACAGGCCTTTTACTATTTGCGTTAAGCCCATTTCTTTTTAGTTCAATATTTACTGGTATTTTAATATCAACCGTTATATTTTCCGCTGCAAGCGGATTACTTGAGGTTTTACTAAGTCCAATAGTTGATGCAATTCCGCATAATAACAAAGGACCTGCTATGAGCCTTCTGCATTCATTTTATGCATGGGGACAGGTTGCAACAATAATCGTCACAACCTTATTTCTATACATTTTCGGTTCCTCAAACTGGCAATTTATTGTATTCATATGGGCATTCATACCGATGATTAACTTTTTTATGTTTTTGCGGGCCCCCTTCCCTCCTAATGCGCCAGAATCTCATAGGAAATCTCTACGCGAACTATTACGCAAACCGTTTCTGGTTCTGGCATTTCTCGCAATATTTTTCGGTGCGGGCACTGAAATTATTATGAATCAGTTTACATCTTCATTTATGGAAAAGGCCATTTTGTTACCTAAAATTACTGGTGATATTCTTGGGATGGCGGGTTTTGCTTTTATGCTTGGAGTTGGCAGATTAGTTTTCGCAAGCAAAGGTCATCATTTTTCGATTAATAAAGTATTATTGGCAACCTCCGCATTAGCAGTTATTTGCTACTTAACAGTTGCACTCTCCCCTTTTCCGTGGCTAACTGTTCTAGCTTGTGTTATTACAGGTTTTGCATCAAGCATGCTTTGGCCAGGTACACTTATTATTACTGCGGATCAATACCCAATGGCGGGATCATGGATTTTTGCATTGCTCGCTGCGTCTGGGGATATCGGAGCAGCCTTTGGCCCTTGGCTCACATCAGTTATAATTGAGAATTCCCCTACTAGAATTTTCACTAAATTTTTTAAAGGCATCTACCAGATTACAACAGAGCAAGCTTCAATAAGAATTGGAATACTTTTTGCTGTTATTTTTCCGATTCTAGCGTTTTTTACACATCTCACAATTAAAAACATAAAGTCAGCAAAGGAAGAGATTTTATGATTTGTTTAGGGAAATACAAACACTATAAGGGAAACGAATACGAAGTAATCGGTTTAGCAAGGCACTCCGAAACATTAGAAGAAATGGTTGTCTATAAGGCATTATATGGCGATTATGGGTTATGGGCAAGACCCGCTTCTATGTGGAAAGAAAATGTTAATGTTGATGGCGTCATAAAAAAAAGGTTTGAGAAAATTTAGTGTCAGGGGGACGGGGGTTTTTTTAAAAATATTAAAAAACCCCACCCCCCAAAAACCCCCAAAAAACAAACTTATGCTTTTGGTTTTTGGACTAACCTTTATGCTTCAAGTGGTTATCACACAATTCGGTGGTGTTGTTTATAATACTGTTCCATTACCTATTGATATGTGGATAAAAATTATAGGCTTAGGGACTACTG
>JBBQKF010000021.1:0-37368 GCA_038326615.1 Saccharofermentanales bacterium | reverse complement strand
TCTTCTAATTCTTCTAATTCTTCTAATTCTTCTAATTCTTCTAATTCTTCTAATTCTTCTAATTCTTCTAATTCTTCTAATTCTTCTAATTCTTCTAATTCTTCTAATTCTTTCTAATTCTTTCTAATTCTTTCTAATTCTTTCTAATTCTTTCTAATTCTTCTAATTCTTCTAATTCTTCTATTTCTTTCTATATAAAAATTTTACATAAATTTTACAAAAAGCTAATAAATACATAAGTTTTGATTGGTAGACTGAAGTTGTAAAAGAAAAACAAATCAGAGAAAACCATAGTGGAGGAAATATTATGAAGAGAAAAATTAGTATCTTAACAATCGGAATTTTAGTTTTATCAATGATTCTTATGACAGCTGGTTGTAAGCCCGTAACTACGGATAATTCATCACTAGCAAGTTCTAATAGTACCGCAAACTCAACAGAAAAATTAAGTGGCAAAATTCTCGTAACTGGTTCAACATCATTTCAAGATCTAATGGGAGCACTTGGTGAATCATTTACAGTAAAATATCCTGATGTAACAGTAGATGTTCAGGCTGGTGGATCTGGAGTTGGAATTAAAGACTCGATGAATAAATTAAATGATTTGGGAATGAGCTCAAGAGAACTTAAAACAGATGGAACAGAAGACGGACTTAATGAATATGTACTTGCAATAGAAGCAATCGCAGTCATTGTCAATTCTAAAAGTCCTGTTAAGAATATTACAAAAGATCAGATTGTATCAGTTTTTAAAGGTGAAATAACTAACTGGAAAGAAATCGGTGGACCTGACAAAGCAATTACAGTTTTTAACCGTGAAGCAAGCTCAGGAACAAGAGGTGCTTTCGGCGAACTCTTGAAACTAGAAAAAACTGGGACTGGCGGATATAACTACTTTACAAAAACCGCAGTTACTCAGGATTCAACTGGTAAAGTTCAAGCCGGTGTCGCTGCAGACGAAAATGCAATTGGATATATAGGCCTTGGATCAGTTGACGAAACTGTACATGCACTTTCTATTGACTCAAAAGAACCTACTCTCGATAATATCAAAGCAGGAACATATGCTCTTAAAAGACCATTCCTTCTCCTCACAAATAAAGCAGGCGAAAAAGCACTAGCAAAAGCATTTATTGACTTTTCTCTAAGTGATGAAGGTGAAGCAATAGTTAAAGAGATGAAACTTATTATGCCATCAGAGCTTAAATAGTAATTTATATATTTAGTGATAAGTTTTCAAAAGTGTTATATAATAAAAATATTAAGCAAAATGTAATTGAAGGAATCAAAATATGGTTCCTTCAATTTGCTGTTTATTCCGGAGGTCTATATGAAAAAACAGGTCAATAGTCTTGAGATTGATGAAAAAAACAAACGAAGAAGAAAGAAAATACTTATGAGAAAACTTAAAGAGCTTCCCATGGAAAGTGTTTTTCTTTTATGTGCAATCATATCAATTCTTGCTGTCTTGTTAATCACTATCTTTCTTTTTAATGAAGGAACTCCAGCAATTGCCAAGATTGGTGTATTCAAATTTATTTTCGGGCTTGACTGGTCGCCTGGACAAGGGCAATTCGGAATTGCCCCTATGATTGTGTCTTCCCTTCTCGCAACTTTTCTTTCTGTTGGATTAGGAACAATCATTGGCATATTCACAGCAGTATTTCTTGCTGAAATTGCACCAAAATGGCTTACGAAAATAGTTAGACCTGCTATTAGTCTGCTGTCAGCAATTCCTTCTGTAATTTACGGATTTTTCGGAATGCTGGTAATCGTACCTCTTATACGGAATACCTTTACTTCTCCAGATGCCGGGGTTCCAGGATATAGTTTACTTGCAGTTGTTATTGTTCTTTCTGTTATGATTTTGCCAACAATAATTATGCTTACCGAAAATGCACTAAGAGCACTTCCGTCAGCATATAAAGAAGCCTCACTTGCGCTCGGTGCAAGCCATATCCAGACTATTTTCAAGGTTCTGGTACCTGCTGCTAAATCTGGCATAATGGCTGCAATTGTTCTTGGAATGGGAAGAGCAATCGGTGAAACGATGGCTGTAATAATGGTCGCCGGTAACAGTACTCAACTTCCAAATTCACTTCTTAGTATGATAAGAACCCTTACAGGAAATGTTGCTCTTGAGCTTTCTTATTCTTCAGGGCTTCATAGGCAAGCTCTTTTTGGAACTGGCGTTGTACTATTCCTGTTCATAATGATTTTAAATCTCTTGCTAACGTTGTTGTCACGTAGAGCAATTAAAAAAAGTTAACAAAATATAATGCAACTGTTGTTTTTTTATTAATAAATAAATGTAGAAAAATTAGGAAAAATTTATATGGAAGGATGAATAGTTCAGTATATAAAAATTGACAATGAATTATTCTTGGGTATAAAAATGAAAGCAGAAATGCAATCATTGGACAAATCAAATAAAATAAAAAACGGCAAAAAAAAGAAAATTCGTGTAAGCGATTATATACTCAAAGGTTTGATTTATCTTTTTGCAGCGATTACAATCGGATCGTTAATTGCTTTGTTGACATATATATTATCAAAGGGACTAATGAAGATAAGCTTGGATTTTCTGACCGGAAATTATAGTGCCCTGCATAAGCAAATGGGCATCTTCCCGATGATAATGTCAACTATTTATCTTATTATTCTTACAATAATTATCGCCTGCCCAGTAGGTGTGCTATCGGCTATTTATCTTGTGGAATACGCAAAACCTGGCAAGTTACTTGATATAATAACTTTTACTACGGAAACACTTGCAGGAATTCCTTCAATAATTTACGGTCTTTTCGGATTTATATTTTTTGTGACATTAATGGGCTGGTCTTATTCAATGCTATCTGCGGCTATGACTTTATCGATAATGATTTTACCAACTATCATAAGAACAACACAAGAGTCCCTTAAAGCAATACCTGTTTCATTCCGTGAAGCATCTCTTGCTCTTGGTGCAACTAAACTTGAAACTGTATTCAAAATTGTTTTGCCAAGTGCGGTGCCAGGTATTGTTTCGGCAATAATTCTTGGCGTAGGAAGAATTGTTGGTGAGACTGCAGCCGTTATGCTTACGTTCGGTATGGTTACTCGTCTGCCAAAAGGAATTTTTGATCCAGGGAGAACTTTGGCTACTCATCTCTATTCGCTTGTTACTGAACCTAAAGGTCAGATATATTGGGACAGCGCTTACGCCACTGCCTCGGTGCTCATAATTCTTGTAATTATTATAAACTTTTCTGTGGATTTGATTTTCACTAGCAAATTTACTAAAAAATTGGACTAGTTTTACATTTGAATAATTTTGCACATTACAAAGAAAGAGTTTTTGAAGAAGTGTAAACACATCAGACTTGTGATGTTGTCAAATCGAATTAAAGGTGATAATTAAATATCTATAGTTACTAAATTTTGAAAAAGTGTGAAAAATAATAGTAATGATATCATGTAAATTAAGCAATTAGATTTGAAAAGCAGGGGAAAAATTAGGAAGTGAAATGAAACATTAATCACTGATAAAAAAGAGGTTATTAAATCAAAAAACAGATAAATCAAAAAACAGATATTATTGGTAAATAGCAATTTAATTTAGACAAAAAATTCGAATTGAGGGAAAATGAATGACTAACAAAAATTTAATTGATGCGGTAGTTTCTACAAAGAACCTTGATCTTTTTTACGGAGAAAAGCAAGCTCTTTCGGACATTAATATTGATATACCACGAGGAATGGTGACTGCTCTAATCGGACCTTCAGGATGTGGAAAATCTACTTTTATTAAGACTTTGAACAGGATGAATGATCTTGTGCCAATATGCAGAATTACAGGCGAAGTACTTGTCGAAGGAGAAAATATTTATAAAGATTATGACGTTGTTGAACTTCGCAAAAAGGTTGGCATGGTATTTCAAAAACCAAATCCCTTTCCAATGT
Organism: Saccharofermentanales bacterium; assembly: GCA_038326615.1. Lineage (GTDB taxonomy): Bacteria > Bacillota > Clostridia > Saccharofermentanales > UBA5734 > JBBQKF01. The sequence continues at coordinate 33,426 of JBBQKF010000021.1, read as the reverse complement.
CTGTTTATGATAATATTGCTTATGGACCTAGGACGCACGGCATCAAAAAAAGGGTCGAACTTGATGAAATTGTTGAGCGTAGTCTTAAAGCAGCAGCTCTTTGGGAAGAAGTTAAAGATAGACAAAAGGACAGTGCAATGGGGCTTTCAGGCGGACAGCAACAGAGACTTTGTATAGCAAGAACTATAGCAGTTGGACCGGAAATTATCCTTATGGATGAGCCGACTTCGGCACTTGACCCATTGTCAACTCTTAAAATTGAAGACCTGATGAATGTATTGAAAGAGAACTACACAATAATAATTGTTACGCACAACATGCAACAAGCGGCGAGAATAAGCGATGAAGCGGCTTTCTTCCTGTTAGGGGAAATCGTAGAGTTTGCTGATACAAATTCGATTTTTAATAACCCGAAGGACAAGAGAACAGAAGATTATATAACAGGCAGATTTGGTTGATTCATCAGACAATGCACTGTAAATTAATTTTTCTAATTTAATTGCAAAATAAAATGATATTGTGTTAACTTAATAAATATGTGAATAATATAATGTTAAGCACTAGAAACCACAATTTTTGCATTATGATATTTTTAGGAAACACAGATATTTAATGAATTAGAACATTTTAAAAAGAATTAAGAATACAAGAAGCTATAAATATAATATTTATTGGAGGAAAAAATGGTGACACGTAATTTATTTGAAAAAGAATTAGCAGGGATGCATGCAGAGATTGTAAGAATGGGGGTCGCTGTCGAAAACGCAATCGCTCAGGCTGTTACAGCGCTTATCGATATGGATAGTAATCTTGCACAGATAGTTATTGAACAAGATGATATAATAGATGATATGGAATTTGAAATTGAAAGAATGTGTATTGAGATTATCACAAAACAGCAACCAGTTGCAAAGGATTTGAGGGATGTTACTTCAGCGCTAAAACTTATTACGGATCTTGAGAGAATCGCAGATCATGCAAGCGATATTTCAGAAAAAATTATTGTTTTATCGCAAAAAGACAGAGTTATGATACATTATGATTTAATTACTATGGCAGAAATTTCTAAAGATATGATACGCGGTGCGCTTGATGCCTATGTTACAAGAGATATAGAACTTGCCAAAAATATTATAAAGCAGGATGATAGAGTTGATGAGCTGTTTATTAAACTAAAAAACGAACTTATTCATCTCATGAAAGTTGATTCCGAAAAGATTGAGCAGTATGTTGAAATAATGCTAATAAATAAGTATTTCGAAAGAATCGCAGATCATGCTCAAAATGTTGCTGAGTGGGTTATATTTTATGTAAGTGGACGGCACGAAAATAGATAAGATTATATTTGAAGTGATTCACAGGAGGAGAATTTATGAAACCACTGATAATTACAGTAGAGGACGATGCAATTATTTCTGAACTTGTAATGTTTAATCTACAAAGCGAAGGCTATGATGTTCTTGCTTTCCGGGACGGCAAAAGCATGCTTAAAGATGTGAATTCCTTTGATAATCCTGTGCTTTTTATATTGGATATTATGCTTCCGGATATGGATGGTTTTGAAATCTGTTCTAAAATAAGAAAAACAACAAAATTTGATTTGGTCCCTATTATTATGCTGACTGCCAGAGGAAGTGAAATTGACAAAGTAAAAGCTCTTGACATTGGCGCTGACGATTACATAACTAAACCTTTCGGTGTAAGAGAATTTCTTGCACGGGTTAATACTAATGTAAGGCGTTATATGAAACTTTCTTCAACACAATCAAAGACGGAAACCCTTAGTGTCACTGAAACTGAAGATCCAAAAAATGATGCAATACTAGTCAGATCAGGAATGGTTACACTTGATGATGTAAAACACAGAGTTTACAAAGGTGACAAAGAAGTTGAAATGACTAATCGAGAATATGAACTTCTTAAATTTATGATTAACAACAAAGGCATTGCATATTCAAGAGATTCTCTTCTAAGTAGTGTCTGGGGTTATGAATACGCTGGAGAGACAAGAACCGTTGATGTGCATATCCGGCAGTTACGAAGAAAACTTGAAGAAGATGATTCTAATCCGCTTATTATTGAAACAGTAAGGGGAAGGGGATATCGTTTTACCGAAAGATAATGTTAAGAATCGTTTTACCGAAAGATAAACAACAGTGGAGCGATGAAAACAAATAGGGAATTTTGTAAAAATGGAGGAAATTAATTTATTGAGATTTTGATGAATTAATAATGGTTTAATATGCTAAAAAGAATTTATGCTCTAATCAGCCTGATTTTACTAACCAGTGTAATTTTGTCGGGTATCATTGCTTTCAAAGTTATTGAGGAGTTTAATGGTAATTCTAATGAAACTAAACTTAAATCTGCGGCTAATCTTATTTCTGTTGAACTGCAGGAGCATAAATCGTATGAAGAAATAACAAAACTAATTAGTACGACCTTCAATTCAGACAATGCAACATTAAGATTTACTATTATCGAAACGTCCGGTAAAGTTATTTATGACAATGAAGTCAATGCATCGACAATGGAGAATCATCTTTATAGAGCTGAAGTTAAGGCAGCAATACAAACAAAATCATTTGCCCATGCAATAAGAAATAGTACAACACAAAATATTAAAATTTATTATTATGCGCTTTACAGTAAAAGCAACGACCTTGTTATCAGAACTGCGATGCCAATGGTTGATTATCTTAAATCGCTTAACGAAATTTGGATTCAATTTGTTATAATCGTCACATTTGCTTTTATTGCTTTGGTTATTATTGGAGCATTTATTACAAATGTAGTGGCAAAGCCTTTAATTGACCTTAAAAAGGCTGCAATTGCAATGTCTGATGGGGATTATTCAAGAAGAGTGGCAAGAAGGTTTGGCGATAAAACTGAAATAAGTGAAGTTTCAAATGCATTTAATAAGATGGCGCAGCAGCTTCAAAGTGTAGTTTATGAACTTGCAGAAAAAAACAGCAGGCTTGATACAATCCTTAACACAATGGAAAATCCGATTCTTGCAGTTGACAGTAGCTTGTCAGTGACTTTTATGAATAAATTCACAAGAGAAGAATTTGTTGGAGATAGTTTCCCGGAAAGTGGTATTTTCCCATTAATCTCAATAGTCAGAAACAGCGAAATAGAAAGATTAGTACAAAGAGCAGCTGCTTCACAAAAAGCCGCAAATGCACAGATATCTTTAGTCACACGCAAAGGTTCTAAGACTTTCCGAGTTATGGCCGTGCCGATGAGTAAAGAAAATGGTCAGATACTAGATAGCAACCAAAACGAATTATTTTCAAATAATAATCAAAATCAAACTATGTTGTCTGGAAATGTAAGGGATATGGAGCATTCTGAGTTTGTAAGAGATTTAGGACTGATAGTAACTTTCCAGGACATTACTCAGATAATCAAATTGCAGCAAATGAGGAGTGATTTTGTCGCTAATGTCACACACGAGCTTAAAACACCGCTTACTTCAATCAGAGGATTTGTTGATACATTGCGTCAGGGAGCAATTAAGAACCCTGATGTAAGCGAAAGGTTCCTCGAAATAATCGACGTTGAAGCTGAACGCCTTCATAAACTTATAAGTGATATCCTTTCACTTTCTGAAATTGAAGATTTGAAGGAAGAATCTGAAGTTTCCATATTTGACTTAAACTCACTTATGGATGAAGTTATAGTTCTCCTTGATGATGAGGCTGTTATTAAACATGTTTCGCTTATAACAGCAGGAGACGAAGAATTTAAAGAACCATTCCTCGTTAAAGCGAACAGATACAGAATCAAGCAAATTCTTATTAACTTGATTGAAAATGCTATTAAATACAATATTGACCACGGAAAAGTTTATATAACTGCTTCACGAAATGAAAATGGTGAGGTTGTTCTTAGAGTTCGTGATACAGGAAATGGTATTCCTAAAGAACATTTGAACAGGATTTTTGAAAGGTTCTACAGAGTTGATAAAGGTAGATCTAAAGAACTTGGTGGAACGGGACTTGGTCTTTCAATAGTAAAACATATTGCAATGCTTTATGGTGGAAACGCAAGTGCAAGCAGTACCTTAGGGCAAGGATCAGAGTTTACGGTGAATCTTAAAATTTAGACAGTCTATTTTCCGCAATGCTTCGTTGTCGTCAATCGCCATAAATAGGTTTAAGCTGTTTCAACATACTAGCATTAATACTAAATGATTCAGAATTGCGAATAAGTGCAATTTGGCAAAAATAAGTCAATATGTTAATATTTTTACAAGATAGTTCTAATTATACAAAATTCGTATATAATAATACGGTGATAATATTTTTCAAAAAGATATTTCAATTGGAGTGTCGCTTGGCATAAAAAAAGTGATTTTAAACAAGGTGGAAAATCACATTCTAAATTTTCTAGCACGTAATCATTTTAAGAATTGAAAAGGACAAATTGGGAAACGAAAATATGGAACAAGATAGATTGGGAAACGAAAATATGGTACAAGATAGATTGGGAAACGAAAATATGGTACAAGATAGATTGGGAAACGAAAATATGGAACAGGACAAATTGGGAAACGAAAATATGGAACAGGACAAATTGGGAAACGAAAATGAAAAACAGGATATCATCGATAAAATGGGAATTTTCATCCGCGCTGGCTCAGGAAAGCGGCCCGAAAAAGCGACAAACTTTGAGAAGTGGATGGCCCTATCCCGAACTATAATGGAAAAGATTTCACCATTCTGGCAGGATACCCAAGCAAATTATCAGAATGCAAGGCAGGTTCACTATCTATCTGCAGAATTTCTGGAAGGAAGATCATTGCTTAACAATCTTGTAAACATGAATCTTCTTGAAGATGCAAAAGCTGCAATTGCAGAGATGGGCGGGTCCCTTACCGAGATTGAGGAAACTGAAAATGACGCCGGACTTGGTAATGGCGGACTTGGACGATTGGCAGCATGTTTTCTTGATTCAAGTGCAACACTGAATCTTCCAGTCACGGGATATGGAATTATGTATAGGTATGGTCTTTTTCGTCAGGAAATTGAGAATGGTTTCCAGAAAGAGTATCCCGATACATGGCAAGAAAAGGGATATCCTTGGATTATCCGAAGAGACGACAAAAGAGTCAGGATCCACTATGATGATATCGAAGTTTATGCAGTTCCTTATGATATGCCAATCACGGGATATGGAACAAATAATGTTAATACTTTAAGGCTTTGGAAAGCTGAACCTGCACAGGAGTTTGATTTTAACCTATTTAATTCACAACGTTTTGACGATGCAGTAATTGGCCGCAACAGAGTCAATGATATCTGGCGTGTACTTTACCCAAATGATTCAACATATGATGGTAAAGTTTTAAGAGTACGTCAGCAGTATTTTTTCGTAAGTGCATCTTTACAAGATATCGTTCGCGCACATAAAGCTTTGCATGGCGACAATCTTAGTAATTTTGCAAGTTTGCACGCTATCCAGTTAAATGATACTCATCCGGTTCTTGGTATTCCGGAATTGATGAGAATTCTAACAATTGAAAATAATATGGATTGGGACAAAGCGTGGAAAATTACAAAAAACACTTTTGCATATACAAATCATACGATTATGTCAGAAGCATTAGAGAAATGGGATAGTGGAATTTTTCAATTTCTTTTTAAAGATATTTACAACATAGTCGAAAAAATTAACCTTCAATTCCATAAGGAAATGATTGCACGTGGTGTTTTTCAGGACAAAATTGATGCTCTTTCGATAATAAATCACGGCAAAATTTATATGGCATGGCTTGCAATTTATGGATCATTTTCAGTTAACGGTGTTGCAAAATTGCACACAAAAATCCTTAAAGAGCAAACCCTGAAAGACTGGTTTGCAATTTACCCAGAGAAATTCTGCAATAAAACAAACGGAGTAACTCCAAGAAGATGGCTTCGCATGTGCAACCCAGAATTGGCATCATTGCTGACGGAATTACTTGGAAACGATAATTGGGTTACAAACCTTGATGAGCTCGGAAAGCTTAAGTCATATGCAGCTGACCCAATAATTATGGAAAGATTTATGCGGATAAAGCAAACCAAAAAGTTGCAATTGGCAGATTATATTAAAAGAACCGAAGGTATCGAAATAAATCCGGAAACGCTTTTTGACATACAGATTAAGCGTCTTCACGAATATAAAAGACAGTTGATGAATGCACTTTCAATACTTGATCTTTATTTTGATGTTAAAGAAAACCCTTCAAAGAAAAGAGTGCCGCGAACATTTATATTTGGCGCAAAAGCTGCGCCAGGATACTTCAGGGCTAAGGGAATAATTAAACTTATAACCGAGATTTCAAGGATTGTGAATAGTGATCCTCAGGTATCATCTCTAATTAAAGTTGTATTTGTTCATAATTACAATGTTTCTGCGGGAGAGAAGCTTTTCCCTGCGGCCGATGTATCTGAGCAGATTTCTACGGCTGGACTTGAAGCGTCAGGTACAGGTAATATGAAATTTATGATTAATGGTGCAGTAACTCATGGAACTTATGATGGAGCAAATGTCGAAATCGTTGAAGCGGTAGGATGGACGAATGCTTTCATTTTTGGGGCTAGAGTCGAAAATCTTCCTGCAATAAGAGGGTATTATAATCCAAGGTGGCAGTATGAAAATATAGTAGGACTTAAACGAGCCGTCGATGCACTTGTTGATGGAACTTTGAACGATGGTGGAACAGGAATGTTTCAGGATATTTACCATTCGTTGCTTTATGGGACAAGTTTTGAACCTGCTGATGTATATTATGTTTTAGGAGATTTTGAGGACTACAGAAATTCCAGAAATGCTCTTGATGAAGCTTATCGAGATAAGTTAGGGTTTGCCGGCAAATGCTGGATTAACATCTGTTCATCTGGGGTTTTTAGTTCTGACAGAACCATTAGAGAATATGCGAAGGATCTTTGGAAAATCACGGAATCGAAAATATAGAATAAATTCGATAATAACATATAGAATAAATTCGATAATAGCATATAGAATAAATTCGATAATGATAGTAGTGAAACGAGATGCTTTTTGTGTTGAAAATCCGTACTTATTCAGAAAAAGTAAAAGCAAGATACTTATAAAGAATTGAATAAATTACTAAAATGATGACTTTAGTTGAAATAACTATTTGTATTACATACAACTTTAACCGAAATTGCATTTTATTAGTACATCTTAAATTGAAATAATTGTATTGGGTAAACATGATAATCAAAAATAAGAATAAAAATTCAACAAATGCAATGCAAAATTTAATTCAAATAAATTTTGCGTAAATGTTCTAGAGAATGAGCGAAAGATATGGCTTTCTGCCCATTTCTTAATATAAAGCGATATGTGAATTGGTCAGACACGATTTCAAAATTTTCACCATAATCCGAACTTATACCAAGAATTCCTGCGAGAGGAAATTCTTTAGTATTTGTTTTGGAAAGGCCAATTTTATCGTTTAGGCTGTCTCCAACTTTGCTCTCATTTAGTGATTCAACGCCTTTGCTCTCGCGTAGCGATTCTCCATCTTTTCCCTCGTTTAGTGATTTATCGCATTTATTCTCGTTAAGTGATTCATCGACGTTTCTCTCGTTTAAAATGTCATCTTCCAGGGATGATGCGTCGACGTTTCTTATGTTTAACATGTAATCTTTCTGAGGTGATTCGTCGTCGTTTCTTTCGTTTAATATGTCATCTTCCAGGGATGATTCAAATGTACTTGTAAAGCCAGTAGATTCTGTAGAAATATTTACGACCTTTGAGAACGGATGATACGAAAACCCGTTTTTGTCGAGTCTTATAACTCCTTCGACTGAATATTCATAAGGTGCTTCGCGTTCTGAAATAAAAAGAGTTGCTTCATCTGAAATAAAATAATCCTGTGATTTGACTGCATCTGCAAGTTGATTGAATTGCCAGACATTCCAATCGCGAGCAGTTCTAAAAACAACACTTCCTTCATCAGCTTTAGAAATAAATCCGTATTTATTCATAAGTCCTTTATTGTTGCATGATTTACAGTAAATTGAAGTTTCGGTTGTTGCCATTACCCAGTTTTTCAGGCACAGAGGGCAACGGTGCAAGATATTATGCAAGCCTTTTGCTGGCGCTTTCGAGTGAAATTCAAGCATATTTTTATCCTGCCACTCATAATCGTTGAATTCAAGTGAATGAATAGTCTTCATGTGAAGTTCATCTTGGGTGAGATTTGCAATGTCTTCTTTTGAAAAAAGCAGCTTGACATCAATATTTATCTGCCCTCTGCGAAATGAGCTTTCGGACCATCGTGGCCAGGAGAGATATGAACCATTAGAGACGACGGTCACAACCGGCTGGCCAATCTTGCGGATGAATTTTGTTATTGAGTCTTCAATAGTCAAAGGTCCACCATCAGTTGATCTTGCGCCTTCGGGAAAAATTCCTAGTATACCGCCACGTTTTATTACCTTAAACATGGATTTTATCGACACAGGATCAGCTCTGAACTGCGTTTTCGGGATAACTCCACCAAGATATAGCAAAGGCTCAATTTTCTTGTTTCTGAAAAATGTTGCTGCCGCTAAAAAGTTTATTTTAAAAGGATACAGTGCGCCGGCCATTAAAAATGGGTCAAGGTATGACGGATGATTGCCAAGAATGACAAAAGGGGGCTTAAGGTTTCTTACATCTGGGCTTACTGTCCATTTGACCTTGAAAAAAGGCTTCAATATAAAGCGTATAAGGTGGGCAACAACAAAATAGATTACCTTATTGGGGGGGGGGCCATAATCGCGAGGTTTATTCGTTTTAAAACTATTTTTCTCCATTTTAAACAATAAACCCCTTCTTTTCAAAATGTCATTTTTGTCTCATACAGTTAAAAGACTCGCACTAAATGGTTAACTTTTCCATTATAGCCCTTTCATCGAAAGAGATATTCGCTTCTTAGGAATATCAACTCCGATTACCTTTACTCGCACAGTTTGTCCTGCTTTGATAAAGGTGACAGGGTCTTTAACGAATGTGTCAGAAAGCTGAGAGATGTGAACCAAGCCGTCTTGATGGACACCAATGTCTACAAATGCTCCAAATGCGGAAACATTACGGACAACACCAACCAGCATCATACCTTCCTTCAAATCTTTCATTTCAAGAACATCACTTCGAAGTTCAGCTTGAGCAATATCTTCACGTGGGTCGCGGCCGGGCTTAATTATGGCGTCAATGATATCTGTTAAAGTAAGTATTCCAATGCTAAGTGCAGAGGCCAAATCCTCAATGCCTTTTTGCTGAGCTTTAATCTTAAGTTCGCCAGGCTCTGGGTTACCTAACATTGTGAGGAGTTTTCGTGCAGCTGTGTAGGACTCAGGGTGAACAGATGTAGTATCGAGGATATCTTTTGCACCTGGAATACGAAGGAAACCTGCACATTGCTCGAAGGCTTTTGCTCCAAGCTTAGGGACTTTCTTTAATTGTGTACGAGAAGTAAATGCTCCATTCTCATCACGGAAGGAAACGATGTTTTTTGCTGTAGTCTGATTAATTCCAGCTACATATGATAAAAGTGAAGGTGATGCAGTATTAAGATCAACACCAACTGCGTTAACACAGTCCTCAACGACTGTACCAAGGTTTTCTTTTAGCTTTTTCTGGTTCATATCGTGCTGATATTGTCCTACTCCGATTGACTGAGGATCGATTTTTACAAGCTCAGCAAGTGGATCTTGTAATCTTCTTGCAATGGATACTGCACTTCTTAAAGATACATCAAAATCTGGAAATTCAGATGTTCCAAGTGCTGATGCGGAATAGACTGAAGCACCTGCTTCGTTAACAATGAAATATTTAACAGTCGTTGGACATTCTTTAAGAACAGCGCTTACAAATGCCTCAGACTCTCTTGATGCAGTCCCGTTGCCGATTGCTATCATATCAATTTTGAACTGACCAATTAGCGACAGAAGGACACGGCTAGCCTCAGTCACCTTGCTTTGGGGAGGTGTTGGATATATGACAGTAGTTACAAGGCATTTACCAGTTGATTCGACAACAGCAAGTTTGCAACCAGTACGGTATGCAGGGTCAAAGCCCAGAACGTTTTTGCCTTTTATCGGAGATAACATAAGTGTACTTTTGAGGTTTGCTGCAAAAATATTGATTGCTTTCTCTTCGGCAAATTCTGTTAGTGAATTTCGAATTTCATTCTCGAGTGACGGTTCAATTAGTCTTTTCCATGAGTCAGCGCAGGCTCTTGTTATATAATCCATGCAAGCCCTTGCTTTGTAATTTGAGGGAATAACAGATTCAAGTGAAGGACTTTGCGCAAGTTTACCGCTGCTACAATGCTCAAGTATTAGGCTACCGGCAAAATCGTTGTCCATGGCTAATTTTACATTAAGTATTTCTTCACGTTCCCCGCGGTTTATAGCGAGGATTCTGTGACCGGCAATTCTAGAAATTGGCTCGTGATAATCGTAATACATTTCGAATACCGATTCTTTAGTGCCCTTAGCTTTGGTTTCGATAATTCCTGTATTATTGTAGAGTGTTCGAAGTCTCTTTCTTAAAGCGGCATCTTCAGATATTGCTTCTGCGATTATATCGCACGCGCCGTCAAATACCTCTTGTATTTCGTTTACGCCTTTCTCGGGATTAATAAAAGTTGTTGCATATGAAAGCAAAGCAGGTTCTTCGTCTTTACATTCAAGTATTTTGAGTGCAAATCCTGTCAAACCTTTTTCTTTTGCTATTGAAGCACGGGTTTTACGCTTCGGTCTAAATGGGCGATATATATCTTCGACCTCAGTTGTAGTTTCACATCTGTCTATTGAATCAGCGACTTCCTGCGTAAGAAAACCAAGTTCAGAAATAAGTCTTTTGACATCATCCTTCTTTGAAAAGAGTGCTTTGTAAAATAAAAGTTTCTCGTGAAGATTACGTAATTGCTCGTCATCAAGATTACCTGTGACTTCTTTTCGGTACCTTGCTATAAATGGAATTGTATTTCCGTCATCAATTAAAGCAATGGTGCTTTCTACCTGCGGCAATGATATTGAGAGCTCCTTTGCTATTCTTTTACAAAGAACTGAATTTGAGGCGGATTCTGAAATTTTCTGATAAATTTGCGTCGCCTGTGTTGAGTTTTCAGTTTGTTTTGTCATGGTTCCTCCAAGAGATTTTATTATGTCTAATTGTATCATAAAAATTTTGAATCATGTCAGAATTATTTCAATTTTGATAAACGTTTGTTACAGATGAAATATTTTATAATCAAATGCCTTTAAATGTGGTATAATTTGTAAGGATGTACGTCGATTTCCTAGAGGTATTTACTGCAATATGAATAGAATGCCTTGATGAAAGACATTATTATATTTTAACAAATTGATAACGATTAAGTAAGTGAATAAATCAAAGATTATGAAATGAGGACAGTTTAAATGGCTAAAATTACAAGAATTTCTACAACTATAACAGCAAGATACAGTCCTGCTAGTGGAGCAACAGATGGCTTTTGGATTGATGGAAGAATTTCTGGACCACGAGAATCAAGGGCTGCTGATATATCTTTAGACCGCGAAGACAAAGCTTTCTTTTTTGCAACTTTTGCAACACAATCATCGGGCGATAATAAGAAAGACATTGAGATGGTAAAGCCTGTATTAGATAGGACCACTCTTGAGATAAAGCATTCATCGAAGAATATTGACAATCAGATTACAGACATTGCTGAATGTAGTGTCGGTGTTGCAGGGAGATTATCTCTCCAACACGAAGGTGTTCGTCAACCTTTTTTTGCAGGGATTATGGTCAAGGATTCCGAAGTTGCTGCAGTAACTATGGGAAGAGGTTGTGCTTATCTTTACCGAAATGACACACTTTATCCACTAACTAAGGATGATATTCCTTTTGAAGCTATTGATTATAGTGGCAAATCAGTACCCAACATTGATATATACTGTGCAGGCGTTGCAGGAACCGTGCGATACTCAAACATTGCACAATTGATGGTTGACGACTGTATTATAGTTTGTAACAGAGAAGTCATGGAATCTATTGGACAAAGAGAGATGTTAAGAATTCTTTATGAAGCAAATGATCAGTGCGAAGCCGCAGGCCTCGTAATAACCGAAGCTGCATCTAAGGTTCCAGGAACACCGATTCAATTTATGATAGGTTTTGTAGAAAGCATATCTAATGGCGAAAGAGCCACGAAAAGTGCTGTAGCTGCGTTCCCTTTAATGGGCAAACCATCTGGTGCTCAAGCAAAGAAAGATACCTCCAATGCTAAAGCACCTGTTAATGCAGAAGATGGTGATTACGAACAGGAAGAAGATTATGATCAATATCCTGATGATGAAGATGAGAATGATGAGAGAGCTAACGGTAAATCAAAGAAAATAGCACTTATTGCTATAATTGTAATTGTTATTCTTGTTTGTGCATTTGCCGTTTATACGATGATTAACGGAAATCGCGGAAAGAATCCTTTAGAGTTAACACCAACACCAACACAAATCGTTTCCTCAACAGATTCTGGCACCTCTACCAGCATAGATAGTTCAGCTAATAGTGATACGACTTCACAAGTAACGAAAGCACCAACACCAACTACTCCTGCTAATGTAACTCCAACTAAGCCTGCTACAAATGTTCTGCCAACAACCCATACAATCGCACCAGGGGAATTATTAACAACTATAGCAAAGAAGTATTATAATTCTACAGATATGAAATATATTAATGCTATAGTTGCAGCAAATAAAGCGAAATATCCTTCATTCACAACTGCAACTTATCAGCAAGGATGGGATATTACAATTCCCAAAGTTAATTAGGTAGTACATTTTTATATGTTATAACGCACTAGTTTCCAGACAGTTTGAGTTACTTCTGGTAATAAGTTGATTTATGTAATCATGTTAATTTGGATTATTTATTTGTATAGAATTTAGATTTGACTATTCATTAATATAAATTTTAAATAGGTATAAATTGTTGATTTTTAATACGTATAAATAGTAAATTCAAATGAAAGTTAGTAAGGGATTTCATGCAAAACATGGAATCTCTTTCATTATGCTGTAAAATATTTCACATTTGTATATAATTGCTGTTAAAATAACAAAATCTCATTTTTACGGTAGAAATATTATCTGAAATCGTATAGAATAAGAGAAATTATTCAAAGAGTATTGGTGTGATTATGAAGTAAAAATGAAGTGATTTTATAAAAACACGAAAGGTGGAATTCTATGCACAAGAAATTATTTATCCCAGGACCTGTTGAAGTACGCGAGGGAGTGCTTTCAAAGATGAGCACACCAATGATAGGACACAGGACGAAGGGAGCTTCAGCACTACAGAAAAACATCTCCGAAAAACTACAGAAGCTTATGTACACAGAAAATACAATATTGCTTTCAACTTCTTCAGGTAGTGGCCTTATGGAAGGCGCAATCCGTTCATGTACAAACAAGAAAGTTGCAGTTTTTTCTATTGGTGCTTTCGGTGATCGTTGGTATAAAATGGCAACAGCAAACGGAATTTCAGCAGATAAAATCAAATCGGAACTTGGGAAAGCAACCCTGCCAGAAATGGTTGATGAAGCATTGAAAACGGGAGATTATGATGTTGTTTGCATAACACATAATGAAACCGCAACTGGAATTACAAATCCTGTTTATGAAATAAGCGAAGTAATTAAAAAATATCCAGAAGTTATATGGTGCCTTGACGCTGTCAGCTCACTTGGTGGCACGAAAATCGAAGTTGACAAACTTGGAGTTGATATCTGCATAACATCAACACAAAAGTGCCTCGGACTTCCACCTGGAATGGCATTGTGCTCAGTTTCCGAAAAAGCAATAGCTGCGGCAAGAAAAGTTCCTCACCGCGGTTTGTATTTTGACTATGTCGAGTTATATCAATATGTAAAAGATAAAGAATATCAATACCCTTCAACACCTTCACTTTCACATATGTTCGCACTTGATTACCAACTTGATTGTATCTTTGAAGAAGGTCTTGACGAAAGGTTTGACAGACATACCGAAATGGCTACGGAAGTTCGCAACTGGGCACTTAAGAATTTTGCACTTTTCTCAGATGATCGTTATTTATCAAATACAGTTACATGCATTACCAATACAAAAGAGATTTCTGTTTCGGACCTTAACAAAAGACTTGGTGAGCGTGGATTTACAATTTCTAATGGATATGGGGAATTGAAAGAAAAAACTTTCAGAATTGCACATATGGCAGATGTTACAATAAAAGAAATAAAAGAATTGCTTGCTACGATTGACGAAGTGCTAGTAGAAATGGTAAAATAATGAAAGTTACAAATTGTATACAATCATTTCTGGTTGTTTATCAAAAATTTTACAGTATACTTTGAAACATTTAAATTCATTCTAATAATGAAAGGTTGGTCATATCATGAGAATAATGATTTCAGAAAAAATTGCAGCGGAGTCAGTCCAATATCTTAGAGATCAAGGATTTGATGTAGATGAAAAACTAGGATTTACTCAGGAAGAAATTGAGAATATGATGGAACCTTATGATGCACTTATCGTAAGAAGCGTAACACAGGTAAACGAAGCATTGGTTTCAAAAGCTCCAAACCTTAAAGTTGTAGGTCGTGCTGGAAATGGAATCGATAATATTCAAGTTGATGCCTGTACCAAAAAAGGTATTATAGCTGTTAATACTCCTGAAGCAAATATTATGGCTGCAGGTGAACTTGCTGTCGGTCTTGCGTTTGATGCATTCCGTAACATTTCTCTTGCTGACAGAAAAGCCCGTGTTGATGATTTCAGAAGAGGAACAATGATTGGAAACGAACTCGAAGGTAAAACAGCTGGTATTATTGGACTTGGAAGAATTGGTAGTATAGTTGCCCGTAAGTTTATCGGAATTGGAATGACTGTTATAGCATATGACCCATATATATCTGATGAAAAATTCAATAATTTAGGCGTCAAAAAATGCAAAACACTTGATGAACTTATCGCTGTCGCAGATTTAATAAGCTTTCATACACCAAAAAACAAAGAAACCTATAACATGATTGACGCTCCTGAATTAGCAAAATGCAAAAAGGGCGTTCGTATAGTTAATGCTGCACGCGGTGGACTTGTAAATGAAAAAGCTCTTTACGATGCACTTGTTTCAGGGCAAGTGGCTGCTGCAGGAATTGATGTATTTGACAAGGAACCAAGTTATGACAAAAAGCCAGGTGAACAAAACTTTCAGCACCCTTTACTTACTCTCCAAAATTGCGTTATAACTCCTCACCTTGGAGCATCTTCTCACGAAGCAAACTGGAACGTAGGAACTGCTGTAACAGAACTTGTTGCAAAAGCACTAAAGGGCGAACTTGTGGCTGCAATAAATATGCCAACAATAAGCGGGCGTCTTAGCGAAATGGCTCCATACATCGAATTATCCGAAAAACTCGGTTCAATTTATTTCCAGACAGAGAAACAGCGCGTTAACAAGATTGAACTTATTTTCAGTGGGGACCTCGCATCTAAAGAAACAGGGCTGATAACACTTTCAGCACTTAAGGGGTTCCTTACACCGATAACTCATGAACGTCTGAGCTTTGTTAACGTAATGCAGAATGTTAAAAACATGGGAATTGAAATTGTTGAAAGCAAGACAAGCCATCTTGAAAAATACACAAATCTTATAACAATAATTTTCCATTCCGATGATAAATCTTTGTCAGTTTCAGGTACTGTTTTTGCAAAAGACAGCATTCGTTTAGTTGATTTCTTTGGATACCACATGGATTTTGAGCCTGCCGAAAATGTAATTGCAATGCAAAATACTGACAAACCAGGTATTATCGGTAAAGTCGGGACAGTTCTAGGACTAAGAGATATTAACATCACATCGATGAACTGGAGCAGTAAGAAAGATAAACAAAAGGCTGTTTCATTTGTAAGCGTCGAAAAGGATATCGATCAGGATACTATTGATGCTTTATCAGAAATTGATGGAGTCTTAAGAGTTTCAGTTCTGCACTTTTAATTAAAAGAAATGTATTTCAAAAATCTGAAACATTTTCATATTTATAAAATTACGGTTACGTCCTAGTACGATTTTAGATGTTCGAAATTACTAGTAAGAATTTTAAATTTCTACAAATCTTAAATTAATCGATAATGTTAAACTGTAAATTGTTAAATTGAACCCCCTCCGAAAAATGATGAGTCGTTTTTCGGAGGGGTTTTTGATTTTTAAAAACAGTATCTTTGTAAGAAGATGTTTTGCCAACCGTACCGATTATTTTTACATTTCCGATTTAATTTTACTTAATAGAATTCACTAGAGAATGTAAAACTGTCAATTTAGTATCTAGAATAATTCAACAAATTTTTTATAGCAAAATCCTATTGCAAATATATCTATTATAATTTGTCAAAATATGTGTGTTTATCTATTATTTGGCAAAGATGACTTCAAGTAGTTGAAATTACATAAAAAATAATATAAAATTAGTACATTGTATACAATCCATTTGCTTTTTTAAGGAGAAATTTATGAAAACATTATCGAATCACAATCGGATAAAAGTTATTGTCAACGGAAGAGGAATTGAAGTTTATGATAATCTTACAATACTTCAGGCGTTATTACAGGAAGATATTCATATACCTCATCTTTGTTATGATATAAGAGTTGACAGAGCAAATGGTAACTGCGGTCTTTGCGTAGTTGAATTAGGAACAAATGGCGAGCAGGAAGTAAAAGCTTGTCAGACCCCGATAAAAGAAGGGATGATTATAACAACTAACAGCCCTAAATTAGAGAATTACCGCAAAATAAGACTTAAGCAATTATTATCAGATCACAACGCAGATTGTGTTGCACCATGTGTATTGACATGTCCGGCTAATATAGACATACAGGCATATTTGCGACATGTGGCCAACGGAAATTATGATTCTGCACTAAGAGTTATTAAAGAAAGTAATCCATTCCCAAGTGTATGTGGACGTGTTTGCCCTCATCCTTGTGAAGCTGCCTGTCGCAGAAATCTTGTTGAATCACCTGTTGCAATTAATTATGTTAAAAGATTTGCTGCAGATTGGGATATGTCACTTGAAGAACCTTTTGTACCAGAAACTTTACCATCAACAGGTAAGAAAATTGCTGTTGTCGGCGCAGGTCCTTCAGGGCTTTCGTGTGCATATTACAGTGCAATTAATGGGCATGACGTAACGGTTTTTGAACGCCAGAAGTTTGCAGGTGGAATGATGCGTTACGGTATTCCTGAATATCGCTTGCCTAAGATGACTTTAGACAAGGAAATTGACACAATCAAGAAACTCGGCGTTAAAGTTATGACTGGAAAATCCCTTGGAACACATATCATGCTTGAAGACCTCCACTTGGATTTTGATGCTGTCTACCTTGCGATAGGATCATGGAGAGCGACACCTTTACATATTGAAGGTGAAAATCTTGAGGGAGTATGGCTTGGAATTCAATATCTTGAGCAAGTTACAAAAGGAACCGATATCAAGCTCGGTGATGATGTCATTATAATTGGTGGTGGAAACACTGCTATTGACTGTGCGAGAACTGCTCTTCGTTATGGAGCAAAATCAGTTAAGCTTGTATATCGTCGTACAAGAGAAGAAATGCCTGCTGAAACATTTGAAGTTGATGAGGCAATTCATGAAGGTGTTGAAATGCTTTTCTTGATGGCTCCAACTAAAATTACATCAGAAAATGGCAAGAAGCAACTTGGCTGTATTAAAATGACATTAGGTGAACCCGACCGTTCTGGCCGCCGCCGTCCTGTTCCTGTTGAAGGCAGCGATTTGATAATTGAGGCTGATACAATAATTGGAGCAATTGGGCAAAGTACAAACACACAATTTCTTTATAATGACCTTCCTGTTAAACTTAATAAGTGGGGCGATATTGAAATCAATGGTAAAACTTTCCAAACTTCCGAAAATAATATATTTGCCGGTGGAGACTGCGTAACAGGACCCGCAACAGTTATTCAGGCAGTTGGCGCTGGAAGAAGATCGGCTGAGACCATTCATAGCTATCTCAGCAAGGGATATGTTAAAGAACATAATATGGATTATAGCTGCAACAGAGGGTCAATGGAAGACTTGCCGAAGTGGGAATTTGAAGAAATCCCTCATTTTGCAAGAGCGAAAATGCCTTCTATATCACTTGATAAGCGAAAAGATTATTTTGCGGAAGTTGACCTAGGTTTAAAAGAAGAAGTCGCACGTAAAGAAGCACAAAGATGCTTGCGCTGTGGATGTAACGAGAGATATAACTGCGATTTAAGAAAAGAAGCAACTGCGCATAATATAGAATTTACTATACCGATACACGAACGACCCTATATTCCGATTGTTGAAGACCATCCTTTTATTGTGCGTGATCATAACAAGTGCATTTCCTGCGGCCGTTGCATTACAGCCTGTGCGGAAGTTGAAGGACCGGATATACTTACTTTTTATATGAAGCAGGGTCGCCAGTTGGTAGGTACAAAAAGCGGGCTTCCACTAGAAGAATCTGATTGCGTAAGTTGCGGTCAATGTGTTAATGCATGCCCATGTGGTGCATTGGATTCTAAAACTGAGAAGGGGAAAGTTTTTAGAGCGCTTAATAACAAGAATAAGAAAGTGGTTGCGTTCGTTGCACCTGCTGTAAGAAGTGTTGTGTCCTCGTATTTCAAAATACCTTTTAACGAAGCTTCTCCTTTCATGTCAGGTGTTTTGAAAAAGATAGGTTTTGATAAAGTATTTGACTTTTCATTCGCAGCCGACCTTACTATTATTGAAGAGACAACCGAATTTCTTAACCGTGTCGATAGCAAAGGTGTAATGCCTCAGTTTACTTCATGTTGTCCGGGTTGGGTGAATTTCGTCGAAAAGAGATATCCTGAATTGATTCCACATCTTTCTAGCTGTAAGTCCCCACAGATGATGATGGGTGCTACAGTTAAAAACCATTTTACAAAGGTCAGCGGCATAGACAAGAAAGATCTTTTCGTAGTATCAATTGTTCCTTGTATTGCTAAGAAATCTGAAGCTGCACGTCCTGAGTTTGAGAAGGACGGAATTCGTGATGTTGATGCTGTTCTTACATCTACAGAAATGCTTCGTATGATGGAAATAATGAACATTAAAGCATCTGATGTTATTCCGCAGGAGTTTGACGATCCTTATAAGCAAGTATCAGGAGCCGGCGTATTGTTCGGAGCGTCTGGTGGTGTTGCTGAAGCTGCACTTCGAATGGCTGTCGAGAAACTTACCGGAGAAATTAAAGAAGACCATCTTGATTTTGAAGAGGTAAGAGGATTTGAAGGACTTAAAGAATCAACAATAAAAGCTAACGGAATTACCCTTAGAACTGCTGTAATAAGTGGTCTTCATAATGCAGAACCTATTGTCGAAAAAATCCTGCAAGGCATTGATGTCGGATATGATCTCATTGAAGTTATGGCATGTCCTGGTGGATGTATTTGCGGTGCCGGTCATCCGGTTCCAGAGAAAATCGATGCACTAGAGAAGCGTCAGAACATACTCGTTAATATTGATAAGGCATCTAAATACCGCAAATCTCAGGAAAACCCAGATATTCTAAGATTGTATGATGAATTTTATGGCACTGCTAACTCTCCGATTGCACATGAATTGTTACATACTCATTATATTGCAAAAAGTGGCGACAGCCAGTCTTGCCATATTCGCAAGAAGGCAGACTCAGCATTCATGACTCAGGAATTCTCGATTTGTACTTGTGATGTTTGCGCCGAAAAAGGTTCAAAAGACCTATATAACAAAATGGAAGAGACAGTTGCGCAGCTCAAAATGGGATCCTTCATTAATGTTAAAACAATCAGACTCAAAGAAAATCATCCTTCTGAAGGAATATACATTACTCTTAACGGCAAAAGAATTAGCGAGCCTAAACTTGACCAGATTTACAAAAGTGTCAAAAGTTCAAAACAACAAACCAGTAATTAGTAATTAGTAAAAAAAACAGATAGTAACAAATGAAAAATTAGAAAAAGACAACCAATAATAAAAAATTAGATAAAGACAACTAATTATATAAAAAGAACTAATAAAAAATACGAAAAAGCCTGTGACCTCGATTTAACTGATATCAGTTATTGGGGAATCACAGGCTTTTTAAATTACCTTTTACACCTAACAATTGTCTATACCAAATTTACGCTTCAAATTAAGTTTATACTCAAATCAGGATATTGCCGCAACTACAATTCGAAAATTCGCCTAACTTAAACATTCCCAAGTCGAATTTCAATATGATGAACAAGCCCGTCATCAATAAGATCAACTTTGTTGCTATTTTTCATAACTCCATCAATTGAAAGAGAGGTAACTTCGCAGCCGTTGCAATAGTCGTTTAAAACAGTAATTTCATAAAGTGAAAGACCGAATTGGTATTCAACCTGAAACCTTCTAAAATTAGAAGAAATGCATGGTTCAAATATGAGTTGGTTACCTTCTTTTCTGACACCGAGGAAATTATGTAGAATTGTGCGGTACATCCAGCCAGCGGCACCTGTGTACCAGCTCCATCCACCTTTGCCGGTGTTTGGGAATCCATACGAAACATCAGCTGACATAACATAGGGCTCTTTTGTATAATGGCTTACTGATTGAAAATCACGTGTTGACTGTATTGGATTAATTATATTTAAAATACGATATGCCTCATTACCATCTCCAGCCTCACAAAAGGCCATAGCAAGCCAAACAGCAGCATGTGTATATTGACCACCGTTTTCGCGAATTCCTGGGTTATAACCTTTAATATATCCAGGGTTATTTGTGTCTTTGTCAAAAGGTGGGGTAAGCAAAAGAACAATTCCGTCTTCAGGCTTAATAAGATATCTTCTTGCACTGTTTAGTGCGGTTTGAGCCTTATATTTATCAGCTCCTTGGGAGATTACGGCCCATGACTGACTAATTGAATCTATTCGGCAGTCTTCGCTTTTTGTAGATCCCATCATTTGACCATTATCGTAGAATGCACGCAGATACCACTCTCCATCCCAGGAATTTTTATCTAGATTACTTTTTAATTTATCAGCCATTATCTGATAAGACGCCGCTCTGTCATTTTCTCCCTGCATCTGACATATTGGAATAAATGAATTTAGGATTGAATAGATAAACCAGCCAAGCCATACGCTTTCACCTAATTCTTGTGGCCCAACTAAATTCATACCATCGTTCCAGTCTCCACCTTTCATCAAAGGCAATCCGTGCACACCGAACCTACAAGCATAATCGATAGCCATAACGCAGTGAGCATATACTTTGGCAGTAGTTTCCGAAACTCGTGGCCTTGACACATACTCAGATTGATTTTTTTCTAGGACCTTTTCTTCAAGGAACGATACTTTCTCGTCTAAAAGATTAAAGTCACCAGTTTGATTACAGTATTGTGCGGTAATATATGGCAACCAAAGAAGATTGTCCGAGATTCTTGTTCTTACACCAACGCCGTCCGGTTCGTGCCACCAGTGCTGCACATCTCCTTCCGTAAATTGCTTTGAGCAACATTTGAGTATATGGTTTCTTGCAATTAATGGATCAAAGTTAACAAGAGCTAAGACATCCTGCAACTGATCACGAAATCCAAATGCACCACCACACTGATAAAATGCAGCTTTTGCAAGGATTCTGCATGAGAGAACTTGATAAAGTAACCATCCATTCATTAATATATCCATGGCACGGTCAGGAGTTTTGATTGTTACATCTCCGGGTAGGCGGGACCAATATTTTTTTACTGTTTTTAACTCTGCGCTTGCATTTACTAAGTCTCCGAATCTTTCAGCTAGATTTGTAGCATTATTGATAGAAGTTGATTGCCCGAGCCCGAAAACAATAGTTTTTGATTCTCCAGGCAAAACATTACAAATGCATTGTATTGCTCCGCAAGGATCATAACCATAACCAACTTCGCCCGATAAAGATTTAGCGGAAAGTTCAAGAGGGTATCTGATTGTACCATTTTTCCCAAGGAAATTTTGCATATTACCAGTGTATGATGTAATATCTTCACTAGAAAAAATGAAAGCGATGTTCTCGTTACTTTTCTCTGAATAGCAGTTGCGGGCATAAAGAATCTGATTGTTTTCGTCGACTTGTGTTGTAATAAATCTGGCGGTCTGCTCTCGAAATGCTCCAAGAACCCATTCGACAAAGTAAGTTATTGTAAGATCCATTGGGGTTTCTGTAAGATTTTTTAAGGTAAGAATAGATAATTTAATAGGTTCTTTGGAACAAGCAAAAACAGTCATCGATTCATTAAGCGAAGGATCTCTTTTTTCGAATACAGAATAACCGAAACCATGCCTTACAATAAACGGTCCGTGAGCGCCAGCTTTCATTGAACATGGCGAAGATACTGCACCTGTCAGATTAGATTTTACATATATTGCTTCAGATTGAGGGTCTAAAACAGGATCGTTATGCCATGTGGTAAGTTTGTTTTCACGACTATTTACAGCCCAGACATAACCCGCACCAGTTTCCGATACCTGAAAACCGAAATGCTCATTTGCAATGACATTGATCCAAGGAGCAGGCGTCTTTGTTCCTTTAGTCAAACGGATTTCATATTCGCGTCCATCATCTACAAAACCTCCAATTCCATTAAAAAACTCAGGAACTGGTTCTAAATGATGGGATATATCATCTTGAAGCGATGGCCTTGGAAGCGTACCAGAAGGCAAATGAATAACAAGTGATTTCTCTTGTTTTGGCCAGGACTTCTTTAATTTAGAGAAATAAATCCCACTTTTTGGTGAAAAAACGATTCGCGAAACTGCAAGCAATAACAGCCTTTCTTCAGGGGCTATCTGTGTTGATCTTAAAACGAAAATTCCGGATTGATAACGCCCTTCATCAAAAACTCGAATCGTTGCTGTTTGTTCAAATATTAACTGATGCAGCCTATTGTCATAACTGTCTTCTTGTTCATTTAAAATGATGAGATCAACTCGGATTTTCTGTAAACGCAGGAATTCATAAACAAATAGTACATCCTTTAATATTTCCATTTCACTAACTTCGGAAATTTTTAATAGAATAACAGGCTGATCTCCTGAAATTCCAAATTTCCACAAGGTGTTTTGTCCCAAGAAGTTTTGGGATAGCTGGTCATCGATATCCTTAAATTTCTCTGTTGGATAATATAAAGGTCCTACAAGATCTTGAATAGCATTTATTTGTGAAGACTGGATTTTTAGATACTCAATTTCGAGAAGACTACTGGTTCTTGCCATTTTGAATGTGTCATCATCACTGAAACGAGCAGAATATCTGTCACTTAAATCAGTTACTTCTGCCATAGATTTACAATATGCAGTAATAAAACTCACGCTTGAGCTTCTTCCCGGGGAAATCGATATAACCACCTGAAGGCTAAGAATTGGATCAATTGAGGTTCCAATTCTGTCAGAAAATGGTATATTTGAAGAAAGAATTTCAGGCGCCATTAATGTCCCACTACGACCTATAAATGATTGGCGGTCGGTTTCAAAATGAACAGGTCTTGATATTCTTGCATCTGTTCTTATTTGATGCATAATATATCCATTTGTTTCTGTAGGCTTTTTGGATCTTCTCTTTGATACAAGAAATTTGCGATTTGCATCAAACTGCGTCTCAATGAAAAGTTTACTATAAGCCTGATGGCTTACATCTGCCATATAATCGTTGGCACACAGTTCTATATAGCTTGTAAGCTCAATATTAACAGTTTTCTCACTATGATTTGTTAGAGTAATTCGACGTATTTCAAGTTGATCAACAGGGGAAAGCGTTATTTCTGTTGATGTGCTTATTTGCCCATCTGTCCTTCTGTACTCAACTTTGTCATAAGAAAAAATTACTTTGTATGAATCTGGTTCATTCATCACAGGATAAAATGTATTGCTCCACAGGCTGTTGGCCTCAGTGTCCCGTATGTATATAAATGACCCATAACCACCGTCCCTGAAATTGGGTCTCCATCTGTTAATCATAGTATCATTGCATGATGAAAATCCATTGCCTTGTGTGGTTAGCATAAGCTGGTAATTACCATTTGACAAGATGTGCGCAATTGGATAGGGAGTATTTGTTGTGGTAAATGTACGGCTTTCAATTAAACCCGTGGCAATATCTTTGCTATCAACGTCAATAGTGTATCCTTGACTTGCGATTGTTACAAGATTTGACTTGAAATTGTCTTCTAACATAGATTCGCTTGCTTTAATCATAGGGTTTTCGTGAAAACGCGTCTGAAGGATTTTGTTATTGAGCACATTGTTAATTGATGTAATACTCATTCCTAGATGGTGAGCCATGAAACTTCTGACCAGAAAATATTTTCTTAAAGTTACAGGATCAGGACTATTGAAATCAAGAGCCTCGTAAAATCCATATTTGCCGCTTGCTCCAATCCTGTCTAACTCAACAAGATTTTTAATTGCTCGTTTTGGGTAAGTATCCAGCGCCAGATAAGTTGAATATGGAGCAACAACTCTTACGGGTTTGAGAGTCGATTGCAATCTCATGCGGACAACTCCGAAAGGACCATATTGATAATTTGCATGATTATCGAAAACATGATATTGTGACTCAGATATTCCCCAAGGCATTTTCATCCTTCTTGCGTAACTAATCTGACTATGTACTGAGGCACGGCAACTGTAATCAATAATACTGTTATGAGGGGTCTTCATTACAATATTTGGCATGAGATATTCAAACATAGATCCACTCCAAGATACTAATGCCGGAAGCCCTTTGAACACGGTAAGTGGTTTGCCTAATGCTGCCCAATGCCTTTTTGGGACATCTCCCTTTGCAATTGCAAGAAAACTTGAAAGCCTTGCTTCTGAGGCCATAAGATTATAGTGTCCACGATCAAGTTTTTTGTTTGTTTCATGATAACCAATTCGAAAAAGTTGTTTTTTCCTGTCATAAAGAGGTCTGAAATCCGATTCTTTTACAAGATTATCTATTTTTGAAATTAAATTATCAAGTCTGAAGATTACTTGCTCAACTTGTTCATTGCCGTTCTGTAAAAGAATATACAATGGTTCTGCAAATTCCTCATCACAAGTTAATCCCAGTTGCTCTTTGTCCTGAATTAAATCTGAGCATAAACTCATAGTTCTTGTTCCTGTATTAGGATCATTTATAAGTTTTTGAACGGCTTCAAACATCGAGTGAATCTTAATTACGATTCTATTGTTGGCTGCAGCCGGGCTCTTGTCACTTGAAATATCAGGCAAAATAGGAATGCACACCTTGTTAACAGAATTAGTCACCTTGTTTCTTGGCTTCTTTTTCGAAACACCTTTACTCATTTTGTAAAATTCAGCACCTGAAATTTCGGGCTCTTCGATGTCTGCAATTTGCATCTTTCTAAGGCCTTCAATTAGAGCATCATTATATAAAGGTGATTGAACCATTTCACTAAGTGCGCTCCTAAGAGCTATTATATGTGCAAAAAAGTTTCCGCTGTCAACTGTCGAAATATACTTGGGTTCAAGAATCTGCAATGTCTTAGTGTCATACCAATTGTATAAGTGCCCATACCACTTTGGCATTTGTTCGACTGTAAACATTATGCGTTCACATGTTTCAAGGAATGTGAAAAACCCTATAAATCCAAGATCCCTGGCTGACAGTGTAGCTAATAATTGCAGTCCAATGTTCGTAGGTGAAGTTTTATTTTCGGTTTTAGGACCTGGACTTTCCTGATGATGGTCAGGGCAAAGCCAATGATTTTCTTCTTTTGTAAAATCTGCAAAATAGTTCCAGATTCTTGCTGCTTGTGAAAGGAGAATGTCCTTTTCATCAGATGTTAGTTTCTCAGAAACTCCAGTGTGTTTTGATTTACTTGAAAAATAGGTAATAAGCGGCGACATAATCCACAAAAGTGCAAATAGAACAAACAAAATTCGCAAAGCAATATGAAGAGGGAATACAGTCCTGAATAAAATAACTGATGCCACAAGATAAGAAGGCATCATAAGTCTCATATAATTTTTTAGGGAGTTGCTTTCTGTTTTCTCTAGTGAATCCGCGGTTTGCCACTCAAGAAGGTTTTTGTGACTGATGAAAACTCTGTACAAGGTTCGTATGATTGCATCAAGAGTAGTTGCGGCACGACACGGAAGTAAAACAAAAAAGAAAACAGCCTGCATTATAATGGCATAAATATTATTCCATAGAACTGGAAGTGAAATTCTTCGGAATGG
Source organism: Saccharofermentanales bacterium (assembly GCA_038326615.1). GTDB lineage: Bacteria > Bacillota > Clostridia > Saccharofermentanales > UBA5734 > JBBQKF01. The sequence goes on along the minus strand of JBBQKF010000021.1, from coordinate 7,142 downwards.
GTGTCTTATTTTCTCGAAGAATAATGAAATTAAAGTTCCAGATAACTGTGTTATTGTTTCATAAAATATGAATGGTATCCAAATCCATCTTGACATAGGTATAAGAAATAAGCTAGCAACCATTAATAGCATCAAAGAAGAGGGAAGGAGACTCCGCCTTAGGTTGTCGGCCATTTTCCACCTAGATAATAAATTTATTTCAGATTTCGAAAAAAGAAATTTAACTAATTGCCAGTCTCCGCGCACCCATCTGTGTTCTCTTTTTATGTATGCTGACACGCTTGATGGAACTGCATTCATCATTTTTATTCCACTTGCAAAAGCGCATCTTGTAAAACTTGCCTCTAACAAATCATGACTTAAGACATGATTCTCTGGAATTTTGTTATGCAAAAGGGTGTGAAATGCGTTTAAATTATATATCCCCTTACCGGCATAAATTCCCTCGTCAAATGTATCCTGGTAAACATCTGAAACTATTGCTGAGTAAGGGTCAAAACCTGATTCCCCTGAAAAAATCCTTTGGCTTATACCAGATGAAGGTGATGGTGCTCTGTTTCGGACCTCTGATTGAATAATAACATAACCAGACTTTATTTTTTGCCCGGACAGATCAAATACTGGCTGATTTAGTGGATGTTCCATTGCTCCAATCATTTCGGAAGCACTTCCATTTGTTAGTTCTGTATCAGAATCCAGTGTTATTACATATTTAATTTCTTTAAAAATAGAAGCATCTCCTACTGGCATTAAAAATCCAGTATCGGTTTCTCCTGCTATAAGAGAATTGAAATCCTCGAGTTTCCCTCTTTTTCTTTCCCAGCCCATCCAGCAATTTTGCCCTTCATTCCAGACACGCTCACGATAAAAAAGTGAAAACAAGCAATGGGTTCGCGGGTATAATGCATTAAGTTTATTAATTTCTTCTATTGCAGAATCAATTATTTCCATGTCTTCTGGCAAAGTCTTTTCCTTTGAATCTTTAAAATCGACGAGTAATGCAAAAAACAGATTATTCATTCGGTTGACCAGATAATGTTGTTCCAGTCTTTGAGCATATTCATGAGAACTCTCAACTGATGGTAAAATAAGAGGAATAACAATGAATGTTTTGCAATTATCTGGGATTTCTTTTTCGAAATCCATAGAAAGTGGGGACTTAGGATGAATTATGCGTGTAAAAATACTATTCATAAATGTTACAGCAAATCCTGATGCTGGAATAAAAACAGCGATATAAAAGATAATCATTCCGGTATCTATTGGTTTTCCGGCTGGATTAATGAAGTATTCGAGAGCCGGATAAAAAGCAGCGGTTATTATTAATATTCCAAGAAAATAGAAAATTTGCCTGAACTTTTTGACGCGTGATAATAAGTCTCGGCCTTTTACTTTTTTGCCTGTTATTGCTGATATAAGATATGCTCTACCAGGACCTTCAAGATAAGTTCCTACATGATTTTGCGCAGGCAAATCGGAGTTTTCTGGTGGAGTTACAGAAAAATTAAGCGTTAGACCTGCAACTTCTATTTCAGTTAATTTATGCTGTTCTGATATTTTTGCAACAGAACTTCTGTATCTTGCTCTTGTTGATTTGCTCATATTTGAGTATATTCCAGCTGGGTCATTTGACAAAAGGTCTTCGATTAAAGAAATTTCTGAAACAAATATGTCTTTGTCCATTCCTGAAATTTCATCAAGACTTGTGATATATGAACTAATGGCGCTTTCTGATTCTGCTTCAAAATGTCTTTCTTTCTCGGTTGTCTTAAGAATGATGTCTGAATCTAAATCCAGTTCCCCAGTCGTGACAAAAATGCTTTTAAAAAAATCAGAAATATCCTGTTGATTTATTGAAAGACTTCTTAAACGATAAATCAAGTGTGATCTGAATGTGTGCTCTCTTAAATCCTTTGGTTTAATTTTTGACTTAAGTAAAGAAAATGCGTTGACATCACCGCTTACAAAATGCGATGACATTTTCTCTATTAAGCGATCAGCTTTTGCCTTGCTACGAATAGCCGGAATTATTTTCTTTGCTTCTTCAATGACTCTTTCTAAAAGGCAAAACACGATCATGTCTGACATCAGATTAAGTTCATCTTCTGAAAGCATTTTAACTGATTGATATTCTCTTACCATCTGCACTACAGAATCTTCAGTAAGATGGCGATTAGAAGCAAATATAATTTCTCTTGCAATGAGATATATGCAAGGGTAGCCTTTCATTGGCCCACTTATAATAATTGGCATTTTACCAAATTGCTCAACACTTCCACTAGACTGGAATACTTTGAAATTTCGGTATAGTAGATGATAATTATCAAAAAGCCACCTTGATGCTGGAATAAGAGTAATAAGTCCTGCAGGGAATTTAGACAACTTACGACGGATAATTTGAAGGCTGAAGTAATTACGCCAATGCAAGAAACGAAGCCGATTTATTGAAAACCGCTTCCTTGACTCGTGCTGACTTGCAATACTGTGCATTCTTGAACTGAAATTAGAATCCGATGATTCTGAATATGAAGTTTGATCGGAATATGAAGTTTGCATGGATGAACCTCCTGGGTTGTAATTTGGAGGCATCCGCAATTTCAAGATTGCATATGCAGTCGGAGAGAGAGTAGCAGTGATTAATTGTTACAATTATTTGAAAATTCGGTTCTGCAACTCAACTCCAATGTGATTTGCGGATGCTCCATTAAGTTAGCTTATAAATTATTCAATATTTTGTATTTCAATTCAATCTGTAAAATTAGTTACTTAACTAAATATTCTGTAAATGACAAGTGGTCAATATTATTAAGCCAATAAAAATCTTTCAAAGCAAGCAAAATATACGAAAATATGTCCCTCCATCACTTTAATAAGTCAAATCATAAACTTATCATTCAAAACGGTGGAATATCATTATAACACACTTTGCAAGGAAGTTTAAGCAATAAAAATTTTTATTGCATTTTAAGGCTTTAAGGAATTAGGTTTTTATGACTTTTATAGCATTCAAGTTTAAAGATTTTAATGGCTTTAAGTTGCATTTCTTTTCAATTGCAAAACCAAATTCCTATCCTTAATAAAACGATATAAAATTTGATCTTGCAAATTTGAATGAGAAATCTAGTGCTACAAAACCATATATGAAATTTTGTGCGCAAATATTCACGATGCAATTCAGATAATTATATTAAAAGACCACTAAAATAGCATTGACAAAAAAATATCAAAATGATATCATAATAGTATCAAAAAGATGACGCTTATGGTAATATTAAACATAAGCAGAAACAAGTTGGAAAATTGGATAAATTCAAAATTGAGAGGGTGGTTTTATTATGGAGGAGAACATGAGCGAAAAATACTCAAAGGAAATTGATTTAAAAGCAAAAGATGGGATGGGAATGCTTATCCTTAACATCGTCCTAAATATTTTAGGACTTGTTGTTGTTATTGTTGGAGGGGTGCTGTTAGAAGGTAAAAATACATCAATCCTTGGAACAGTTTCTTTAATTGTTGGAATAACATATTTATGTATTTGCTGGATACCATATATGGGACTTAAAATTCTTAAACCTCAAGAAGCACTGGTGCTTACATTGTTTGGTAAATATATAGGCACACTTAAAGGTGAAGGATTTTTCTATGTTAATCCATTCGTATCTGCTGTTAACCCAACAATACATGGGGGAATGGCAACAGCAACTGAAGATCAAAACCCTGTCGCTCAGATGAACAAACCGCAGGTATCTACTGCTGGCACTATCCCTAAGAAGACAATATCACTTAAAACAATGACTCTTAACAACAATAAACAAAAAGTTAATGATTTGCTTGGCAATCCAGTTGAAATTGGGATAGTGGTAATTTGGCGTGTAGTAAACACTGCAAAAGCAGTTTTCAATGTGGATAATTATAAATCCTATCTTTCAATTCAATGTGACTCATCATTAAGAAATATTGCAAGGTTATATCCTTATGATGTAGCGGATGACGGTGAGGAGATGACACTTCGTGGAAGTAGTCAGGAAGTTGCTGAAAAACTTAAAGTTGAGATTCAATCTAGGGCAGAAATAGCAGGTCTTGAAATACTTGAAGCTCGCATAACACACCTTGCCTATGCTCCCGAAATTGCAGCTGTTATGTTACAAAGACAGCAGGCATCAGCAATAATTGATGCACGCAAAATGATAGTTGAAGGTGCTGTTGGCATGGTTGAAATGGCACTTGCGAAACTTAATGAAAATGATATCGTACATTTAGATGAAGAGAGAAAAGCCGCAATGGTTAGCAATCTTCTTGTCGTCCTTTGTGGTAACAGAGATGCTCAGCCAATAATCAATAGTGGGTCAATATATTAATGTCTGTTGAAAAGAACAATGATTCATGTAAAAAGCAGATTCTGCTAAGGCTTTCCCCGGAACTTTGGAAAGAGCTTGTAATCTGGTCGGAAGATGATTTCCGCTCAATTAATGGGCAGATTGAATATCTTCTTTCTCAGTGTGTCCGCAAACGCCGAAAGGGCAAGGAAGAGAAACCGCAGGACGACTAGAAAAACGGAATCTAATTTTCAATAAATCATTGAGGAAGCTAATTTTCAATAAATTATCATGGAAGTTAATTTTCAATAAATTATCTATGAATAAGGCGAACGGAAGCAGATTTTTTGCATAAATGGATTATTTGACGTTCAATGCTTTATTTTTTGGTGTATAATAAAACTGTGGTAGTAAATGATATCAACACTAGATAGTTTATTTGTTTTGAGAAATTTCAAATACGAGAAATGTTTAACTTAACACAAATACGAGAAATGTTTAACACAAATACGAGAAATGTTCACAATTGAATGGAGACCAAAAATAAAATGAAAAAAAGTGCTACAATACTTGGAATCATTACAATACTTAGTCTAAATGTAATTTTTACAATATTTTTGTCTGGCTGCAATATTTTTGATGGTAAACAAGTAAATAGCGATTTAACTTCAGCGACTATTAGTAGTAGTTCGAAAACTACAAGCGATGCAAATCAGTCGAACAGCGGTCTTAATAACTCATTAAATGATGAATCAGCAGTTGCAACCACTACCATCATTATCCCGTCTCCAACATCTTATCACCCCGGAGGTCCAGATTTGATAAATCTTTATGTGAACCGTACATTAATTACGGATTCATATAAAACAAATTGGATTAAGGGAAAAGACATTGGAGTTTTTTACGCGTACCCAACTAGCAAGGGGAAAGTAGAAAGTTTGAAATTTATGGATCTTTTCAAGCTTTACTGGTATAAGTATCCGAAAGCTGACGATTACAAAATCGGATATAATGTGAAGATTATTTTGAATTCAAAAGAAATAATTGATATGAATATAAGCCTACCGAAAGATTCTCCCAAAGATCCGAAGGCCTATTTTTATCAATATATAGAAATATATGTTTATGATAATCTTCATCGTATACCGGGTCCTACTTTTTATCATCTTGAACCAAAATCTACATACCCGGAAACAATTATGACATCTATAAAACTGACCGCCGGAACCAAGAGTGAGGATGTTGATTCAATCAAACTTACAGCATTTATATTTAAAGACGACAGCGATTTTGACACTGCAAGTGGCAATTACATAGGGAAAACGAGCTGCGGAATTGATATTTTGCGTTAAAATATGATTTTCATAATTTCAGATATATAGATACTTGTTAATGTATATAAATTTAATAACATTCTTATAGAAATGTAAAGTTGATAAACATACATGGCAAAGGTATATATGGAAAAGAATTGTTGATATCATTTTATTAATATTTTGGAGGTAGTTTATGAAAAAGATTATGTTAAAGATTATAGTTATGGGGTTTGCAATTGGGTTGTTGTTAACTGCTTGCACAAGTGTAAAAGAGAATAAAGCAGAATACAAAAAAATATCATCGGAAGAAGCTAAAAGCATAATTGATAGTGAAAAGGAAGTTATAGTTTTAGATGTTCGAACCAAGGAAGAATTCGACACGGGACATATAAAAAATGCCATTCTAATTCCGGATACCGATATTGAAAAAATTGCTCCTGAGAAGTTGAAGAATAAGGATGCAAAAATATTAGTATATTGTAGAAGCGGAAGAAGAAGTGAAATTGCTGCAAAAAAACTAATTGAAATGGGATATCAAAATATTATAGATTTTGGTGGAATTGTTGACTGGAAATACGAAATTGTTAAATATTAATGTATCATCAATAAAAAGATAATCATTATTTTGACGAAATCGTAGCTACAAATGCAATAAATTAGTTATGATTGACAAACAGTCCAAATAGGTATACTCTAAATTTATGTAAAATGTATAAATAAACAACTAAAAAATTTACATTTTAACAAAAATAGGAGGAAATCAGTATGTGGACAGTAATAGTCATAATATTTATTCTTTGGCTTCTAGGTGCTTTCGGTGGAAAAGTATTTCCTAGCTTTCCTAAAACGGGAAATTGGGTTCATACATTAATTGTTGTTGTATTAATTCTTATAATTTTGCAACTTCTTAATGTATTTTAATCTCTTTTCTGTTCTGCACCAGAAAAATTCTCTGGTGCAGAAAATTATTTTGAAAAACTTTACTTCGTCAACAACGCCTAAGCATTTACTAAATTAATTTTTATTAGCACAATATTTGCAATTGTTTATTTGCCATGGTACACGCATTTTATAGCCTGTACTGAAGATTGAATGGAGGTCTAATTATTATGAACAAACAGGACAAATTGAATAATACAAAGAACAAGGTTGTAGGAGAATTAAAAGAGGCAGCCGGAAAAATCACCGGAAACGAGCAATTAGAATTGAAGGGTAAGATTCAATCGAAAAAAGCGGATTTCAATAGAAAATCGGATGTTGGAAACAATTTTGATAAAATAAAAGAAAACATTGCAGGGAAAATAAATGACTCGATAGATAAGCAGGATAAAAAAAATAAAATCAAGTGACCCAATGAAAAGGACGTATAGGTGAACTACATCGCCATTGAAATGGCGAGCTTCGGATTCCCGGAGAAACGATAACCGTCCCACCGGTACATCTTAGGGCTGTCCAAGCCCACTACTGCTGGTCGGATATTTTCATCCGTCCTACACAGATACTTTCGCAT
>JBBQKF010000020.1:0-38134 GCA_038326615.1 Saccharofermentanales bacterium | reverse complement strand
ACTATTTATCTGCCTAGTTAATCTATTTATCTACTATGCCTAGTTAATCTATTTATCTACTATTTATCTGCCTAGTTAATCTATTTATCTACTATGCCTAGTTAATCTATTTATCTACTATTTATCTGCCTAGTTAATCTATTTATCTACTATTTATTTGTCTTTATATCTATTTATCTATCTACCTTAAAAGAAATAGGAAAACAAACTGTATACTAATCAATTTACAAAATCTAAAATATTTTTTGCATATTTTAAATGATATGATATAATTTATAAGATATTTTATAGATTTATTTTATATAAAATATTGTGCTTGAATTATATGTTTTAAATATATAGTTGAAATATTATAAAGCGTAAGGAGTTTATATGGAAATATTTGAAAAGAGATTTAATGGGATTGCTATTTCTTTACTAGAAAATAAAACTCATGAATTGTTAATTGATGATGAAACCATTAATGTCAGACAAACTGTTTATCATCCAGGAGAGCATTGCGGGATAATGGAGTTCACTTTTGATATAGAAAATCCTGTAAGATTCAGACTGGACGTATTGATTCCTGAAAATGTTGTAAATGCTTGTGTTACATTGAATGAAAAAGTGTTGATTGGACTTTTTTCGGATATTTTGCCAATAGACTGCGAAGTTCCTAAACCTAGTGTATGCAATGGTTTAGTTGAACACGAGAAAATTTCTACACTTGTGCCCGGTAAATTTCAATCGATAAATTTTAAATGGATTAACACAGATGTCCTTAAATTTTATCTATTCTACTAATATCCGAATTATTGCTTATGTGAAACATCACAATTTCGATCTTAATTTGAAGCCGCCTGATATATTCCCTTTTCAATTGCGTTAATTATAAGAAATACCGTGTTTTTCACACGTGTTTCTAAACGATCTTTTTCTAATACAGGGGCTAAAAGTTTTAATGAATCAAATTTAGTTCCTCGAATTTTTCCTTTTGATTCACCAAATTCAGGGTTTTTGCTTTCCATCTGTTCTGTAACATCAGAACCAAAATAATCATATGATTCAATAAAAACACTAGGAATGTTCTTTTTATCGAAAACCGAATAATCCGATTTTGTAATAGTGATTTCTCTATAAACATCAGGTTTTTTATCCCCATTTACATCGAGATCAAGATCTGATTCGTTGAACCTTAAATCAATCGTATTTGCTATAGCAACATCAGATATTTCATATAATTTTCTTCGCATTTCATATTTGCGCCCACTTGCTAAAGAATTTAGGCCTGAATGAGCATAAAGTTTATCTCCGGCATATATGCTTTCGATACAATACATTGCATCACAGCTTCTTATGCTTTCATTACTCATTGCTGTCAGATATGCATTTGCACCAGCAAAACCGTCGTTACCTGCTCCAAAGAAAACAAGAACGATATCGTATCCCTTTTTGTTATTAAGAAGCTCTTTGGCGATTGAAATCAGTGCGCCAACCCCGGATGCATTTTCTTGAATCCCATCATAATCTGGGAACTTAACTTTTTGATCAAGACCTATCTTTGAATCGTAGTGAGCACCAACAATAACCTGTTTTCTTATTTGAACGGCATTAGAAGTCGTCCCATCGGAAACAGAAAAACCATTGCCTTCAATATTAACAATTACATTTTGTGATGTTTGTTTGTTTTTTACAAATGAAACAACAGAAGGCTTGTACCCCATTTTTTTAAGTTCTGCTTCTATAAGAGATGCTGCATTATTTTCTTCGATTGAGTAAGCACTGCGGTATGGAATTTGAGAAGAAAGCTTTTTTGCAAAATCAACACCCTCATTTCCGATTTTCATCCCAGGGCTGACCTTGAGGCCTCCACTACAAGATACATTTATTCCTGTTAAAACTGATAAAGTTAAGATTAAAGCTATAATTTGTAAATATTTTGTTTTCATTTTATAAATATGATTAATTAATTATTAAACGCAATAAATTAATCATCCTCCTTTTTGTGAATTGCATAACACATTAAATGCAAATATGGCAGCGCTATGCCACATCGATTTTCTTCTATATTGAATCTAATTACGATTTATAAATAAAGGGGTTAAATTCTTTTTGATTGTAACGTTTGTTTGCAAAATTGTAAATACTTTAAATATTTTATATGTTTCAAATACTTTTCTTTAAAACTCTAAATTTTTAAAAATGAAACCTTTTCAGCAACTCTTCCTTAATTGTATGTTTCTTTTCGATTATAAAAAACATAGTCGCAACAATACTCGCGGATATTAAAACAAAAACTGACCACGAAACTATAGTATTTTCTTTTAAATACATATTCAGAATGAAATCAACACCAACACAGAACAATCCGATAAAAACAAGTCCAAGTGCTGGTATCTGAAACCCTGCAATTTTTCCTTTCTGATATAGAAATACAAGTAATTCCATAAAAACCCAAACGAGAATTAATATTGGAAGACCTAATCCAAGAAAGAAACTCTTAGTTGACAGCATTCTATCGATAATGAATAAATATAATAGTGCAGCGATAAAATCGAAAAATATGAAAACCATTGTATTTACTTTCTTGTTAATTAACGGAATAACAATGCAAGTCCACAAAAACGCAAATCCACCAATTACATAAGCACTCCAAAATATATCGTTATAATAAAGAATATTAAGGAAAAAGCATATTGCAGCTGGCAAAACAAATAACAAAGACAAAATCATAGCTGCAAAGCGCTGGTTGGCTTTCTTGGCAATTTCATCAACTTTATCTGGATAAGGGCGAAGTTTATTTTTATCAATTGGTTTCATTGGATTTGTTACTTCACATCCGCATAAAACACATTTGTTTTCGGTTTCTTCAAGCTCTACTCCGCAATTCACACAATAAGACATTTATACCTCCTTTAGTTTAGTTGTTTATGTTTGTTTCAATTTTTACTGGAACACCCGCATTAACAAGATGCCTGAAGAATGATTTTTCTATTTCTTTTTCGGATATTGTACTGGTAATAGTTATATGTAATTTATCATTATAGGTTAAAAGTCCAATATTAATTGGGTTATAAGTACATGGCCCAACAACCAAGTCAAATTGTTTTACAAATTCTTTCATTGCAGGTGGTACTTTTATTATTCCAAGATTAGAGAGAGTAGCTGTGAATTTTAAAATACCAAATTTTCTGTATCCAATAATCATTGCAATATTTTTTACAAATAATGGAACCATTTTTATTATCGGATTCTTCTCTGAGCTAACATTTGCGCACATTAAGGCATTCATATATTTAGAACTAAGCTCATATCTCATATAATGATGGACATGCTCAAGAATTTCTTGGAAAGTATATTCACCATATGCAGGCTCTATCCCGGGGCTTACAAACAGCGAGAAATTTCTCATTGTAATTGATTGATACTGATTTCTCATGTTTACAGGAACCGAAATCTGAATCGGTTTTTCTGAGTATCTGTTTTTCTGAACTTGCTGATCCAGATATATTGAGTAAATAAATACCGAAGTTAGATATTCAGTAATTGACACACCTTTGTTCTTCGAAATCACTTTCAAATTGTCAAGTGGGACAATCCCCGTAACAATATCTAAAGTGTGTAAAGGTTTTGATGTTCCTTTAATTTTATATGCATTCTCCTTAAAAGCACGTCTTATAACTTTAAAATTAGCATATTTATTATATGCATCCTCAAATTCTTCAGGGTCTGGCTTTGACTTAAAATCAAAAACACCATCTGTACAAGGAATAACTATTGAATCTTTAAGGAAAAGATATCTGGCGATAAGAGTTTTTAAGAAAATTGCTGAGCCTGAAGCATCTGTTAGCCCATGAAAAAATTCAACAGCAATTCTCATATTATAATATCGAACTCTTATAAGATATCCGTTATTTTCTTTTCGGTTCATAGCTCTGCAAGGATTGTTTACGTCTTCTTCGATTAATAATCTGCCTTTATTTTTCTCAAAATAGTACCAGAAGAAACCCTTCCGAAGCCTTATCTTATAATATGGGAATCTTTCAACTATTAAATCGAGTGCGTTTTGTAGAATTTCCGGATTAATTTTTTCTTTGAGTGTTGCCGAAATTCTGAAAGTAGAAATATAACTTCTCTTCATAATTACGGGGTATAATTTCGCAGCGTTGTCAAGACGAAACCATTTTGCATTGGTAACATCCTTGTTATTTGAAGTAAGCTTTCTTGAAGCGTCACTTTTGAAAATTATACTTTTAACTTGATTTTTCAATTTGTTCCTTCCTCGCCTAATTTATTGACTTGAGTTTTCGGTGCAGAAATAATTAAAAATGCCATTTGCAATTCCAAGTGCAATCATATTCTGTCCTGCGGGATCAGACAAAAAGGTTCTATCCTGATTGTTGCTAAGATATCCTAGTTCAAGAAGTGCACTTGTCAAATTATTCTCACGTAGTAAGCAAAAATTCCATGGATATAGCCCATTTGTTGTTCCACGAACACTCAAAGATGTTTGTTTTTGAATGTCAGATATAAGTGATTTTGATAATTTATGCCTTAGCGAATCGTTGTAAAACTGATATTCTGGGTTATAAGGATTTGAACGGGGCTCATCATGTAATAATAATTTTTCATCATTAAATATTGCATTATTTGTACCGTAATAAACTTCTAAACCGTTTGCAAAAGGAGCGTTAAAAGCACTATTACAATGAATCGAAATCAAAATTACATCTTCGTACTCTCTTGATATGTCAAAAGAAGTTCTAAGATCCTTTGAAACTCCAAGTCCAAGAAAAGTTCCCCTTCCTCCTGATGAAACTAAATCGTTATTTTTATTGATAACATAATCCATAAGAGTAATGAGCCTATTCGTATCAGTATTATCCATAATTTTTTCAGTTAATAATTTAAAATGATTTTCGAGTATGATTTTATTAATCAATGCATTTCTATAATAAAGCCCATAAAATTTGTCGTCTTTTCTTGTGTAAATCACGTTAGCGCCCATTTCCATAAGATAATTTCCTGTCAGATTTGCCACCTTTAAATTAATTGTCTTTTCGTAAACAGAAGTATATCCGTTTTTTGATTCATAAACAGCACCAGGATCATCGCCGCCATGTCCTGGATCAAGAATGACAGTTATTCCTTTAAGTGGCTTGAACCCTGTTCCTTTACTATTTCCTATATACTTTGCAATATCTGCATTGTAAAACTGTTCTATTAATGTTGATGAATCAGACCATTTAGTTAAAGTTCTTACTGGCGGTGGTGTTGGAGTCAAAATAGGAATTGTTGTTGAAAGAAATTCTGTGTAAACATATCCTGTTTCCTCATTATCGGTTGTTACTTTTGACCATATATTGAGAATTAGAACTCTTCTGACTCTTGTTCTGTAATGCATACTTTTTATTATCGTCGCTGGACTATCAGTCGAAGGAACACTACGCAGATTCGCAGTTCCAACATTAATATACATAAACCTATCATCTATTGTAAATTCTGGAGTTGGAGATAGTGTAGGATCAGCTATTGGCGTAACTTTAACAGAGGGAGACGGAGATGGTGAAGGTGATAAAGATGGAGATGGTGAAGAGGTATTATTTGAATTCGACCCTAAACTTGAACCACTCATCTCTGATTCAAAATCTGATGACCCTAATGAGTTTGATGAATTAATAGATGATGCTGTGGTCAAGGAACTAGAGCTGTTTGCAGGTGTTACCATTTGACAACTTGTTAGAATAATGCTGAATGTAAGAACAATAAAAAGAAAAAGTGACAGAAATTTCTTCCTGCTTAATATTTTATCAAAATAATCAAACTCATTTTTTTGATTATCCGAAGTCTCTATAATCATTTAAATTTCCTTTCAGTTAAAACCGTAGATTTCATTTTATTTTTTCTTTCATAATAGTTTTAATATTATGTCTATTCTTGGTTCGGGTGTCAAAAGCATGATTTTTATTTATTGTAATTAGTCAGATTTTGCTCGACGATGACTTAAGAAGATTTCAAATGCCAGATTGCTTGTAATGGCCAATATTTGGTGATTTCATCAACATTTATCACCTATCACTGCTTTGATACTTTTGACACCCGAACCATTATTGCTATTTCATAATTCCTGCTATCTTAAAGAGCCGCATTTATTATCTATTATTTCTTATTTTTAATTGTTTTAAAGATTTAATATATTAACATATCAAACCTTATTCCAACATCAGAAATTATAAATGTATTTAATTATTTTGTATTTATAATTAATAATTAATAATTAAAATTACAAATTCTTATTTCTTTTAATATTATACACTAAGTGTTTTACTTTTTGCAGTAGTATTCATAGATAGCATTTGTAATTGAATTTGCAAGTTCCTTTTGTTTGTCTTCATTTAAAAGCAACGCACGGTCTGTTTTGTTATTTACATATCCCATTTCAATTAAAGCACTTACAAGATTTTGTTCCCTGATTACTGAATAATTTCGTGCAACAATAGTATTGTTTGAATCAGTTGGTATCAGTGACGGGTTATCTTTTATGATGTTCCTATATAATAATGAAGCAAATTTCTCTCTTGAAGCATCATCGTAGGATTGATATTCAGGATAAATCTTATCCTTCTCAGTTTTTAATTCGTCGTCGTATACTGCTTTATTAGAGGAATAATAGACTTTAGTCCCGTGAAGTGTATCTGGTTTATCACTTGAATTGCAATGTAAAGATAAAAACAGAATGTTTGACTGTGATTTTTGAATGTCAAAAATATTTTTTATTTCGCGTCTGACTCCAAGTCCATAAAACCATCCGGTATTATCCTTGTCGTCATTTGCCTTCAGAGTATATTCCATTTTATTAATATATTCAGTAATTATTGCTTTATTATTCGAGGATTCGCTTATTTTGGCAAGAAAATCCGATAAAGAAATCTTCGCTGCGAACGCCGAACGATAGTATAATTTATCGTATGTATCGTCTTCTCTTGTCAAATAAACTTTAGCGCCAAGCATCTCTAAATTGGATTTAATGCTAAATGCAACATTAAGATTTATTCTGCTCTCGATTATTTCAGGTCGTATTGGCGCTCTTGGGAATACAGCACCTAAGTCTACCCCACCGTGTCCTGGGTCAAGGACTATGATGATTCCGGAAAGTGCACCTTGTTGTTTTGCTTTTCCTAAATATCCTGAAATATCATTTGATTTTATTTTAAAACCAGTAGTATCAGGCCACTTGTTAAGACGATTCCCTGTGATAACTGGATTTATTACAGATGACAAATCAATTTTGTTACCCCAGAAATTTTCAGGGTCAATTGTAACTACAACGGATTGATTACTATTAGATTGAGAAATTGAATCATTAGATTCTAAAGATCCTGAATTACTATTTGAATTTTTACCGCCAGCTTTTTTGCAATTTGATATTGAAAAGACTAAAATTACAACAAAAACTACGAAAACGAATAATCCAAACAAAATCGAAGAATTTGATTTTTTATTATTTCTCTTTCGAATATTACGATTTTTATAATTATTCCCACCAGTCAAAGTTCTGTTTTGCGAGGCTTTGTTTGCTGTTTGGGTATTTTTGATATCATAAGATGAAGAGGACAGATTTCTTTTCAAATTTATTTCCTCCCTTGAAAACTACTCTTATTATATCATGATTATTAACTTTTTAGGAATTGCTTTTATACACAATGAAATTTGGTAAATATAACCCGTTCTTCGGTTACAATTATGTCAACTGGAATATCATGTGATTGACAAGGAATATTATCTATAATTTGAAACTCAAATGCAGGTGCAATAATCAAAGGCATTTTATTTGAATTTTTAATATAACTGCTAAGGTATTTGTCATAATATCCTTTACCATATCCAATACGATTACCTTTTTTATCAAAAGCAATGCCAGGTATTAATACAAAGTTCATAGCAATTAATTCTTCAACCCCAGCAAAAGGTTCGCGAATGCCCATCGCGCCAGTTTTGCACTGATCTTTCTCAGTCGATTGCGGATCATATTTACCAAATATTATTTCTTGTGAACATGTAATTGGATAAAAACACTTTGCTTCATGCAAAAGAAAAAACTCGCGCAACAAAGTTAAGTCAACTTCCATGCGATGAGTATAATAAAGCGAAATTTTTTTACCTTTGCAGTTTTCATCGCTAAAAAAATCAAGGCTCATGATTTTTTTGCAGATTAAATCTGATTTAAGTTTAAATTCATCTATTTGATGTGATTCTCTTAAATAACAAACATTTTTTCTTATTTGGGTTTTATCCATAATATCGCCCGTCATGATTCAAAAAGCATGGCATCGATATAAAGGTCTGTGAATCTTTTGTCAGATGATAATTCATAATATACGGTTTTCTTTTGTATTTCATCGCATCTTGAAAGCATCTGCAAGTTTAATAGGCAAAGCGAGGCGCCAATGCCTGCTGTATTCCCTACCATTTTGGCTTTACCACTTAATTCAATAGGAAGTAATCCTATTTTGAATGCATCCTCAATATTAAGGTAGTTCCCGAATCCCCCTGCTATATAAACGTTTTCGATATCATTTGCTTTTAATGCCTGATGTTCCATCAAAAGGCGGATTCCAGCGCAAACAGCAGCTTTAGCGTTTTGGACTTCACGGATATCCTTCTGAGTAAGATAAACAAGTGGGGATTTATCATCATTGTATGCAAAAACATATTGCAGTGCCTTATTGTTATAAACGAATCGGCTTTTTATATCCTCGGGAAAGTCGTCAATATCATCTTCAAATCTGCCGGTCTCATCGATAACACCAGAATCAAGTAATGCAGCAATTGCTGAAACAATACCAGAACCACATATTCCAATAGGAGTTTCGTCAGCAATAGAGGTCCAATGTATCATTTCATCTTTATAAAAAACATTATCAATTGCGCCAGAAATTCCGCCAACACCACAAGTAATGTTTGCACCTTCAAAAGCAGGCCCAGCAGCAGTTGAGCATGCAACAACAAGTCCATCTTTTGATAATGCAATTTCACCATTAGTTCCAATGTCAATCAAAATTTGCGGTTTGGAATCCATGTCCATGTTGCATGTAAGAATGCCGGCAACAACGTCTGCTCCTACATATCCAGAAATTGAAGGAAGAAGAATACACAATGGATTATAGTCAATTTCTTGTGGAAAAAACGAAAAAAGCTCTCTCGAATATCTTATCTGATGCCTTAAAGTTGCTGGGATGAATGGAGCGCTTGCGATTGCTAGCGGGTTAATTCCACATAGTAAATGCATCATTGTTGTGTTTCCCGCAATTGAAAGTAGTGTAATGTCATAAATCGAATCTGAAAGTTCAAATAATAAATCGATTATTTTTTCACCAATACTGTTTTGAATCTGAATAAGATTTTCTTTAGATTTAGATGCAAAATCGATACGAGATATAACATCAGCTCCGTAACCCCTTTGTGGGTTGAGACACGAAGCTGTTTTAATATGTCGGCCTGATGAAAGATCATACATATATGCTGCAACAGTTGTCGTACCGATGTCAATTGAAACGCCATAGAATTTTGTAGTTCCGCTATTTGTAAACCCAGTAATTTCGTTTTTATCTTTTCTAACAAAGTAATTCAGTTCAAAGTTATTTTCACGAAGTTTTGAAGGGAGATTACTAATTAAATGGAAAGGTAACGAATATCCCGATTCATCTTCAACTCTTTGATCATCCGGTTTCTGGTCTGTTATTGAGGGTTGCGAAAATTGCTTTGTTTTCATCTCTAAAACAGGATTAATTATCACCTCAGGCATAACACCACTAGATTTAATCTTGGCTTTTCCTTGTTTAGGGATTATAACAACAATTTCATTTGTTCCTTTTTTACATAGAGTCTCGTCAAATCGCGTCTGACAAGCTAGGACTTCACCAAATCCTTCGATTTCAACTGTGCACTTTTTGCAGGTTCCCTTGCCACCACATGGCGCATGTACTGATGTCTGGGCATCCTGAAGTACACTTAGCAGAAGTTCTCCTCTTGTTACAAAAACTTCTTCAGACATATTTAATCTTGTATCAGTGTTATTCTGATTATTTAAAGATTCATTATTATCAATAATTTTAACTTTTAATTCCATAATTTATCCCCTTAAATTCTATAATAAAAGCAAGATGCAAATCTAGTGCCTTGTAACATCTAAATATTATATATAATGTCAGTCTCTATGGTACAATTCTAGTTTTACAACGCACAGTCATAATAATAATACCTAATAACACTTGAAAAATATAGCTATATTTTACGATTTTTTGTTAATATATGCAATTTAAGGAATTGCAACGGGAAAGAATAAGAAATTTATTTTGAAAGAATCATCTCTGCGCATCGCACACCATCAACCGCTGCAGAAATTATACCTCCTGAGTACCCACCACCTTCACCACATGGGTAAAGTCCATCAATCCCGCATGCTTGCAATTCATCGCTCCTTTTAATTCGCACCGGAGAAGAGCTTCTTGTCTCAGGTCCTGTAAGTATAGCATCAGGAAAAGCATATCCCGGCATCCAGTCCTCCATATCAGCTATTCCTGCTCTTAAAGATTCTGAAATATAATCTGGTAAATAAGAATCAATTTTCGCGAAGGTTGTTCCAGGTTTATATGTAGGTAGAACCTCACCAAAATCATTAGAGTTTACACTGTTTAAAAAGTCTGATAATTTTTGAACTGGAGCAAAATAGTTTTGTCCACCAGCTATAAAAGCCTTCTCTTCTATATCTTTCAGAAACCTTATTCCTTCAAGTGGATGGTCACTTTTAAAATCATTGCTGTCAAGTGAAACAAGAATCGCAGTGTTCGCACATTTACCACTTCTATCAAAACAGCTCATCCCATTTGTAACAATACTTCCTTCATCAGAAGTTGCAGCAATAACATTTCCACCAGGACACATACAAAAAGTATAAACACTTCTTCCATTTTTTAAATGAGTAACCATTTTATAATCTGCAGCGCCAAGATTGGTATCTTCGGCAAATCTTCCATACATAAGATTGTTAATAAATTGTTGACTGTGTTCAATTCTTACACCAATTGCAATTGGCCTTTGTTCGAGGACAATATTGTTTTTATAAAGTTCCTCGAAAGTATCTCTTGCACTATTTCCGATTGCTAAAACAATATTATCAGAATATAATTCTAAATTTTTGTCAAAAGATTTACACTTAATTCCATAAACTTTGCCACCATGATGCAACACTTCAGTCATTTGTGTATTAAAAAAGACTTCACCACCAAGCGAAATGATTTTATTTCTTATTGCCTTTACAATTCCATGAAGTTTATCAGTTCCAATATGTGGTTTATCAAGAAAATTAATTTCCATATGTGCTCCACAATCAATTAACTCATTTAAAATCATTGCCTTGCGCGGATCTTTCATACCTATTTTAAGTTTTCCATCGGAAAATGTACCTGCCCCACCTTCGCCGAATTGAACGTTGCTATTCACGTCAAGAATGCCAGAATTCCAAAATAAAGACACACTTTTTTTACGTGAATCAACATCCGCTCCACGTTCAATTAAAATAGGGTATGTTCCAGCTTTTGCAAGAATCAGCGCAGCAAACAGACCGGCAGGACCACTTCCAACGATGATAGGTCTTGAATTTAACTTTTTATTTCCAGGTAAAATATAGAAATTTTCGGACTCAACCGATAATAGTTTGTCATGAATCTTCCATACAGTATCGTTTTCGTCACCAATAATCCTAACACCAAGAGAAATCTTAAAGTGGATATTATCTTTAGATTTAGTATCAACAGCCTTTTTGAGAATTTCAACTTTAACAATATCAGAAATATCAATACCAAGCCTTACAGCACATACTGTATCGAATTGTTCTTCACTATACCCTAAAGGAAATTCAATATCTCTGATTCGTATCATGCAAATCCTCTTTAAACGATTTATCATTAATCTTTTTTATCTAATTAGTAAATATATTATACAACAAGACTATAGTGTTTACTCAGTATAACGAGATATTCTTGATTATATAAAGCAAGAATGCAATGTCACTACCTAATTTGATATTGTAGAAATAGTGATTTCTCAATTATTTCAATATGATAACAGATTTATACTACTTACTGAGTAAACGCGATAATCATTTTATACAATTACAAAAATTCATTATTTCACTTTTAATGCTTAATAACAAAGGTTAATTTTTGATATATAAGTTCAAAGGTTAAATTTCAAAAACTCTGGATATTTTTCTTTATAAATAAATGCATAATCGGCGGCAATTTTAATTGCCTGTTCCATACTTACAAATTGCGCTATCCCCTGCCCTGCAATGTCGAAGGCAGTTCCATGATCAACAGATGTTCTCAGAAAAGGCATGCCAATAGTAAGAGAAATTGTTCTGTCAAAATCATATGTCTTAGTTGCAATATGCCCTTGGTCATGATAAAGCGAAAGCACCGCACTATATTTACCAATTCTTGCCTGATAAAAAACACTATCAGCAGGAAGCGGACCCACGACTGGAATCCCCATTTGAGCAGAACGAATTATTGCTGGTCTTATAAAATCTTCTTCCTCCAACCCGAAAAGGCCGTGTTCGCCATTATGAGGATTAAGACCTGCGACCGCAAAAGGAACAGACGAATTATCGATTCCAAGTAAAATCATTGATTTATATGTTTCAATAATTCCAGAGAGTACTTTATCATAAGTAATTGCTTTGCAGGCATCAATCAGAGATAAATGTCTTGTTAGGAAAAACACTCTTAAAGAATTTGTCTGAAATAGAGTCATCAAATTAGGAGTTTTTGTAAATTCTGATAAGAGTTCAGTGTGACCAATAGTATTAATCGTGGCTGCACGAAGTGATTCTTTATTAATAGGCGTTGTAGCAATAGCATCAATTTCACCGTTAATGGCAAGTTTTGCTGCTTCTTTTATTGCGTCATATGCAGCTCTGCCACAGTTTGCTTGTATTTTGCCATATTCAAAAGAACCATTTACAGAATTCTCAACATAATGAATATCGAGGTCTTTTAAAGATAATGATAAATTTTTGCTGACAGCTTCAAAAACATCTTCGGAGCCGATTAACCTTACTCTTGCAATATTTTTAATACTTTCAAGCGAAGCCGCTTTAATCGCTATTTCAGGGCCTATTCCAGCAGGGTCACCCAATGGAACACCGATAATTGGTAATGTGTTATTCATTTTATTTTCCATCCAATTCAAAATTGCTTAAAATATATAAACATTTCATGCTTTGCTAATATTATGCAAATATATTTAATCGTTAATTTGCTATCATATCAATTGTTATAAAATTATTTAATCTCGATCTAAAGAGAACTTTTTAATTACCGAGGTAACAAGATAGTAGCTATTTATTCTTTTGGGACATTAAATTTACGGACTTCTCTTGGTTGTTGCCTCTCATTTTCATACTCATCAGTATTTATGTTTTCAGACTCGTTTTTGTATTTGTTTTTATGTACGTTTTTGTGTTCGTTTTCGCGTTCATTTTCATACGCATTTGAATGTTTATGATTACTATGATTTATATGTCTATCGAATTTTATATAGTTGTTTTTGCTATGATTATTACATGTTTTGATTTTTCCGTTATGCTTGCGAAGTTTTTTGTTAATTTTTCTTAACAATTTTCTGTGATAACCAGTATAAAAAATCATAAATAAAACATATAAAAGATAAATTACGATAAGTGATGTAATTACAATACCTGCTATTTTTGCAGCCATTAAGGCATTATCCTTTGTGTTATTAGCTGCTAAAGAAGAAGGAGCACTCGTAGCTGTTGGATTTGGGATAATACTTGTTTTTAACATTAAAGCAGCAGAAGCTTCGTAGAAATTAGTCGTTAAAGCTGGGATTGCAATTTTAATTATTACATTTTCATCTTTAGTGTTTTTTTGCATTGTTTCTGGAATATTGATCTCAAGATCTGCATTTGTTGCTAAGGAACCTTTTGGAATCCAAATAGTATTATTTGGAGATTGCAAAAATTTTGCTGTGCCCATTTCGTTTTGATTATCGTACACTTTAATTATTTTTTCGTTATAAGAACCTTCATCAATTACAAGCGGTTCAAACTTGTTAAAGCCAAATTCCAATAGTATTTTAGCATCCGCATATGCTTCAACCGCAGATTCCTTAAGAGTAACACAGATAAGCTCGTGCCCGTCTTTTTTCCCAACAGTTACTAAGGTTGAACCTGCTTTTGAAGTGTATCCGGTTTTGCCTGCAAACGCTGGTTCATAATGATATCTTGTGTTATAAAGCATTTTATGATGCGTAAGAAAATACCGTTTTTCTTTTTGTAGATTTGTTGGCTCCATTGTATATTGGATTTCAGTAAAATACTTTCTAAATGTGGGATTTTTCATTGCTTCCCTTGTTATAATCGCCATATCATATGCCGTTGTATAATGTATTTCATCAGGAAGTCCATGTGCATTATTAAAATTCGTATCCTTGGTTCCGATTTCTATTGCTCTTTTTGTCATATCTGCAGCAAAAGCAGGTAATGTACCGCTAACCCTTTCGGCAATTCCGTTTGCTGCATCATTGGCTGAAACTAGTAAAAGTGCATGCAATGCTTGTGACATTGTGATTTGTTCGCCAACTTGTAAAGCAATATGTGAACTGTCGCGCTCGATACTGTAAACAGCGTCATGCGACATGGTTATTATGTCATCTTCTTTAAGCCGTTCAGTTGCAAGCAATCCGGTCATTATTTTAGTAATACTCGCAGGAAAAGCTCTGGTATTTTCGTTTTTCTTATATAAAATCTGTCCAGTTTCCATATCCATAAGTATAGCAAACTGTGCAGCAACAATTGGGGGAGTAAATCCGACAGGAACAGCAACCGCAGATCCTGATTGAATAGTAGAAATTGATTCCGAACTAACAAATAAATTCGGAGCATATAAAAAAACGAACATCATCTGAACTACTAAAACAAATATACATAAAGCCGACAATAGGCCGTTTCGGCTTCTTTTATTATCTATGTGATGGCAACTGACATTTAAATTCATATTTGATACCTATCTTCTAAAACATATGCTTGTATTGTACTATTCTGATATACAAAAGGCAACCAAAAAATTGTTACTTTAAATAATCTTTTTTCGTCTGCATTTATATAAACTTCACTTTCGGGGAATTTTTGTTTTACAGTTTGACCGCTTGCAATAATTTCATCGTCCATGTCTGCAAGAGTTTGTTCTATAAGCTTTTTTAAATCCAATTTTTCAATTACAATCTCAGCATTGCCACTTGTTCCTTTGGTGAGATCAAATAAATCAGCAATAATGTTTTTAAGTCTTTCGGATTTTAATTTTAGAACAGTTATATAATCTTTTGCTTCTGAGGAAAGATTTTTTTCCTGCGATAATAAATCGACATAGCTAATAATGGATGTAAGTGGTGTTTTAAGGTCATGAGAAACATTCGTAATAAGTTCTGTTTTCATTTTTTCTGAAGATGTGGCTTTATTAACTGCTTTTTCAAGCCCTTCGCCTATATTGTTAATATTATCTGCGACAAAATTAACTTCATTATTTTTACAAACAGGTATTTTATATGTAAGATTTCCATTGCGAATTTCAGATGTGCCTTTTTTAATTTCTTCAAATTCTGCCATTTGCTTTAATGCAAACGAAATACCAATAGCGACAAGGAAAGGCATAACAAATAAACTCATTACGAAAATTATCCATGCACCTGATAAAATGGCTAGCATTAAAATATATAAATAGCATAAACCGCCAAATATTATCACTTTCGTTTTAATTGATTTGTTTGCAAAAGTTGATATCGGAGCAGTGATATGATTGAATATTTTTTTGATAGTTCTCAACACAAAAGAAACTGCCGACCAAATTAAAGTGTGCTTTAAAAACTCTCTGGATTTTAATTTTTTCGAAAAGGTAGATGTAATCCACATACATAGTGTACCAAACAATATTGAACTGACTATTGTTAAAATCCACAAGGCGTCTTTTAAAACAGAAAATGTTTGGTCAAAGCTATTTGCCCATATTATAGCGCACATTTTTCTTAAGAATTTTATTCATACACAATCATAAAAATGCAAAATAAAACAAATATATAATAGGAAAAATATATGCTTTTAATTGTTATACTAAACTAATAATCTCAATATTAACATTTCAAGGTATTGAATACAATAATTTTTGTTTTCCCCCCCGAACATTTTTGCTTTCTTTAGATTAATAAATATAAAAGTCCAAATATTTTCTGAAATTAAGTCCAGATTTTATTAATGGCAAAAGACAATAAAATATATAGTTTTAAGAACTTCAAGCTAAAGTGCCTATAATTAGTGATAATATGGGAGATTTCTAAAACTATTCTAAAATAAAAACCTTGTCAAAATGTATGTCAAACGCTTAAATTGGCATAAAAAGAAATCCCTACAATATCAGCAAACGCTTACACTGTAAGGATTTCACAATGGTCGGAGTGACAGGATTCGAACTTGCGACCTCTTGCTCCCGAAGCAAGCGCTCTACCACCTGAGCTACACCCCGATTTGTTATGTTTTCTGACAACTACAATATTTTACAATATTAAAAGATTGTTTGCAATAAAAACATAAAACAAAACATAAAACAGGGTGCAATATTTAAATAATATTTATAGCTTAAATTACCTTAAAAAGATTACATCCTGTTTTCATACAATTTGGTTGATTTTTTGAATAGGCTTTAATTTTGATTTCTTATTTCTGTATATTATTCAAATATTCAATTCCATTTATTTTTAAATTTTTACAGAATACAATTCCACATCTTGTTAACATTTTACAGAGTTCAATTCCACATCTTGTTAACATTTTACAAAATTCGATTCTACATCTTGTTAACATTTTACAGAGTTCAATTCCACATCTTGTTAACATTTTACAGAGTTCAATTCCACATCTTGTTAACATTTTACAGAATTCAATTCCACATCTTGTTAACATTTTACAGAATTCAATTTTATTTCTTTGCAAATTATAACAGAATCAAAATCTACTTTTTCATTCTTTAAAAAATCAAATTGCTTTTGTTTCGATTTCTTTGACGATTTTTTCTATGAAATCGGAAACTGGTAATGCTCCGAGTTCGCCTTCTTTTCTTGAGCGAACAGCAACAGAATCAGATTCAATTTCTTTGTCGCCGACAACAAGCATATAAGCAACTTTTTCCATTTGAGTCTGGCGAATTTTTTTGCCCAATTTCTCGTCGCTATCATCAATTTGAACACGAATGTTTTTTGCCTGTAGTTTTTTCATCAGTTCGTATGCGTAATCGAGATGTGACTGTGCGACGGGTAAGATTTTTGCCTGAACAGGTGCAAGCCATAAAGGAAGAACGCCTGCATATTTTTCGATAAGTAGTGCAAGAGTTCTTTCATAGCAACCAACTGATGTACGGTGAATAATATATGGATGTTTCTTTTGTCCGTCTGAATCTACATATTCCATTCCAAAACGAGTTGCAAGTTGGAAGTCAATTTGAATAGTTATCATTGTGTCTTCTTTGCCATGAACGTTTTTAATTTGTATATCAAGTTTAGGACCATAAAATGCAGCTTCGCCATCTGCTTCTACGAAATCAACTCCCATGTTGTTAAGAATATCTCTCATGAGATTCTGTACGCTTTCCCACTCCTCTTCTGAACCTATATATTTTGCTTTGTCATTTTTGTCCCATTTTGAGAAACGATAACTTACATCTTCAATAAGACCGAGTGTTTCAAGCATAAAGTTTGCCAAGTCAAGGCAGCCTTTAAATTCTTGTTCAACCTGGTCTGGGCGGCATGCAATATGGCCTTCAGAAATTGTAAACTGGCGCACACGAATAAGTCCGTGCATTTCACCTGACGATTCGTTTCTGAATAATGTTGAAGTTTCATTGTAGCGAATCGGAAGTTCTCTGTAGCTTCTTGTTTTTGTTAGATAAGCCTGAAACTGGAAAGGACATGTCATCGGACGTAATGCAAAAACTTCGCTGTCTTTCGTCTCGTCGCCAATTACAAACATTCCGTCGCGGTAATGATCCCAGTGACCTGATATCTTATACAAATCGCTTTTCGCCATTAAAGGAGTCTTTGTTAGTTGGTACCCACGTCTTTCTTCTTCATCTTCCACGAATCTTTGAAGGGTCTGAATAACTTTTGTTCCCTTTGGTAAAAGAATTGGAAGTCCTTGACCGATTAAGTCACAGGTTGTAAAAAATTCTAGTTCACGTCCAAGCTTGTTATGATCCCTTTTCTTTGCTTCTTCAATTGCATTGATATAATCTTTTAACTGATTTTTGTCAGGAAAACTTGTACCGTAAATTCTTTGTAGCATCTTATTTTTCTCACTTCCACGCCAGTAAGCAGCTGCAGCGCTAAGAAGTTTAAAAGCTCTAACCTGTGATGTATTTTCAAGATGTGGGCCTGCACAAAGATCAGTAAATTCACCTTGTTGATATAACGAAATAACTGCATCTTCAGGCAAATCATTAATAAGTTCAACTTTATATGGTTCTTCTTTGCTGGCAAAATAATCTATTGCTAATTGTCTTGGCATTTCTGTACGAATAATTGTGAAATGCTCGCGGATTATTTTCTCCATCTCTTCTTCGATTTGTTTCAGTTCTTCTGGAGTAAATGCCTTCTCACGGTCAAAATCGTAATAGAATCCATTTTCTATTGATGGCCCGATTCCAAGCTTTACTTCTGGAAAAATTCGCTTAACAGCCTGCGCCAGAATGTGTGAACTGGTGTGGCGGTATGTATTCTTGTATGTTTCATTCGAAAAATCCATTTTTTCGCTTTTTTCATCTGTTTGTGACATAATAACCCTTCTTTCACCTAATTTATATTTATTAACCATTATAAGCATATTTCACGCTTACTTCAAGAAATTATCACTCTTTAATTATATCTGCATATAAAGGATATTTATCGTTTAGTGTTTTGACCTTTTCTTTGATAAAGTCCTTTGATGATTCGAAATCCGTTAGTGTAAGGTAAATACACTGCGCAATTTCTTTCATATCATCTCCGTTCATGCCTCTAGTCGTAACAGCAGGTGTGCCAAGCCTTACACCACTTGTTACAAATGGGGATTGTTTGTCAAATGGGATTCCGTTCTTGTTGCAGGTTATGTTAACTTCATCAAGACGAATTTGCATTTCTTTACCAGTAACGCCAGTATCGCTTAAATCAACAAGCATAAGATGGTTGTCCGTACCGCCTGTTAGAATTTTAAATCCACACTCAATTAGTGCGTTTGAAAGTGCTTTTGCATTTTTAAGTACTTGTTCTTGATATTTTACAAAAGATGGCTCAAGTGCTTCTTTAAAAGAAACTGCTTTCCCTGCAATAACATGCATTAAAGGTCCGCCTTGTTGTCCTGGAAATATTGCAGAATCAATTTGTTTTGCATATTTTTCTTTACACAAAATCATACCGCCGCGTGGTCCGCGAAGTGTTTTATGTGTTGTAGTTGTAACGAAATCTGCGTATGGAATCGGGCTTGGGTGAAGGCCTGTAGCTACAAGCCCTGCAATGTGTGCCATGTCAACAAAAAGGTATGCACCTACTTCATCAGCGATTTCCTTGAATTTTGCAAAATCAATTATTCTAGGGTAAGCACTTGCTCCGGCAACAATTATTTTCGGTTTTGCTTCACGAGCTATTCTAAGAATTTCGTCGTAATTAAGCATCATCGTTTCAGGATCTACACCGTAAGAAACTGCTTTATATGTTTTACCTGATACATTCTTTGACATACCATGCGTAAGGTGTCCCCCATGGGAAAGGTCCATTCCGAGTATAACATCGCCTGGGTCAAGCACTGCAAAATAAACTGCTGTGTTGGCTTGTGCGCCTGAATGTGGCTGAACATTAACGTGCTCTGCTCCAAACAGTTTCTTGGCTCTTTCTATTGCAAGATTTTCTGCAACATCAACAAATTCACAACCGCCGTAATAACGTTTTCCTGGATAGCCCTCTGCGTATTTATTTGTAAGTGGAGTTCCAACTGTTTCAAGAACAGCCTCGGATACGAAATTTTCTGATGCGATTAGTTCGATTTTTGATTGTTGTCTGCCGATTTCGTCAAAAACCGATTCGTAGATTTCAGGATCAACCATTTTTAAATGACTATAGCTCATTTTTTCCTCCCCAGATTTTAAAGTTATTCAAATTAATTCATTCTTATTTCATTTAATTCGATTTCATTTAATTCGATTTCTATTGTTTTAGATATAATAATAATATTTCTGAGATACTATACAAAAATGCAATATCTCTTATATCTCTTATATCTCTTATATCTCTTATATATTTTATATCATTATTTTATTTTGTAAAGTTCATCTGCCTGTGGTGGCAATAATTCATGGATTTGACCATTATTATCGATAATTTCGCGATTCTTTTCAACAATTTTTCCTATTTTGGTACATTTAATTTCAATTGCAGCTAATTCCCTTATCGTTTCTTCTGGTTTGTCGGTAACAATTATCATGCTCCCGCTTGAAATTAGCCTGTATGGGTCAATATTGAAGAATTTACATATTTTCTTAGTCTCAGGTAAAATCGGTATTTTTGATAAATCAACAATACATCCTTTGTCACTAGCTTGCGAAACTTCCCAAATAGCTCCGATAATCCCGCCTTCAGTAGCATCATGCATTGCGTTAACACCAATTTCACCGCACAAAACGCCTTCTTTGACAACGCTTATCTGATCAATTAATCCTGAAGCGACTTTTATTTCGTCTTGTGTAAAATCTGATGTCAATCGATCTCCAAAGTCAGCTGCAAGAATCGAAGTACCTTCAAGTGCTGCGTATTTTGTCATCAAAATGGAATCACCAACTTTAGCTCCTGCTGCACTGATAATATCACAATTTGCAGAAAACCCTATTGCCGTCGTCATCAAAATGAATCTGTTAACTGAATCACTAACTTCTGTATGACCCCCAACAATATCGATTCCGATTTCTTGTGCAGCCAAAGATGCCTGATCAATGACCTGAATCAAGTCTTCTTTCGTTGCATTTGTTGGCGCAATCACAACTAGCATTATTGATTGAGGTTTAATCCCAGCGCATGCGATATCGTTACAAGAAACATGAATTGCAATCCTTCCAACATCGCTTGACGCTCCGGTTATAGGGTCGCTTGAAATAATCATCATGCCATCTTTGCTTTTCACAACAGCGCAATCAAGCCCAACAGATGGTCCTTTGGATATTTCGGATGAACAAACAGGTAACCTGTCAAGCACAATTTGTTTAAGGTCTTCGTTTGTTAATTTACCAGTTTTCATAAAATATCTTCCTTCGAATTTAATTTATATTTTTTTTTACAATTTCATTAGATTTTAATTTTGAAATAATTTGGTTGTTTCGTCTTAGTTTAATATTATATTAATTGCGAATGTCCTGATCAACATAATCCTAGTATTAGATTGATTTGAAAATCACTGACCTAAAACGATAGTAAATATTATCTTTGTTAGTCAATCATATAATCTCAGATTTGAATATAATATTTTATCCAAATCAATGCCAAAGCTTTTGTTAAATATAATGCCTAGACTAATTTTAATGCTTTTTTAGGCCTGATTTCAGTTCTAATTTCAATGCCAATTTCCATACTAATTTCCGAACTAATGAAAATTTTAGTTCAAATTTTTGATGGAATCTTAAATCAAATCTAGTTTTAAATATTAAAAGTTGGTTCGGGTGTCAAAAGTATCAAAGCAGTGATAGGTGATAAATGTTGATGAAATCGCCAAATATTGGCCATTACAAGCAATCTGGCATTTGAAATCTTCTTAAGTCATCGTCGAGCAAAATCTGACTAATTACAATAAATGAAAATCATGCTTTTGACACCCGAACCAAAGTTAAATTGGATTTAAATTTAATATTCCTGAATTTCTAACAAATAACAATTTCAATTTGTTTCAATCCCCTTGCAACAAGTTCTTCAATATCGAGTAATTCTTCGCATTTAATTGCGTGGTCGAGTGACGGATGGGTTTTAGGATGTTTTGCAACAAACACTGTGCAACAATCTTCGTAAGGAAGAATTGATGTTTCAAAAGTTCCAATCTGCCTGGCAATGGTTACTGTATCATCTTTATCCACACCAATCAAAGGACGAAACACAGGGATTTTCACAACTGAATTTGTGCAGTTAATAGCTTCTAAAGTCTGGCTTGCTACCTGCCCTAGGCTTTCGCCGGTTATAAGTGCTAAAGCACCGATTTTCTTCGCTATCTCTTCTGCAATTCTCATCATCACGCGACGCATAGTAACTGTAAGCATATCACCTGGGCTTTTGTCTCTTAACTCAAGCTGAATTGATGTAAAATCAACTATATGAAGTCTTAATCTTCCTGTGTATGCAGTAAGAAGATTTCCAAGTTCTATTACTTTTTCTTTAGCTCTATCACTTGTATATGGAAAAGAATGAAAATATACTGCTTCAAGTTCAAGTCCACGACTTGCCATCATAAAACCTGCAACAGGACTGTCAATTCCACCTGACAATAAAAGCAATCCTTTTCCTGCGGTACCAACTGGAAGGCCTCTAAAACCCATAACTTTTCCGCTATGAATATAAATATGGTCACGAATTTCAACATTCAGCACAAGATCAGGGTTTTTAACTAATACCTTTAAAGAAGGAAATTCTTCTAAAATATAGCCGCCGAGGTCATTACAAATCTCAGGCGATGACAATGGAAATTTCTTATCGGATCTGCGAGCTTCAACTTTAAATGTATTAATATTTTTGACAGACATGATTTCATCAACGTAAATGCGGGAAAAGTATTTAATGTCTTCAAAATCTCCATCGAATCTCCAAGCAATACTAGCAGAAACCACTCCGAAAACTTTAACAATAATCAAAACTATACTGTCAAGGTCAATCGTTTCATCATTTGTTTCTATCCAGATTCTTGATTGGCTTTGTGCAATTTCAAAATCTCCAATTTTTTTGAGCTTTCTCTTCATGTTTTCGATTAGCTTTGACTCAAATTTGTTCCTGTTAAGGCCCTTTAGTATTATCTCACCAATTCTGGCGAGAATTAGTTTTTTGTATTTCTTTTCAATATTATTTTGCAATTTCTTACCTCTTTTTCATTTTGTTAACTAGACAACTGAGTATAAATTATTTTGGAGAAAGAAGCAATAAGGCATCTTTTACAATTTTGGCTGCAAGCACTGCCTCTTCTTGTGTGTTGAATCGGGAAAAACTAAAACGGATAGCGCTTCTTGCGATTTTTTCATCAACACCCATGGCTTCTAAAACATGACTAATTTTTTGTTTTTTTGATGAACAGGCAGAAACCGTTGATACATAAAGGCCTGAAATTTCAAACGTATGAAGTAAAGTTTCAGCTTTAATTCCAGGAAAAGAAACATTCAAAATATATGGGCTTCCATCTTTTGGCGAATTTAAAACGTATTCAATATCATTTTTGGAAAATTCTTCAAGCAATGTATTTTTAATTGACGAAACTTTGTCAAAACTTTCAACCACGTCTTTATAAGCAGCCTTTGCAGCGATCGCCATTGCTTTTATCAGA
This sequence comes from Saccharofermentanales bacterium, assembly GCA_038326615.1. Lineage (GTDB taxonomy): Bacteria > Bacillota > Clostridia > Saccharofermentanales > UBA5734 > JBBQKF01. Next base: position 14,496 of record JBBQKF010000020.1, on the reverse strand, counting down.
GCTATATTTTCGGTTCCACTTCTTAACGAATTTTGCTGTCCACCGCCATGAATTAACGGGAAAACTTTAGCAGTTTTCTTGTGATAGAGCGCGCCTATACCTTTTGGACCGTTTATTTTGTGGGCTGAAATGGATATATAATCAACTCCTGTTTGAGCTATACGGATTTTACTTTTACAAAATGACTGAACGCAATCAAGATGAATAAGGGCCGCCGGACAATAACGGTTTCTTAATTTTATAAGACTATCCACATCAAGTTTTGCTCCGGTTTCATTGTTGACATCAATAAGTGAAATTAGTGATGTTTGAGGTGTCACGAGATTTTCGAGTTCAGCAAATTTGATATTTCCAAATTCATCAAGTGGCAGAAAATCAACTTTGATTCCCAAAGTCATAAGGTATTTAACAGTTTCAAGTGTTGCTAAATGTTCTCCAGCACTTGTGATGATATGTTTACCATTTCGCGGGTAAGATTGCCAGAAACCTTTTAGAATCATATTAATTGCTTCAGATCCACAGGATGTAAAAACTATTTCACCTGGTTCACACCCGATTGCGAGAGCTAAAACTTTTTTTGAACTTTTCATATCCTTTTCGGCTTCTATGCCCAATTTGTGCAAGGACGAAGGATTGCCCCAGTAATTTCTCATTGAATAATCCATTGAATCACAAACTTCCTTCAATGGAGTTGTTGTAGAACTATTATCGAAATAAATCATTAAATCACCCAAGTTTCCTCGTATTATAATTGAAGCTGGCAAATATCACTGCGCAAAGATGCAATAACATACTCGCAAACTGTTCCACTTCTCGAAATAAGCTTTGAATGACTTACGAGAACAGGAGTTCCCCTTGATATTTCAAGAGCCTTGCCTTCGTCTGATCCTGCTGGTGCGACAAATATTTTGCAAGTACTCTTTGCCGGCAGATAAGCATATTTATTTGCTGTAATATCAACCATCGTACGATCGTTTTTGATATCTGCAATAAGATTTGGAAATAACGCAACTGGTATGAAAGATTCGACAAATGCATAAACACTATTATTGTGCTTCAATACTTTCCTTATTCTTACGTATCCGTCCTGATGAAAAGAATGTTGCTCAAAAGCCTTCTCTACTTCTGTATCAGGATTTTTAATTATTTCAACATCTTCAATTTCTTCTTTATTAAGTTTTGGCGAGTTCAAAAGCGAAAAAGCAAGTCCATTGAAATTCTTGATTTCAAATCTATCCTGAGATGATGAGACGAAAGTTCCTTTGCCTTTTGCAATTTGCAACATGCCTTCAGCAACAAGTTCTGCTATTGCTTGTCTAACTGTAGGTCTTGAAAGTCCTAAATCTTCACAAAGAGTTATTTCGGATGGGATTTTGCTTCCAGGTAAGTAAACACCTGTTTCAACATTTTTCATAATGAACTCTTTTAACTGATAATATAAAGGAACGCTACTGTGTTTATCAAGTTTCATATATTTCTCCTCCTGATTATGTAATGACATCTTAATATTATAATAGCACATTTACTCTTTGTTGTGATTGAAAATTTTAAAATTAATCTTTGCAATCAAAGTTATTTATGATATGTTTGTATTATAATATCTATAAATTGATGGAGGGTTCAAATGAGCAATATGCGAGTTGCAGCGGCTATACTTTCAGGAGGGAATTCGCAGCGCATGGGATTTGATAAGCAGTTGATAACAATCGATGGATTACTTCTTCGTGATTACCAGTCACAAATTTTAAATTCATTGTTTAACGAAGTAATTGTTGTTACACAACATCCATCACTTTATGATCATTCTGTCAAATGTGTCAAGGATTTGCTTCCATACTCCTGCCCGCTCACAGGAATTTATAGCGCTTTATCCGAAACAAAATACGATGCGGTTTTTGTAATCGCTTGTGATATGCCAATAATTGACATTGATTTAATAAAATTAATGTCAGACGAATTCGAAGATAAAAATCCAGATGTTTGCATCCCCTTTTATGGCGATTATTTTGAGCCACTTTATGGTTTTTACAGTAAAAGATGCCAGGCTACAATCAAGCAATATTTGGAAAAAGGTGAAAGAAAAATCCGCACTTTCTATGATGAAATTAATCTTTTGCCGTATTACGCAGAAAATACATCTACTTTCATTAATCTTAACGAACCATCTGATTTACTAAAACTGGAGGTAAAAAATGGAATTATTGTGCAAAAGGAAAATTCGTAGAGTCTTTCCTGATAGGCAGGAAGAATTTGAAGACCTTGTTGTTATTGAGCATGAGATGAAATTGTATTTGAATGGAAATCTATTTAATGTTTTTTATTGTAGTCCTAAAGATTTAGAAGAACTCGTTAGAGGCTATTTATTTACAAGTAAGGCTATAAAGTCAAATTCTGATGTTTTGTCGATTGAATTTTTAAATAATAATTCTGAAGTTTATGTTGTAACAAAGCCGTCTTTAGGTGCAGATTTTTCTAATAATATTCAAAGATCAATTAAAAAAGATTTGTTTAAAGCTGAAAACATAATACAACTTTCGACGAAATTCACAACCGCATCCGATGCATTCATGAATACTGGCGGAATCCACAGCGTTGCAATATGTAGCGACAATGAGATTTTGCATTTCTATGAAGATATCGGAAGGCATAATGCAATGGACAAAATGATTGGTTATGCAATTATTAATGATTTGAAGCTTAGCGAATTGTTTTTACTAACCAGCGGCAGAATCCCCCTCGAAATAGTAAAAAAAGTAAGCATTACAAAAATTCCACTTCTTGTTTCACGTTCAGCTCCGACTGACCAAGGTATCAATCTTGCCAAAAATTCAAGACTGCAACTTGTCGGATTTTCTAGACATGGCCGTTTTAACATCTACCATGACGAAGGACTAATAATTTTGCCTTAGTGCTGCAAATGTTCTAAATCACCTTATTAGTCAATAGTTTCGGTGATTTAGTGGTATCGTTAATTTAGAACATTTTGTATTTAAATCAATTGAAAAACAAGTAATTCTTAGCAGTCTATTCGTATATGAATTCGTTCCCTAAATCTCTTATGATTACTTTGTTTTCGGGACCAATGTGACTTTCGACGCGGCCGACTATCTGAGCATTGACATTGAATTCTTTAGAGATGGATATTATCTTGTTTGCAATTTCTTCTCTGCAATAAATTTCCATTCGATGACCCATATTAAAAATCTGATACATCTCTTTTTCGGGGACTTCGCCAGATTCTTCAATTGCTTTAAAAATAGCAGGTCGTTTAAACATATTATCTTTAATATAACAAAGATTCATTCCGAAATCTCTGCATTTAACTTGCCCACCTCCAGTGCAATGAATCATTCCATGAATTTCTTCACGTAAAATTTCTTTAAATATTTTGCTAATAATAGGAAGATATGTCCTAGTTGGAGATAAAATTGCTTCTCCTGCTGTTAATGATGAATCAGGCAATTTATCTGTAACAAGAAACTTTCCGCAATAAATTTTGTCTTCAGGAATTGTTTCGGAGACTGATTCAGGGTATTTTGCAAGATAGGATTTGTGCAATAACATATGTCTTGCGGCAGTTAAGCCATTTGAACCCATCCCCGAATTTTCTTTGTTTTCGTATGTCGCCTGACCATATGATGCAAGTCCGACAATAAAATCTCCAGGTTTAATATTTGTAGCATTAATGACGTCTTTGCGCTTCATTCGTACTACTACTGTTGAATCAGCAATAACTGTCTTTACTAAATCACCCACGTCAGCTGTTTCTCCACCTGTCATGACAACGTTAACGCCTAATGTATGTAACGTTGTAATAATCTCATTATATCCATCTATTATAGCGCCTATTGCTTTACCATCAACACGGTGAGCATTTCTACCAATCGTATTTGACAAGTAGAAATCGCTGTCAGCACCGATACACAAAAGATCATCTGTGTTCATAACCAATGAATCCTGCGCGATTCCTTTATACCAAGAAAGTTCTCCTGTCTCTTTGTTCATAATATATGCAACCGAGGATTTCGTACCAGCACCATCAGCATGAACTGCAATGCAGTATTCTGTATCCCCTGCAATATCAGGAATAATCTTACAAAACGATCCAGGGAAAAGACCCTTGGACTGTGTTGATACTGCTTTCTTTACATCGTCTTTTGTTGGAGATACTCCTCTTGATAAATAAGATTCTGCTGACATAACATCCTCCATAAAATTGAAATAAGCTAATAATTAGAATTAAAATCAACATTAGCATTAGCATTAGCATTAGCATTAGCATTAGCATTAGCATTAGCATTAGCATTAGCATTAGCATTAGCATAAGTATTAGCATAAGTATTAGTATTAGTATTAGTATTAGTATTAGTATTAGCATTAGCATTAGCATTAGCATTAGCATTAGCATTAGCATAAGTATTAGCATTAGCATTAGCATTAGCATTAGCATTAGCTTTAACATTGAAATTATAAGATTTTAAAAAATGTTTCTGAGTAAGCCTTTAAGCCGGGTCCTGTATTTGACAATCATCTATCTAGGCTTACTGTTTCCAGAAAGCTCAAGCCACCTCCCCAGGACGGACGGGTCATCCTTATTGTCCTTCCACGGTGTTGCTCCAGGTGGGGTTTACATAGCCGGAATGTCACCAAACCGCTGGTGAGCTCTTACCTCGCCTTTCCATCCTTACCGACCTAAAAGATCGGCGGTATATCTCTGTTGCACTTTCCTTAAAGTCGCCTTCACTGGGAGTTACCCAGCACCCTACCCTACGGAGCCCGGACTTTCCTCATGTAACTTCTTTCGAATGTTACCCGCGATTGTCTGGCTTACTCAGAAAACTACTTTATTATAATCGAAAGATTGACATACGGCAAATCTTATTTCATCCAATTTTAATTTTAAATAGTCTGCAAAAACCGACAATATGACTCTTTCGGTTGTATCATGTCCTGCACTAAGGGTTGCAACACCATATCTTTCAAAAAAAACCATGTCATGATGTTTGATTTCGCCACTAACAATTACATCAATATTTTTTTCGAGAACTTCACTATTCCAGTCAGAATCATATGACCCACCAGTAACAAGGATTTTTCTAATTTGCCTGTCTGTATCAAAGTTTATATGACATCCTGGCGTTTTAAGATTTTCTAAAACAGTTTTGTAAAAATCAAAAAGGCTTGTCTCCTTACAAGGCTCGCAAATTCTGCCAATGCCTGGTACAACTGTCTTTAAAAGCTTTTCGTTAGGGTCAATTGGCATAAATGTTGATTTAATCTCAAGCCCAAGAATTGGACCTAACGCGTCATTTACCCCTCCTACACAAGAATCAAGATTTGTATGGGCGCTATAAACTGCAATGTCTGAAGAAATGAATTTACGTAATAATTCATAATAAGGGTTTGCAAAATCCATTTTTTTAATTGCATCAAAAATAAAGGGATGATGGCAGATACAAAGTTTAGCATTGCTTTCAATACACATATTGTATGCTTTATCGGTAACATCAAGACAAATAACCACAGACTCAACTTCAAAATCTTTATTTCCGATTAAAAGGCCAACGTTGTCCCAACTTTCCGCAAGTGTAAGTGGCGCAAAATTTTCAATAGTCTCAATTATTTTGTTTAACTTCATTTTACTTGTATCCTTATATAATAATGTTGTAACCAAAATCAATAGATTAAGGCCAAATATTTTTTATTCCCATAATCCATATGGGATAATAGATTCGTACAGGTCGAGGGCGTAGGAATATTCTACCACACTTATTCCATCTGTGTTAACTAATCCTAAAACATCGCCTTGAATATTTGTTACATAGTAATATTCAATGCCTGCGTAATTTATTGCTAATAGCTTACCGTCTCCGTCATATCGGTAATCAAGTCTAGTATCGCATGTCTTCTCGGATATTATTTGTGTGGCGTTTAGGTAATAATCTGTGGAAATATTATCGTTTCTGTACTAGGCACCAATTCGGAGTAAACTTTTTTCAAGTCCTGTAATCCTTACTATAATTACGTTTCGGGCACACCACCACTAATTACCGCCGTTTTCGTGCCTGACACCATTGTAAAGATTCATTCGCTTTCGCCGTTTACAATTTGTTTGCATTTATCTATAAAAATACCTATTTGTAATTCTGTAATAATTTTTCAACCTCGACAATTACTTCAGCAACTTTAGGATCACCAATGACCTGTTTTTTAAGCCTTATGATTCTTGACAAAAGGTACTCGTGAAATATTTCGTCGCTATTTTTTAACAAACATGGGCCAATTTCTTGCTCTGTCAATGAAAGCCGATAATTATTTCCTGTAAATTTAACGGCCATTGCAACATAAAAATGATTCGTTTCTTTTACAATTTTTTCATCAATTATAGAATATCCGTTTCCGGAAAGAAATAACCTTAATTCTCTCAGGGATTTCTGGGGCTGAAGGACTAAAATGCTTGCCTTAAATGGTTTTGCGGACAAAATAGATGCGATTTCATACCCACCCATTCCTGCAATTACCACAGAATCCCTTTCAACTATTTCAATATGGCGCAACCCATCGCCAACAACTACAGTAATTTCATCTTCCATCTGATACTTTTCTACGTTTCTTCTGGCAAGATCTGCAGGACCTTTTCGAATATCAGATGCAATTGCCTTTTTGCAACGATTGTCGGCAATGAGATAAATCGGTATGAAAGCGTGGTCTGTCCCTACATCAATAACTCTTTCGCAGGGAGGCACCATTTGGGCAACCATTTTAAGTCTTGAAGACAATTTTGGTGTGTTATAAGAATAATCGTTAATAGCTGTTTCCATGACTTATCCAAAAAATTTATTGAATAAATCATATCCTTTCATTTTAAACTGATTTTGGTTTAATCAAGGAAGTCTTTCAATTTTTTACTTCTGCTTGGATGTCTCATTTTACGTAATGCTTTTGCTTCAATTTGTCTGATTCTTTCTCTTGTAACATTAAATTCCTTACCGACTTCTTCAAGTGTTCTTGCACGTCCGTCATCAAGTCCGAAACGAAGACGTAAAACCTTTTCTTCCCTTGGTGTAAGGCCTTTAAGAACTTCTCCGAGTTGCTCTTTTAACAAAGTAAAAGCCGCCTGGTCAGCAGGAGAAATTGCATCATCATCTGGAATGAAATCGCCTAAATGGCTGTCTTCTTCTTCCCCGATAGGCTTTTCGAGAGAAACTGGTTCTTGCGAAATTTTCATTATTTCACGAACTTTATCTTCGCTCATACCCATTTCGGTTGCAAGCTCAATTGCTTCAGGCTCTCTTCCGAGTTCTTGAATAAGCTGTCTTTGAATACGGATTAGTTTATTAATTGTTTCAACCATATGAACTGGAATTCTGATCGTTCTTGCCTGATCTGCTATTGCACGGGTGATTGCCTGTCTTATCCACCAAGTGGCATATGTACTGAATTTGAATCCTTTGTTATGGTCGAATTTGTCAACAGCTTTAATCAGACCAAGGTTGCCTTCCTGTATAAGGTCAAGAAAGTGCATACCTCTTCCGACATATCTTTTTGCAATACTTACAACAAGTCTCAAGTTAGCTTCACAAAGGCTGTTTTTGGCATCTTCATCGCCGTCAATCATTGCCTGTGCGAGAACTCTTTCTTCGTCAGCGCTCAGCAAAGGTACTTTTCCTATTTCTTTAAGGTACATACGCACAGGGTCATCTACGCCAATTCCGTCGAGATTCGCAAGGTCTAAGTCAGTATCAACTTGTAAATCTTCTTCGATGCTATTATCTGGAATGACTTCGATTCCTAGGGTTTCAAGTTTATCAAATATTTTCTCGGTTTGTTCAAGGTCAATTGCAGATGATTCAATCAGTGATATTACATCCTTGTAAGAAATTTGATTGTTCTTCGCCTTTGCTTTGTCAACTATTTCACTTAAAATCCCCTTTTTCTTTTCTGACATTTTTTCTTCCTCCTGATTTTCGTGTTTTGTTTTATACTCTTCTCATTTTGTTTAACAGTTAATTAATTATAATTGATATGTTTTTGAACAATTTTCAATTTTCGCATTTAATTAGGGTATTGTTATATTCATCTTTTTCTTTTTTTCGGTTCTTACTGGACTGTTATTCGAAATTAATAAATATCGTAATTAACAATTATTTCAACCCGCTTCTGTTTCTTAGTTCACTGATTTTGTTTGAAATAAGCAGCAGCGTCTTTTTCTTTTCTTCGGTTGTCACAAGATCGTCAGTTTTCAAAATAAGTTGTTTTGTAATTTTATCCTTTTCATCCATATACATTAATATCTTCATTTTTATATATAAATTCGTTGCTTCTTCCACAGCTTTTTTAACCGAAACGTCTTCCCCTACTTTCATGCAGCCACTGGCAAAAAGTTCCGACAATTTTCTTTGATTTACCACATTTTCTGAACCAATTTCAACTAGTGCAGAACTTGTAAGCTTGTTTTCTTTTGCAAGATCAATGGCTTCAGAGGCAATAATCTGCATCAGACCTGGAGAGAAAAACGAAAGCTCTATCGGTGGTTCCATTAATCCGTAAATTTTTGGATCAGACGACAAAAGGCACAAAAAATATAGTTCTTCTTTCGTTGCCTTCGATTGCTCTGTGATTTCGTAATGGATATCATCGTCGACAACATGAGGCTGAGGAGTATAAACAGGTGCTTTATCTGCGTCATTTGACTTTTGCCTTATCCTCCGTTCAGTTTCTGCAAGTACGGGGTCTATTGAAATCCCAAGTTTCTCAGCGACAACAGAAGCATAGAGTTCTCTTACTATACGATTTTCTTGAGCTGCAAGAATATTGCAGGCGTAATCCTGATATGCAATTCTGTCAAAAGTGCTCTCTTTATTTGAAAGATTATATGCACTGAATAGTTTGTAATCCATTAGTGGCATTGCATCTTTAGTAAGTGCGATAAATCTTTCTGCACCATTTCGCCGAATGTACTCGTCTGGGTCTTTGCCTTCTGGCATACATAAAACCGAAACCTTGCACCCTTTTTTCGTGAGAATCTCAAGTCCTCTCAAAGTCGCATTTTGTCCTGCTGCATCAGAATCGTAGGCAATAATTGCATTTTCGGAGTGCTTTCTTATTAGCATTGCTTGTTGTTCTGTAAGAGCTGTTCCTAAAGATGCTACTGCGTTATCTACCCCTGCCTGATGCATTGCAATTGCATCCATATATCCTTCAACAATAATAAGATTCTTTGCTTTAGATGATTTAGCAATATGAAATCCATAAAGGTGTCTTCCCTTGATGTAAATAGGTGTTTCAGGAGAGTTTATATACTTCGGTAGTGAATCGTCAAGCACTCTTCCGCCAAAAGCAACAATCCTTCCAAGATAATCAAAAATCGGAAACATTAACCTATTGCGAAACAAGTCATACATAGATATCGAGGAATTTTCTGCTGGAGGTTCTTCTGAATGTGTTCTCGCAGACTGGGAGTTTGATGCTGTTATATCCCTGCTTATCTTTTGATTATTGGCTCTTTTTTTAAAAAGGCCCGTAAGAAAAATTATATCGTCCGAATAACCTTTTGACTTTAGATGACGATATAAGCCTTCCCATTCATCAACTGCATAGCCCATTCCAAATCTTTTAACGGTTGAAGGATCGATGCTTCGATTTTTTAAATAATCGCGGGCACCTGCCCCTTGTGGGCCAATCAGATTTTTGTAAAAATATCTGGCGGCTTCAGTATTTGCGCTATAAAGCTTTTTTTGGAGGTCAACCTTTTTTTGGTATTCGTGATCATTTGATGTTGGTAACTCAATTTTAACTTTTTCGGCTAACACTTTAATTGCTTCAATATAACTTATTTTCTCAATATCCATCATAAAATGAATTACATCGCCACCTTTGTGACAACCAAAGCAATAATAAATCTGCTTTCCAGGAGAAACGCTAAATGATGGAGTGGCTTCAGAATGAAATGGACAAAGGCCAAACAGGTTTTGTGCACTCTTCTTCTCGAGACGAACATATTGCTCAACAACCGAAACAATTTCGTTGCGTTGTTTAACTTCTTCAATAATGGATTCAGGTATCGGGCGGCCTTGCATAATTAGATTTTCTCCTTTCATCAATAAAATAAGTCAAAAAAACAATCCATGTTATGATTAAAATCGAAAAACTTCAATTCCAAGGATTTTAACTTAGTATAAAAGTTCTCCTTTAAAGATTTCGATATAAAATGAATTGTTCCCCTGTTTTTTTCAAAATTTCTAAATATTTTATAGTAATTGTGTTCCATTTATGAGTAAAACAAATTTAATCCCAAGAAAATCCGCTGCGTTTCTACACATTTTCATACGATGCAGGAAAATCTCAAAGTAATCCATTATCGAACACATTGTTGTATCAATTTCGATTTGAAGTGTCGCTGTTTTTTTCTCAGAGTCAATTTCAATAGTTGATTTCGTCGCTGAATAATTAACTCTGTCATGTATGTCATATGTAGTAATCATTTTATTTGTAACTCTTGAGCGGTGAACATCAGCTTTGTCAGATAATATTAAAGCCGCTGCAACATTATTAACTGGGACACCAACCTCTTCATCATGATTAGCTATAGCCATCATTATTGTTACTGCATCCTGATAAACCATTCCTTTTCTTAACAAAAGATCATAAGCAAGCAAGGCACCAGTTTGAGCGTGATTGCTTCTGTTTACAGCATTACCGATATCGTGAATATATCCTGCGATTCGTGCAAGTACTATTTCATCTTCGCTTGCGCCAAGAAGACTTAGTATTTCACCGCACTTATTAGACACAAGTCTACAGTGCCGAAATGAGTGTTCGGTAAATCCAAGGGCAGTCATCTGGGTTGCCGAAGCTTCCAATAACGCTTTGATTTCTCTGCTTTTAAGAATTTCATTTACATCAAATGACATATCTTATACCTCCTGTGTTTTCATCCATAAAGCACATTCAAGTCTCTTTTTTTGAATCTCGCATCCAAGTTCATAGATACCACGTACAGATCCTGTTGAAAAATATCCGTTTGCCGGACATCCGCCACTACAAAAATATTTTGCCCAGCATTTATTACATTCATCTTTTTGTGGTACAAGCAAATCTTTAAAATTGTCTTTAACTTCTTGTTTTAAAGTTACAGAATTATCAAGTACATTTCCCATAAGAAATTCTTTTTGGCCAACGAACTGATGACAAGGATAAATATCTCCTTCAGGCGTCACAGCGATGTATTCTGATCCAACACCACAACCTTTAAGTCTTTTGTATGCGCAAGGTCCGTTAGTTAAGTCAATGTTAAAATGAAAAAACAAGAAAGGCTCTCCATTTTGTTTTGCCGAAACGCAATAACGCGAAAGCTTTTCGTATTCCTCAAAAATCACTAGCAGATCTTCTTTACGAAGATTATACCCTGAATCATCAGGTCCAACAACAGGTTCCACAGAAACATTTGCAATTCCAAGTGAAACAATATGTTTTACATCAGCACAAAAATCAAGGTTGTTTCTGGTATAGGTCCCACGAACATAATAAGCTTTATCATCCCTCTTATCAACAAAATCTTTTATGTTAGCAGAGACCTTTTCATAAGATCCTTTACCACCCATATTAGGACGCATAAGGTCGTTAACTTCAGGTCTTCCGTCAAGACTTAAAACGCAATTGTCCATATGCTTATTTATAAATTCAGTTTTTTCATCATCAAGCAGGACAGCGTTTGTAGTAATTGTAAGTCTGATGTTTTTATTATTTAGCGGTCCTTGAGTTTCGCAATACTCTGTTAACGCAACAACGACATCCCAATTCATTAAAGGCTCGCCACCAAAAAAATCTATATCAAGATTTTTTCTTGAGCCTGACTGATTTATTAAAAAATCAATTGCTTTTTTTCCTGTTTCGATGTCAAGTACGCTTCTTTTGCCAGTATGAAAATCACCGGTATTTGCAAAGCAATACTTACAACGCAGATTGCAATCATGGCAGATATGAAGACAAAGAGCTTTGACTCTGGGTTCATCTTTATAAAAATTTTCTAATTTGTATTCCATTGAAATTGAAAACAATAATTTTTGTTCAATTAAGCTTTCAATGTCTTCGCAACACGAAAACGCATCGTCATTGAATTCTTTAGAAATTAATTCAAGAATTTCATCTAATGGTCTTTTATCATCGTTTTCGATATATTTATTTAAAACAACAAATGAAACATCATCAAAAACATGAAGTGCTCCACTTTCTTGGTCAAATGCAATATTAGTGTTATCCTGTGTAAATGTGTGAACCAAAATTTTCCTCCGAAATATCTTTGGTATTACAGCAAAATAGTGAAAAGCAAAAAGCTCTTCACTATTACGTAATCCTTATGACGAGTTTTCTTATTTATTTGTGTTTTCACACTTTTGATTTGCAACTGTACAGCTTGTTTTACATGCTGACTGGCAAGATGTCTGGCATTCGCCGCAAGCCTTATCGGCTGTTGGTTTCTTAACACAAGCTTTAGAAATAGTTTTAACGTGTTTCATTGAATATCCTCCTGATAAATTTAAATATTGTTAATGCGTGTGGTTCAATCGGAAGTTTATAACAATAGAATTATTCTTCTTCTGAAACCGGCTTATAAACCGTGCTGATAGCACTTTTACGAACTGTGATAAGTGTATTTGCAACACTTGTCTGAACGGTAACTTCGTCGTCTTTAATATTAACTACTTTACCGAGTATGCCACCAATTGTAAGACATTTGTCTCCGACAGCCATAGCGTTAATCTGCTCTCTTAAAGCCTTTTCTTTCTTTTTCTGTGGTCTGATCATTAGAAAATACATAAGTCCGAACATAAGAGCTAATGGCAATATTAAACCGCCTAAGCTACCGAGTGTACTTGTTGGTGCAGCTGATGCCATTGCTACAGGTAATAAAAACATGGGTTTCCTCCTTGTGCATTTCATTTAATTTGAAATGCAATAAAAATATTTGTTATATCTTTCGTTAATTGCTTTTTAGATACAGATGTTATAATACATGAAAACCTATAAATTTGCAAGAATACTTTGCTTAAAGGTTTCGCAGTTTTCCAAGTATTTCCAAAAATTCCACAACTTATACACTTTTATAATGGTTTTTTGAAATAGCCTGCTTTTTCAAAATATTCCTGGCGGAAATCAAGCATTCTATCCTGTCTTATTGCTTCGCGGACTTTTTCCATAACATGCATCAGATAATAAACATTATGATATGAGGCAAGACGCAATCCGAACATTTCACCTGCTTTTATTAGGTGTCGTATATATGCACGGGAGTAGTTTTTACATACATAACAATTGCATTCATCGTCTATTGGGTTGTAATCTCTTGCGTATTTAGCATCTCTGACGATGATTTTACCTCTAGAAGTGAGAACTGTACCATTTCTTCCTATACGTGTCGGCAAAACACAGTCAAACATATCAATTCCTCTTATAACACCATCAATCAGATAGTCAGGAGAACCAACTCCCATAAGATATCTTGGTTTATCTGCTGGCATTAATGGTGTTGTTTCTTCAAGCATCTCATTCATTAATTGAGCAGACTCCCCAACTGAAAGCCCCCCGATTGCATAACCTGGGAGATCAAATGATGTTATTTCTCTTGTGCTTTGTTTTCTTAAATCAGCATATGTGCTTCCTTGAATAATTCCGAACAATGCCTGCACATCGGTCCTCTTATGGGCTTTAATACAACGTTCAAGCCACCTTGTTGTTCTTTCGAGCGAGCGCTTTGCGTATGCCTCATCTGCCGGATATGGTGTGCACTCATCAAATGCCATGATTATATCTGAACCAAGGTCGTTTTGAACCTCCATTGCTTTTTCTGGGGTAAGTAAATGCTTTGAGCCATCTATGTGAGATTTAAATTTTACCCCTTCTTCAGTAATGTTTCTTAAATCACTTAAGCTAAATACCTGAAACCCGCCACTGTCAGTAAGAATTGCACGGTCCCAATTCATGAATTTATGAAGACCGCCTGCATCTTTTATAATATCACTTCCTGGCCTCATCCATAGATGATAGGTGTTTGATAAAATTATTCCTGCGCCTGTTTCTTTTATTTCTTCAGGGCTAAGACCTTTAACAGTAGCTTGAGTACCAACAGGCATAAAGGCTGGGGTTTCAAAGTTACCATGAGGGGTATGTACAATTCCAAGTCTTGCTCCTGATTGTTTGCAGGTTTTTATTGGCTCATACCAAACTGAGATTTTTTTGGAATTTTCATTTGTATTTGCAGTTTTAACTGCATTTTCGTTATTGTCTGCATTTTCAATTATTTCTTCATTTTTCATTATAAAAATTTTCTCCTTCTTAGAAAATAAATAATTTAAATTAATGGCTATAGCGTTAACTCAGTAAAGTTTGAAAAACTCTGTAGAATCATGCTAAAAATAAGCAATTACAAATCGAACTGTGGAGAAATTAATGTAAGCCACTTTCTTTGATAGTATTTGTAAGAACAATTTAGTCCTA
>JBBQKF010000019.1:0-39628 GCA_038326615.1 Saccharofermentanales bacterium | reverse complement strand
AAAATTGTACTATAAGGGCGAGTATATTTTTCGCAAAACAAGGCGGCGGATTGAGGTATACTGAATGTATACCGATTGACGACAACGAAGTATTGCGGAAAATAGGCCGTCATTATATATAAGATTTAGACGTTACAAGGTACTAGAAGTAGTTGACAGGTTCTTTCCATCAAGCAAGCGGTGTAGCTGCTGTCACTACAGGAACAGGGAACTAACCCTTGCAGACCGCATCTGGGAATGTCCCATCTGCGGCGAAGTGCTCGACAGGGATATAAATGCTGCAATGAATCTACGGGATGAGGGTTTGAGAATTTTAGGGATGACATGAAACTAAACTTTTGTCGTATATTATGTACATATAAAGAACCGTCGGTCCGACGGGAATCGCTTGGTAATAATGCGAACATTAGTTTGTACTTCCCAAGAAGCTCCCACCTTTACAGGTGGTGAGAGTAGGTCACATGCCCAAACGAGTTAATTGCCCAAAAAAATTAAAATTTACTAGTAAAATATAGGAAGCATTATTATTGAAAAACAAGACCTTTTTGGTCGGATTTGTAGTATAATAAAGGTTCGGTTTAAATGCATATCCAAAAATTAAAAACAAAATATAAAGGTAGGAAAATAATTTGATATCCGATAAATTCATAAGAAGCAGAGCAAAAAACGAGATGACTTACCGCGCAGGAATAGAACTTTACGCGGAGAATAAAATTGAGCAAATTTCATTTGATATAATTGATCCTGAAACTGAACATGGTGCAATGCAACCAGCTAATACTTTTGCAGTAAAATCAATAAACTCTCATAATGTTTCGAGGACTGGAACCAGAGGGAATACAGCGGGCAAAACTAAAGATGAGCAGAAAATGCATTTTACATGTTCATGTTACGTATCCGATGGGTCGAAGAATAAAGTAATAATAGAGGCTGATGAAAGTGGCGATGATGTGAGCTACTCATGTTCATGCCCTTCTTATTGGGCCACATGGGGCGCATGTAAACATATTGTTGCAGCAATGAAAAAAGTTTATCCTGTATGGGAGGAAAGAACAAGGGAAGCTTTCACCCACAAAAAAAGCGAAGAAAATCAGGAGTTTTTTGGATCGCTCAGGCAAATTTTATCTGAAGGAACAATTGACCGTGAAGGAAAAATTAACGTGCATGTATCACCTTTTCTGAAATGCGAGATAGATAGAGATGGACAAATATCTATAAAACTTGAAATTAGTGCAGGAAAAGAAAAACAATACCTAATCAAAGATTTACGTCAATTTCTTAACATGATTGAGGAAAAGAAACCAATTGAATTCAGCAAACTTTTTACATATGACCAGGAGAAAATGACGTTTGATTATAAGAGCAAGCAGTTAATCTGGATGCTTAGAAGTTATTATATGGATGAAACAGCGCTAATTGCTACAAACGAAACATCAAGAGCTAATTATGCAAAATTATCATTATTTGACGGTCGCGTATTTAAAATGGGAAACGCTGCACTGGCAAACTTTTTTGATATTTTTCAAGATGATGAAGTGGAGTTTCAATTTTACCCCGAAAAACCCAAAAACATAACAATATCTTCTTCGCCAATGCCCCTCCTCAAAGATAATCTAGAAAATGGATTTGGATTTATCCTTTCGAAATACTGGAAAAATCATGTTCAGTTTCTTATAAAAGGTGATATGGCTATTCCAATAAGTCAGGATTGTAAGTATATAATTTATAGGAACACTCTTTATCGTGTTGGTAATAAACTTGCAACGCTTTTAAAGCCGATCCTTGGTAATTTTGCAAAAACCAAGAACAAACCACTAATAATTGCAGATATAATGCTAGAGAATTTTTACAGTGACATATTATTGCCGTTGCAACATCAGCTTGGAGTATATGTAGACCCAGCAATTTCGCAAAGGATTGAAGTTATTATGCTTGAAGGGCATATTAAAATCGATCAGGACAAATCAACGCTTATTGTCAGACCAGAATTCCTTTATAAAAATAAGGATGAGGAAAGAATAAATGTTTATGACAAGAGTGGAGAAAAAGTAATTTTGCACCTTCTAGAGAAATATGGATTTATTAATTTTTATAATAACGAAGAGAATCTTTTTGCGTGCAGCAAAGAAGAACAGATATATTCATTTCTCACGAAAGGCATTCCGGCTTTACAAGATATTGCAACGATTTATTATTCGGATAACTTTAAACCTATGAAGAAAATAAATGCTTCGATGCTTCCTCAGATATCTTTTGGTCTGGAAGGTGACCTTTTCGAAGTTTCAATGGATTTTGACGGACTTTCATATGCTGAAATTCAAGAATGTATCAAAGGCTATCGTATGAAAAAGCATTATTATCGACTGAAAACAGGGGAATTCTTAAATCTTGACAGTAAGGAATTTGTTGAATTTTCTGAAATGCTCGATGGCCTCGGACTAAAAGAGAAAGACATAAAACCACAGCCCATTATTTTGCCATTATATAGGTCACTTTACCTTGGACAGATGGAAACTAATTTTGAAACTTTAAGAATCACAAAAAAGGACACTTTTATAAATCTGATAAAGCAGATGAAAGAATACGAAAATGAGTCGGACTGCATTCCTGCAAGTCTAGTAACAACACTTCGCGAATACCAAAAACAGGGCGTAATGTGGCTTAACAGACTTCATAGATTCGGCTTTGGTGGGATTCTTGCAGACGATATGGGACTGGGCAAAACCCTTCAGGTGTTATCATTTTTAGTTTCTGAGAAAGCAAAAGATGACATGCCGTCTTTAGTCGTAGCTCCAACTTCTTTAGTATATAACTGGGAAGCTGAAGTCAAGAAATTTGCACCTCAAATTAAGACTTTATTGATTCATGGGAGTGTTTCTGAACGTGACGAGAAGCTCGCACAGATTGGGGATGCAGATCTGATCATAACTTCATACGCGCTTTTACGAAGAGACATTGATAAATATCAGTCCATACATTTCAAGGCATGTATTATTGATGAAGCACAAAACATCAAAAACCCTAAAACTATAAATTCAAAATCAGTAAAGCAAGTAAGCGCCAGAACTTATTTTGCTTTGACCGGAACACCAATAGAAAATTCGCTTACCGAACTCTGGTCGATTTTTGACTTTCTTATGCCAGGCTATTTGTTTACACACGCTAAATTTCAGGAGCAATTTGAAATACCGATATTTAAGGACAAAGAGCAAAGTGCTATTACAAGACTTAAGCATCTTGTGTCGCCGTTTATTTTGCGTAGAATGAAAAAGGATGTTTTGACAGAACTACCGGAGAAGATTAATAGTGTGCTTTATAACGAAATGACTACCGAACAATCAAAGCTTTATGCTTCGTATGTTCTTACAGCAAAAACGCAGTTCCATAAACTTCTAAACGATGACCCGGCAATGAGTAAAAATCGTTTCGAAATATTAAGCCTTCTTACAAGACTTCGCCAGTTATGTTGCCATCCTTCGTTGTTCATTGAGGACTACACAGGTGAAAGTGGAAAGCTAGAACAAGCTATGGAGCTTATTTCCGAAGCATTGTCAGGTCAACATAGAATTCTTATATTTTCACAATTTACATCGATGCTTGAGAAGGTTAAAGAAAAGCTTGATGCAATGAATCTCGAATATTTTTACCTTGATGGTAAAACACCAACAGCGCAAAGGCGTAATTATATTGACGCGTTCCAGGCAGGCGAAAGGTCATTGTTCCTTCTTTCTCTTAAAGCCGGAGGTACAGGACTAAACCTTACAGGCGCAGACATGGTTATTCACATGGATCCATGGTGGAATCCAGCTGTTGAGGATCAAGCAACTGACAGAGTTTATAGAATCGGGCAGACAAATCGCGTTCAGGTATTCAAGCTTATTACTAAAGATACAATCGAAGAAAAGATTTTTGCACTTCAGGAAAAGAAGAACGCATTCGTTTCAGAAATGATACGTTTTGATGAAGAAAATCCGATTTTTAGCCTGAATCAACAAGATTTGCTTTCGCTCTTTGATGGGATATAAACAAACATTATGGTTTTTCTATAAAACTAATGAAAAGCTTACCGTTGTCATTTTTACCAATATTGACGCCAAGTTTGAATTTTAATGACAACATTCGAATCAGGATTATGATACTTATACTTATTAACATCGCGATGCTTCGTGGAATGTATACCCAAAGAAGTGAATACACAACGCATCCTATGATTGCTGCAAGTGCATAAATTTCTTTTCTAAGAACAATAGGGGTTCTGTTTACAAGAAGATCACGCAGAATCCCACCTCCAATACCTGTTATAACTCCGGTGAAAACAGCCAAGAAAAAATTGCCTGAATAGCCTGATTGAAATGCAGCATTCACGCCAATAACACAAAAAATGCCAAGCCCTGTTGCATCTGAGAGATTGATGAGAAAGCGAAAAGTGCTTCGCTTCAAATGCTCAAAAGTATTCGAGGCAAAACTAGTTATTAAAAGAAAAATCAATGTACCTGCAAAGGAAACAATGAAAAATGCTGGTGTGCGAAAAGCAATGGGGGGAGTCCTTCCTAGTATTAAGTCTCTTATTATTCCTCCACCAAGTGCAGTTGTTGATGCAAGTACAAAAACCCCAAAAAGGTCAAGTCCCCGTTCCATAGCAACTAAGGCGCCTGATACTGCGGCTGCTAATATTCCTACAATTTCTATAACATAAAAAAGTGTTTCTATCCAGCTCATAGATTCCTCCAGCAAGATTAGTATACAACAATTTTGATAAAAATGCATCTAAGGTATAAAATATACGCTATTGGAAGTAAAAGCAATCCCAATAATATTGCCACTTGACCATAAAATCCCACATCCAAAAACTGATTATGTTACAAATAAAAAATAGAAAATGAAAATAAAAAACAGCAAACACAAGAATTCTTGTATTTGCTGTTTAAAACATATAGGGGGATGTAGCTTCAATTTTCGTTTTAAAAACACAGTGGATGGTTCTTCGTTGTTAGTTAAATATTTTTTGAATTTTTGTTAAGATAAATCAACTTAACAATTCCTAGAGCAAGAAGTGCATAAACAATCATACCAATTATTGTGCTTGGTTCTAGTACGGCTTTAGTTTCTATGCCAGTTGTTGATGCTGAACGAAAAATTGCTTCGAAAGGAAATAGCAACACATGAGTTATATTGTATATTGCCGAAACAAAAAGACTACTAGGGTTAGCACCCAATATTTTTAATACAAGACGGAATGCGAACAATGTCTCTAGAATGCCCAATATAAAGTATACTATTTTTTTAGGCTCTGCATTTTTAACCTGTTTTTCATTAATTACGTCATGAGTAGTTACTGCGTCATTGACACGCCTATTGTTATCGTAGTTATTATTATTGTTGCCATTATTAGGATTATTATAAGCGTTGTTAGCATTATTAGCATTGTTAGAAGCATTATTAGCATTGTTAGAAGCGTTGTTAGCATTATTAGTAGCGTTGTTAGCATTATTAGTAGCATTGTTAGCATTATTAGTAGCGTTATTGGCGTTGTTAGTAGCATTGTTAACATTATTATTAGCATTGCCATTGTTAGGGTAGTTATTAGCATTGCTATTGTTAGCATTGTTAGAAGTGTTATTAGTACTATTATTGTTATTGTAATCGTTGTTATTATTTTCCATAATCTTTAATCCTCTTTCTTTATGTCATATCATATGACTATTGCTTTTGCTAATTATAGTTACTTCATTTTGGATAAATTATTATAAACATAGCCGGTATATCCCCTAAATCTGATTCTATTTTAATTGGGAATATTCAATTTAATTAAAGTTGTGAAAGGTTTTTAATATTTAATGAGATAACACCCTAGTCATAGATTAAATCAACTTTTTAAATTTTTCCTTAAGGTCACTAATGTTATTAATACAGAACCGAATAAAATAATTCCGTATAGAGGTATTGCTCCGTTAGAAACATCACTTGTTGGCGGAGAACTTGATGTTGGTGCGGCAGTTAAAGTGAGAGTTGAAGTGACAGTAGGAGTGACAGTAGGAGTGAGAGTTGGAGTGACGGTGCAAAGTCCGTTGGATATTGTGTTGGAATCAAGCGTTACTGCTCCATTGCGAGCTAAAATTTGTCCCTCAACAGATGCGCCGGTCTTCAGAGAAATAGAAGTTAATGCAAAAATATGCCCAACAAAATGTGAGTTGACTCCTAATGTTGCTGAACTTCCAACTTTCCAGAACACTCTGCAAAATTTAGCATCATTAATGAGACTGACATTACTATCTGTAGCAGTATTAAGCATATCTGTCATAAGAAATACGAAAACACCATCAGGATTAGCTTCTGCATTAAGTGTTAGTGTTCCGGTAATCTGAAATTTCCCGTCAGTGGAAGCATATACTCCTGGAAGCAAAGTAGTTCCACCAAGTTCTGAAGGTATTGTAGTGACTGGAGTTCTTCCGGCAGCATCATCATAAGCTGCCACCAAATCGGTTGTTGCGGTAATTACAACTGAATCATTAATATGTAAAGCGCCACTTCTTGTGACACTTCCCTGTCCAGTAAATGCAGATCCAGGGTAAAGACCAACATCTCCGCCCGCAGTTCCGTTTATAACTGTTGTGCCAGTGTTTGTTATAGTAGTTGCAGCCATTACTGCAAATGTAGATGTTGTTCTAAGATTTACTGGTGCTTGTGCAGCAAAACTAATTGCCGAAAATGACGCCACCGAAATAAGTATGAGTATTGTAAGTAATAAAACAGATATTGTTCTTGATTTTTTCATAAAAACAGAATCCTTTCACGTTCATGTACTATTTAATATAGTATTCATGAAATTCTGAATGGATGCAGTAACAAATTTGTTGCAACAAATCAAAGGCACCCATCCTGTTCGGTTTAGTTTGCTACTTTGCCGGCGTTTATACTGCGTTGTTATTTGCTTTATGCATTTAAATATATAAAGATATTATAAAGATATATATTAAGGATATCTGTTGTTTGATTCTTAAGGTTGAAACCAACAAACTAAGAATCATCAAAGTCACACAAAACAGGCAATCCAAGTTGCTAAATATTTCTATCGAATACTGCTCCCTACTTAATACTATACACCTATTAAATAATAATGCAAGATAAATCTATTTTTTCTCAGTATCCTTCTGACCTTAAATCATTAACATTTGATTATTTCTTCTAATTTATTGGGCTATATATTATAAAATAATAATAAGAATAAAAATTAAAATAATAATACAAATAATAATAAGAATGAAAAATATAAAAAAAATAGGAATAATAATTAAATAAATAATACTAAATATGCTTATAAATATAGTAATAATGAAATTTGAAACAATTTCAATATTCTATTGACAAACAATTATTTTAATCCTATTATTGAATTGTATAAAAGAGAGGATGAGCAGATGAATATTTTATCAGAATCAATGGTATCAAATTCAGAAATGATTAAAAATTATAAATCTTGCAGAGAAAATGCTGAAAAATTTGGCAGAATATTTGTTATTAAAAATAATCAACCAGATGCAGTTTTATTTTCTATAACAGAATATAAAAAATTATCAAGTCTTATTGAATGTCTAGAAAAATTAGAAGCAGAAGACATGGCAAAAATTCTCCAGACTATTGACACACTGCCGCTGTCATAATTTTTTAAAATAGATCTATTCAATTTGTCATGTTATAATATAATAATAATAATAATTACAATAATTATGGCGATATTTTATTTAAGGTGGGTTGATTATGTGCAGCAACCATAATGATAAGTGCAGTCCGGCAGAAACCTCATCAACAATACTGACTACTGATGAAATACTGGTTTTGTGGTCAAAAACATACAACACAAACGAAAAACCAGATTGGTCACATTTGTACCCCTACTATTCTGACAATATAGTTTTCCAGGATTCAATTCAGAGAGTTGAAGGAATTGTTGATTTTAAGTCCTTATGCGAAAGACTAACGAAACGATGCAAGAAACTACAGATGGACATTATTTCAATAGTACAAAAAGATAATATAACTATAATGGATTGGAAAATGACAATGTCTTTTCGAAAGTCGCCAAGCACGCCGATTTTCGGATGTACTAAACTTATATTTGGTGATGATGGTAAAATAACACATCAACGAGACTATTATGATCTTTGGGGCGATATCTTCAATGGCGTACCGGGATTTTGCAAATTATACCGTAAATTAATGAGTCGATTTTTCGGATAATTTTACCTTGGGCTATTAGCGGATATCTTACATTAATAATAATGCACTTCATTTTATAAAGAGGAAAGGTGAGTATGATTTAGAATCTGCTAATCGTACACAGAATGTTATGGAAATTAACTGGCCTGATGAACTAATATTTATGAAAAACAAGAATTTGCCTCAGAAAAAATGTAATGATTCAATGCAAAGCAAAACCTGCGTAATCACTGGAGCAACTTCAGGTGTTGGGCTTGAAGCATTGAAAAAACTTGCTCAAAGCGGAGCAAATGTTGTTATAGTTGCCCGCAATAGCGAAAAGGCAAACCAGATAAAAGATGAAATCGTAAAGCTGTACAATGTAACAATTGATGTAATTATCGCAGATTTCAGCAAGCTTTCCGATGTGAGAAACGCGGCGTCTACAATTCTTTCAACCTATCCTAGAATTGACGTTCTTATCAACAGTGCAGGATTGCACTCGACTAAACGAATAGAGACAGTAGAAGGTTTTGAGCTTGTTTTTTGCGTAAATCATCTTGCTGCTTTTCTATTTACCTCACTTTTACTCGAAAGGATGGAAGAAAGTGCCCCTTCGAGAATAATTATGGTCAATTCTGAAGGCCATCGATTTAATGGATTTGATATCAATGATTTGGACTGGAAGAAACGTCATTATACAGGGTTAAGGGGATATGGAGCGTCTAAAACTGCACAATTGCTTACGGTTTGGGAATTTGCAGATTTGCTAAAGGGAACTGGGGTAACCATTAACGCAATGCACCCAGGTGACGTTAAAACTAACATAGGAAATAACAATGGCTTGCTTTATAAATGGTTTTTACACAATGTGACATGGCACGCGCTAAAAGACCCCGAAATATCGGGAGACGCATTAAAATATTTAGCAGCATCTCCAGAATTAGAGAATGTAAGTGGCCTTTTCTTTAATTTAACGATTGAAGAAAAACCAGCCAAACATGCACTAGACAGAGAAGTAGGCAAACTTACATTTGATTTAAGTAAAAAACTCACGGGCCTTTCCTGAACAAATAACATAATCAGAATTTAATATTCTATCTATCTAACAATCATTTAGCCGCATAATCTTATGATTTCTACTTTCGCAAGGTTAAATGCTACAAAAACTATGTAGAAATTATCATATATAAATAATAGTCACAAAAACATTTTAAAACAAGTTCGAAAATCAGATTTTGTCAGCCGCAAGCTTGCCTGTAAGAATTGAAATCGGTAAGCCAGATGGGCTATATGACCATTGTCCTGCCTGATAAATATCTTTGATAGGTGTGTTTACTGATTTCGCAATTCCTGGCAAAGAACTTACTGCAGGCATTGGGTTGTTATAAAAAGCCCAACCGGTTATTGCACCGCCTGTGTTACCAGTGCGAGTTTCAATTGTAAGTGGGGTAGACATGAAAGAATCAAGATATTTTGATTTTAATCCATTAAAAATTGACCCGTCAAGGACATCAATTACTTTAGACTTAACAAGCTCTTTAAATTCATCTCCCCATCCTAATCTATAAATATGTTTCACCAGTGAATATTCAATAAGTGAACTGATTATTAGACCGGTTTTTCCCTCTGGTGCAAGACTCGAATCTCTCATTACTGGTGATGAAATTTCATATGTAGTGTACTCAAGAAACAATGAAAGCCAATGAAAAATTTTGTCCTTATCTTCAGAAAACTCAAGATTTGAGTTTATCGCCCCTCTGTCAATGATATCTTCAATTTTTACATTATGGAGTCCGGATTTTTTCGGCGTATAAAAGAAATGTGGACTGCAAATGTTTTCGAAATAGGCCTTTTCAAGGGAAACCATAAGATATAAGGTAAGAACAGAATCGCCCCCTTGCTTGTCTGCAAGAAAATTTCTTTGAGCAATAACGGTTTCTTTTGTCTTAGGATTATTAAGATTGTCAATAGAAATAAGGTGATAAAGGGCTTTGCGGTCACATGCCCAAATAAGTTTGCTATAATTATAAACATTACCGGACAAATCTGATAGTGAATGATTTTCAGGATTAACCACAGATATTTTAGTGTTTCTATTGATTTCACCACCGTGGGAAATGATAAATTCCTCAAGTTTTCTTATTAAAGTGCCAGTTCCGCCTTTAGGATATTTATAGTCGAGATACAAACTAAAATAACTCATAGCGAAAAAAGCAGGGGTTTGCTTGAAAAAATGCTGAGCAATCATATCTATGAAGTCAGGATTGGACGAGAATTTGGTAAGAAATTGTTCGACCGGTATGTTAAGTTTAGCGATTTTCCGATAAGTAGCTATATATTTAAAAATCCAAGGGACCATCGTTTTAATTAAATAATCGCGGTCTTTCTTGAAATCAAGAAAAATAGGATTATCAATTCCATAAAGAATTTCCATATATTTCATAATAATATGAATTTGCTCAATAATTGAGTCAGTATCAGTTTTATTGTCTGGGAATGTTTTATACAGAAGTTGCTTGTAATCTTCAATGCTATCTTTTGAAGTGACTCGTATTACTTCGTTTCCGATTCCAATTGAAACGACATTTGGCAGAAAATCAATTTCGATTCCTAGCATGCGCAACATAGGGTAAACTATACCAGAGTTCTCGATAGCTCTAATTCCACCATCAAATGTAAATCCATTATATTCAAAAGAACTTACGAGACCGCCAATTTCGCTTTCCTTTTCGCAAACAAGAACCTTCTTGTTGTTCTTAGAAATAAATGCAGCGGCTGTAAGTCCGGCAAGGCCTCCACCAACAATTATTGCGTCATATGTCATAATAAGCTCCAGTCCCCACTAAAATTCCTGACCGTAGAATTATTAGGTCTAAAAATTTTAGCAGCAGTAAAATTTTTCTGTCAAAAAAGAGCGATTAAATTTGAGATTTCTAATAAATAAAATTTTAAATCTCTTGCAACAACATGTCAATACGAAGAAAAGAAAAAATTGGAAAATTTTAACATTGTCTAACTTCGGGGACAGGAACCAAAGTGAAAAATTTACCAGTTTTAACTTCGGGGGACAGGAACTCTGGTAAAATAGAAAATTCATCAGGGTTCTTGTCTCGAAATATAATTTTTTCATCAGGGTTTCTGCTCCCACAGTGAAGTCCTCAAGCTAAAAAAGACAGAAAATGTTAAACATTCCCTGTCTCCTTGAAGTTTAATTAATAACTCTATTTATTTTGGTTTGGTTGCTTCTTCGATTGCGACTGCAACGCCGACTGTTGCTCCAACCATTGGGTTGTTTCCCATTCCAAGGAATCCCATCATTTCGACGTGAGCCGGAACAGATGAAGAACCTGCGAATTGTGCGTCAGAATGCATCCTTCCCATTGTATCAGTCATACCATATGAAGCAGGGCCTGCACCCATATTGTCAGGGTGAAGAGTACGTCCTGTTCCACCGCCAGATGCAACTGAGAAATATTTCTTTCCTTGTTCATAGCATTCTTTCTTATATGTTCCTGCAACTGGGTGTTGGAAACGTGTAGGATTAGTTGAATTGCCAGTAATAGAAACGTCAACTCCTTCAGATGCCATAACAGCAACACCTTCACGTACATCGTCACAACCGTAGCAACGGACTTTTGCGCGATCACCATTTGAGTAAGCGATTTCTCTTACTATATTAAGTGCGCTTGTTCCATAATCAAACTGTGTCTGAACATATGTGAATCCATTGATCCTTGAGATAATCTGAGCAGCGTCTTTTCCGAGACCATTTAAAATTACACGGAGAGGTGCAGTGCGAACTTTGTTGGCAGAAAGTGCAATGCCGATAGCGCCTTCAGCAGCAGCAAATGATTCGTGCCCAGCAAGGAAAGCAAAACAATTTGTTTCCTCACGAAGAAGCATTGCAGCAAGATTTCCGTGTCCGATACCTACTTTGCGGTCATCAGCAACAGAACCCGGGATACAGAAAGCCTGTAAGCCAATACCGATTGCTTCTGCGGCGTCACTTGCTTTAGTGCAGCCGTTCTTGATTGCGATTGCAGCGCCGACAACATATGCC
This sequence comes from Saccharofermentanales bacterium, assembly GCA_038326615.1. Lineage (GTDB taxonomy): Bacteria > Bacillota > Clostridia > Saccharofermentanales > UBA5734 > JBBQKF01. Next base: position 27,369 of record JBBQKF010000019.1, on the reverse strand, counting down.
CAAGCTGCGTTCTCGAATGCAATCGATTGTGTATTTTTACAAATTGTATATGGATCAATGCCTACAGCATCACAGATTTGTTTAGCTTCTTCAATTGAAGAAATTCCGTGAGCAGCTAATGCGGCATTGACTTGATTTATTCTTCTGTCATAACTTTCAAAAAGTGCCATGGTTAATTTGCTCCTTTCAGCTTGTTTCTATTCGTGTCTTGGGTCAATATATTTTGCTGCTTCAGCAAAACGGCCGTATGTTCCGATGTTTTTAGTGTATGCTTCGTTAGCGTCAACGCCCTTTTTAATCATTTCGAGCATAGGTCCTACTTTAAGGAATTGATATCCAATAACTTCATTTCCTTCGTCAAGAGCCATCTTCAAAATGTATCCTTCTGTGAGCTCAAGGTAACGAGGTCCTTTATCTACAGTTGAAAATAAAGTTCCAACCTGGCTGCGAAGCCCTTTTCCTAAATCTTCTAAAGAAGCACCAATTGGAAGGCCACCTTCGGAAAAAGCAGATTGAGTACGTCCATAAACAATCTGAAGGAACAATTCGCGCATAGCAGTATTGATTGCATCGCAAACGAGGTCAGTGTTTAGTGCTTCAAGAATTGTTTTGCCTGTAAGAATTTCTGCTGCCATAGCTGCAGAGTGAGTCATACCAGTACATCCGATAGTTTCAATAAGTGCTTCCTGAATTATGCCTTCTTTAACATTTAAAGACAATTTACAAGCTCCTTGCTGAGGTGCACACCAACCTATGCCGTGTGTAAAACCTGAGATATCCTTAATTTCTCTTGACTGTATCCACTTGCCTTCTTCTGGAATCGGTGCCGGCCCGTGGTTGGGTCCTTTGGCAACAATACACTGTGCTTCAACTTCATGTGTTCTTAACATGTATTTATCCCCTTTCAAAATCTTAAATTGATAACAAATATTATTAGACTTCACTTTAACGAATATTAAAACCAAAAATCTTGGCCTATAAAATGCATCAGTGTTCCACGTAGCATTATATCGAAAATCACTCATTAAATCTATACAAAAATGTCACGAAAATGTAAACATTATCACCAAAAGAATTGTGTGGTATAATATAGATGGTATTGTAAAACTGAATTAATCAGAATTTACCCCATTAAAAACTTTTTGATATTGTGATATTCCTTAGTAAAAAACCAAATACAAAATTGACACATTAGATAAATTTGAAAATATTATTGCCACTAATATTAAATAGAAATATTAAGGCCGTAAATGAAAACTTAACAGAATCAAAACTTAGATATTTATATACAAAAAGATAAGATAAATTTATTTAAATGTTCAAAGCTGAGCAAAACACAGGTTTTTGGAGGTTTTTATGAAACAGGAGAGTAGTGGAAATAAAACTTATATGAATGATCATGTAAAACCATGTTTTCTTGATGCCCAAAATAAGGACGAATGCATTCTTCTTATTCATGGATTCACAGGCACACCAGCTGACATGCGGCCTTTAGCAGATTATCTGAATAAAAACGGCGATGGATATCCTGTAAGTTCAATTTTACTTCCTGGACATGGGACAAGAATGGAAGACATGCTTTTATGTAACTGGAAATCTTGGATTTTATATGCAACATCGGAGCTTAAAGAACTGCTCGAAATCTATCCGAAGGTAACAGTTGTAGGTCTTTCGATGGGTGGAGATATAGCGCTTTGCTTAGCGTCGAAATTCAATGTTCACAGAGTTGTTACCATTTCAGCGCCTATCATCATAAAGAATAAACTTAATTATATAACCGAGATATTAAGCGTTTTTCGTAAATATACATATTGGAAAATATATAAACCTATGAATGACGAGCTTTCATTCGATTATGAAACCGGATATAAAGGCATGCCAGTTAAATCAATTGCTGAACTAAGGAAAATGACACTAGCTACATCTATGAGACTTCATCGCATAAAACAGCCGATTCTAGTTGTACAATCGCTCAAAGATATGGTTGTACATCTCAAAAGCCCTTTTATAATTTTTGATAATGTAAAATCTGAGTATAAAGAACTTACACTTCTCGAAAATGCAAGGCATAATGCGATTCTAAGTCCGGAGCGTAGAAAATTGTTTGATATTGTCGAGAAATTCATTAAAAAAGAAATATTGCCAAAAGAAATTCCTTCAATGTAAAAAGATTCGATGATATAAAGTAATCTAATTATGTATTTTTCCGGCAAAAACAATTAACATTGTTCATGCCTAAGCAAATACTCGATTTTGTGAAAATGCCATTACTGCTACTTATAAGCATAGTAATCATAGTAATCATAGTAATCATAGTAATAATAGTAGTAAATAAAGATGAAGAAGATTAACATGCTTTTTGTAAAAGTAATATCGATGCAAATAATTTTAATTATTTTTGGAACAAAGGTGTTTCGATTTCTAATTACACTAGTTTAGGATATAGAACAATTTGACAAATTGTTCAAAAATTGAATAGTTATTTGTGCTATTTCAAGTTTAAAATTACTTGTTTGGTTAGAATTGGCGTGATATAATATCGGCAGGTAAATAATTTTGAAAAGAGAAACTTAATTTGAAGCAACAAAGTAGGATTAAAATAATAATCGGATGTTTCACAATGATAATGATGCTCACAACAGCATTGTTTTCGGCGCAGGTTTTCGCAACCAAAGATTTTTCATTTATTAAATTACAAAATAATGAAGGGATTTATCAAGTTTCTTCAGAAACAACTAATATAAATTTGCAATCAGATAAGAAATCACAATCAGACATTAAGTCACAAGCAAAAGAATCGCAGAAAACACATAACAATAAAGCTAAAAGTTCTGCTGCTACATCTAATAACTCTACCTCAAAATCTGAAAGCCATTCTGATAAATCTGAAAATACAGGCAACAAAGCTGGTGATGAATCTGACGCAAAACCAGCACACTCGATGGATAATCTTCCAGATTCAAACGGGTTTTGCACAGTCCCATGGCTATCAGTGAATTTTATAAGAAGTTCGATGACAAGAGGACTATCATCGCAGCAATCAGGACGAAATTATAACAATTATAAGATTAATCCATACCCTGCAGACAAATCTCTTTTAATAACATCTCGCAATTTAAGATTGCAATCTAATCAGGATTGTTTAATGCAAGCACTTGATATTCAAGTTTCACGGTTAACAGCCGGATAATATATCTTTTAGATAAATAAAAGTTGTTTTTGGTATTTCTTTGTTCAAATTTAATACTGCAAGTTTTGCAATTAATCCTATAATGATTAACTGCAATTCTAAGATGGTGTTTAGAGAACAGTGGGTTCGCAAAATTGCTTTTATTTTTTTATGTGTTCAGATTGTTCCTGTGATGAATAATCCTTCTAAATAGTATTAAGAATTCTTATAATAAACAGTAAATAGAATTATTTATTTAGAGAAATTTATTTGTACTAATACTAATACTAATACTAATACTGATAAGTATTTCGAAATATCAGATATTGATTTAAATGATTCAACAAACAGGACAATTTTTGAAAAACTCTAATCATGTTGTTTAAAAAACAAAATATAACCCCAAAAAAGGAAGGAAGTGTTTCGTCTATGCAAAAATCATTTACAAAACGCTCCGGATTCAGGTCAACCCGCAGCACATTTTTCATAACTGTGGGAGTTATAGCACTTGTAACTATATTGTGCTATACAGGACTTTATATCCCAGGAGTAGTTCAGTTCAAAGGTATTCAAGAAGCCCGTCTCGGAATCGATATCAAAGGTGGATTTGAAGCCGTTCTTGCACCAGCTAAATCATTTAAAGGAACTCCGACTAAGGCAGACCTTGAAGCAGCAAAAAGTGTCGTTGAACTTCGTATGGATAACTTAAAAATCACAGACCGTGATGTATTCATCGATAATGCAAACCGTATCGTAGTTCGCTCTCCATGGAAATCAGATGATACAACAAACAATGCTGATACCGCTCTTAAAGAACTTGGTGAAATGGCTCTTTTGACATTCAAAGATCCTGACGGTAAAGTGGTTCTTGAAGGTAAAGACATCGCTGACGCTTATGCGGCGCTTAGCCAGGAAGACAATACACCCGTTGTTGTTCTGAATATGAACGCAACCGGTAAAACCAAATTTGCTGAAGCAACAACCCGCCTTGTTAATCAGAAAATTTCAATTAATATGGATACAACTCAGCTATCAAATCCTAACGTTGAAGAACCAATAACTGGAGGAGAAGCAACAATTACAGGAATGGAATCAATGGATGCAGCTAAGGCACTCGCAGCAAAAATCAAAGCTGGTGCGCTCCCATTTGCGCTTGAAACTATAACAAGTAGCCAGATAAGTGCTTCGTTAGGAAAAGGTGCACTTGATGTTATGAAAACAGCAGGAATAGTCGCTTTTATTCTCATCTGCTTGTTCATGCTCTTATATTACAGGCTTCCAGGTTTTGTAGCAATATTTGCTTTAACGGCACAGGTGATCGGACAGCTTCTTGCTATCTCAATCCCACAGTTTACCCTTACATTACCTGGTATTGCAGCAATAATCCTGTCAATAGGTATGGGTGTTGACGCAAATATTATTATATCCGAACGTGTCAAGGAAGAAGTCAAATTAGGATTACCACTCAAGATTGCAATCAGGAATGGATTTGACCGTGCATTCTCAGCTGTTCTTGATGGTAATGTAACTGTTGCAATTGCCGCTATAACCCTTATGATATTTGGTTCTGGTACATTCCTGTCATTTGGATATTCGCTGTTGACCGGTGTTATTCTAAACGGCCTATGTGGTGTAACAGCATCAAGACTTATGATAGGTTCATTAAGCCTTTACCCGAAACTTCAGGCTAAATGGCTCTACGGTGGAAAGAAGGTGCAGAGATGAATATCAAATTTTATAAAAACAGAAGAATATTCTATGCGGTATCAATAAGTATAATACTTGCAGGCGTAATAGCATCATTGATATTTGGAATCAAACTTGACATCCAATTTCAGGGCGGAAGTATCGTTCGCTATACTTATGTAGGAACAATCGATAATACAAAAGTTAAAGAAGCTGCTGCAAAGGCTATCGGCCTCGAAATTAGCAGTATTCAAGAAAATGAAAATGCGACAGGTAAATTTATTGCAATTAATGTTGCCGGTAGACAAGCACTAACAATTGGGCAGACAACTGCATTAAGAGCAACACTATCCTCTGATGAATTTAAAGCAAATAAATTCACGTTTTCTGAAGCAACACTTATTTCACCATCAATTGGTGCTGAGTACTTAAGAAAAGGTATCTATGCTTTGCTTATCGCATCAGTACTTATCGTTTTATACATCTGGCGTAGCTTCCGTGTAATGTCTGGACCTTCAGCAGGTGTTATGGCACTTGTTGCTTTGCTCCATGATGTTATAATCGTATTTGTCGCATTTGTTCTTTTGCGTATCCCTTTGAATGAATCATTAATAGCGGTTGTTCTAACCATTATCGGTTATTCGACAAATGATACGATTGTTATTTACGACAGAATCAGGGAAAACATTAAACTCGAAGGCGGGAAGATTCCACTTTCAGATTTGGTTGATAAATCAGTTAATCAATGTATGTCAAGAACAATAAATACCAGCGCAATGACATTTGGTGCTGTGACAATAGCATACATTTTTGCTGCAATTTATGGCATCCGAAGTATTCAGGAATTTGCGCTACCAATGATGGTAGGTATTTTAACCGGCTTCTACTCAACAGTTTTCATTGCATCTCCACTTTGGATTTCATGGAAAACAAGAGGCGGACGCACAGGGCTTTAAATCTTAGTGTTATCCGAGCCTAGTATATTATAGTATAACTTAGCTTAGCTTAGCTTAGCTTAGCTTAACTTAGATGTAGGTTATTGTGTAAGCAAAACTAATTCTAAATTAGATACTTATAAAATTTCTTAACATTCTATAAAACCTGCGATTTAGGATTCATGTCTTACAATCGCAGGTTTTATTTGTAGCCTAATTCAATTTTATTCGCGAAGTGAGTAATAATATTTAGAAAAATTTAAGAAATAGAATTATCTTATATGAAAATCGGTCGAAAAAGTATTTTGGAAGTGCATTTTGTGATACAATTAGATAAAGAAAATTTTTGGAGGACGAAATTATGGTTGATAATCAAACAGCACGTTTTGAAATGGAAATAGATCACAGCCATGAAGCCCGTGAAATTATGAGTAATGTTCTGGCAGCCCTTAGAGAAAAGGGATATAACCCTATAAATCAGTTAGTAGGTTATTTTTTGTCAGGCGATCCGACGTATATTACTAATCATAATGGAGCTCGTGGTATTATTCGCAGAATGGAACGTGATGAACTTCTCGAAGTGATAATTAGGGAATATGTGGCAAAGTTATAATGGAGAAACGACTCTTAGGTAAAAGTGGAATTGAAGTATCGAAGCTTTGCTACGGTACTTTAACTTTTTGTGGGTCTCAAGCAAATCTCTCTCCCGAGGAAGGTGGAGAACTGCTTCTCTACGCTGCTAGTAAGGGCGTAAATTTCATAGACACAGCTGAGCTTTATGGAACATATGCCCATGTTGCATATGCCATTAAACACTCTAAAACGCCACTTGTCATATCAACGAAATCTTATGCATACGACAGGAAAGGCGCAAAAGAAAGCCTTGAGAAGGCAAGACGCGAAATGAACCTTGATGTTATAGATATATTTATGATGCACGAGCAAGAGACTGTAATGACTATGCTTGGTCACATGCAGGCTCTTGAGTATTATTTAGAAATGAAGACAAAAGGCATAATCAGAGCAGTCGGAATTTCAACTCATGCGATTGAGCCAGTACAAGCAGTATTCCAAGCGAAGGCTTTCGGAAATAAACTGCCACATAAAGAACAATTTAACAAATTAGATATTAACATAAATCATATAGCAGAGATAGAAACAAATAAAATTAGCTTATTGAATGATACCAAGACAATTACTAATTCTGATTCAAATGCAGATTATAAATTACTGGATTTGGATAACATCAACAACATCAACATCAACAACATCAACATCAACAACATCAACAACAACAACATCAACTTCAACTTCAACAACATTAATAGCAGCAACAACATTAACAACAGTGGAAGTAGTAATAATAGTAATAATTGGAAAGCCCATTGGTGCGAATTCGAACCAAGATTATACAAAGAAATTGATGTTATTCATCCAATCTTGAATTTTTCTGGAATTGGGCTTTTAGATGGAACCTCAAAACAAATGGAAAATGCAGTAAGAGAAGCACACAAAGTAGGCGTTGGCATATTCGGGATGAAAATGTTTGGCGGCGGTAATCTATTTAATGATTTTGAAAAAGCAACGAAATATGCTCTAAATCTCGACTGTGCAGATGCATATGCAGTTGGCATGCAAAGCAAAATGGAAATTGATATGAATATTGCCTTATTCGAAAATCGCAAAGTTGATCAAAAACTAATTAACCAAACAAGGAGCCGTAAGCGCAGACTTTTGGTTGAAGAATGGTGTACAGGCTGCGGTGCTTGTGTTAAAGAATGCAAAGCAGGAGCTATGAGTGTTTCGCTTGACGGAAAAGCTATGGTTAATAAAGATATTTGTGTTTTATGCAGTTACTGTGCAAGAGCGTGTCGGGATTTCGCAATTAAAGTTGTTTAGGGAATTGAAATTTGTAATCAACAAAATCATTCTATAAAATCATTCAACAAAATCATTCAACAAAATCATTCTATAAAATCATTCAACAAAATCATTCAACAAAATCATTCAACAAAATCATTCAACAAAATCATTCAACAAAATCATTCAACAAAATCAATCGAGAAATTCATTCAACAAAATCATTCAACAAAATCATTCAACAAAATCATTCAACAAAATCAATCGAGAAATTCAATCAACAAAATCATTCTATAAAATCATTCAACAAAATCATTCAACAAAATCAATCGAGAAATTCATTCAACAAAATCATTCAACAAAATCATTCAACAAAATCATTCAACAAATTCAATCAACAAAACTAATAATAAAAATAATAATAAAACTAATAATAAAAATGGGTGGGTTACAAAACATGAATAGAAAAATGGGAATTGATTATGGTTCAGTAAGAATAGGAATTGCTATTTCTGACCCTCTCGGCATAACAGCTCGGGGAATAGAGACTATTAACTGGAACGGCGAAGATATGGACTGGGCAATTTCAAGGATTGTTGAACTATGCAAAAACCATAGTGTTGATACAGTTGTAATAGGTCTTCCAAGAAGAACAGACGGTAAAGAAAGCATTTCCGAACAAAAAGCAAAAATTCTTTCCGAAAGAGTAAACGATGAGGCTGCTAAGGCTTCGATATCATTAAAAATAATATTAAGAGACGAAAGATACACAACAGTTCTTGCACATAGAATTATGCGCGAAACGGGGATGAAACAGGCAAAAAAACGTTCAGTCGTGGATCAGATTGCTGCAGAAATAATTTTGCAGGATTTCTTAGATCATAGCAGCAGCCTAAATAGAATCTGAATAAATTCAGATTCTGTAAAAATTACTGCCTGCGATTGTAACGAGAATTTATATAATTAATTAAGCATATTTGCCCATAGTATTTTATGATGAATAAAATAATCATGTAGATAGAAATAACTATTGAATAAAATAATCATGTAGATAGAAATAACTATTGAATTTCGTAAAATCAGCCAAGTATATTTATTGTTTATAATTTTCCAATTGAATGAAATAAGCAAAATAAATATTTAATTCTGCTAGTGAAGCCGATCTTTAAATTCAAGTTTGTGCTTTAATTAATGAGCTAAGATTTAGTTGCAAAATATTAACGGGTTATAAAATTAAAATTACTAAACTTTCATAAAGATTCTACGATACATATTAGGAGACAAAATCATATCTATTTAGGAGACATAAATATATCTATTTAGAAGACATAAATATATCTATTTAGAAGACATAAATATATCTATTTAGAAGACATAATTATATCTATTTATGAGACAAAAATAGTGTTATGAATGAAACGCTAAAACAGAGGTTTTATTAAATTTTAGATTATATATTAAATTTGTTTGGAGTTTATATTGGGGGTATATTGGGTTTATATTGAGTTTATATTGAGTTTATATTGAGTTTATATTGAGTTTATATTGAGTTTATATTGGGTTTATATTGGGTTTATATTGGGTTTATATTGAGTTTATGTTGAGTTTATGTTGAGTTGAGTTGAGTTGAGTTTATGTTGAGTTTATTTAGGGGTTTATTTAGAGTTTATTTAGGGTTTATTTAGGAGAACTTTATGGATGAAAATTGGTACAAAAATCTTACGGAATTTCAATTTGACGCTTTTAAAGAAATAACTAATATTGGCGCAGGAAATGCTGCGACGGCCATATCTGATATTTTATCTGATCGGGTAGAAATGAGTGTTCCTTCAGTTTATATAATTGATATGAATGAGATGACTTCGATTTTGGGAGGACCTGAAGTTGAGGTAACTGGGATTTTGTTAAGGGTATATGGTGATATTGATGGAATGATTATGTTTATTCTTGAGAAACAATTCTGCCATACGCTTTTAAGTGTTTTGCTTAACAAACAAATTAATTCCTTTGAAGAAATTGATGATATGGACCTGTCACTATTTCAGGAAATGGGTAATATAATTGTGGGTGGCTATGTTAATGCACTTGCATCAATGTTAGATATGGAAATTAAAATGTCAACACCAGAAACAGCTATAGACATGGTAGGTGCGATATTAAGTTATCCAGCACACTATTTTGGTACGATGGGCGATAAGGTGTTATTCGTAAAAGAAGACTTCTTGAGTGAATCCTCCGTAATTACATCACATCTATTAATTATGCCTCAACCAGAGTCGTTTGATAAAATATTTTCGAAACTAGGGTTAATGTATGAGTGAAAAGGTTGTTGTAGGAATATCAGACATGCAAATTGTCAGAAGGCCAAATGTTCTAATAACTTATGCACTTGGCTCATGCGTTGGGATTTGCTTATATGATTCAATTACTGGCATTTCAGGGATGTCACATGTTTTATTACCAGATTCAGCCATGTGCCCTCGAGATAGCAATGTTATGAAATTTGCTGATACTGCCATAAAAGAGTTAATTAACCGTATGCATTTGCACGGAGCATCTAAACACAGACTCATTGCTAAAATTGCTGGAGGAGCACAACTTTTCAACTATGAAGCATCAAGCAACCTTATGAGAATAGGCGATAGGAATGTTGAATCTGTAAAGATACATTTAAAAAAGTATAACGTTAAGATTATATCAGAAGATGTAGGATTGAATTATGGAAGAACAGTTGAATTTCGGTCAGATGATGGTCAGGTAGTTATAACTTCTGCTTTAAAGGGCACAAAAATTATTTAATATCAACAGAGAGAAGAACAGGTGAAACATGAGATTTATTGCTATTGAACACGTCAAAACAGGAATGATTTTAGGCCGCAAGGTTATTGGTAATCGCGGTCAATTATTGCTCAATTATGGTGCAAAAATCGAAAATTTCTATATAGAAAAAATAAAACAATTAGGGTATATAGGAATATATATTGAGGATGATTTATCAGAAGGTATTGAAATTAACGAAGTTATTGGTGAAGATCTTCGAAACAAATCAATTGATTCAATCAAAGCTTTTTGCCATAAAGCTGAAATTGGTCACGGTTTTCTTCAAAAGGATATTGCCAATATTGCTTTTCTTGTTAATGAAATGCTTGATAAAATTCTTTCAGAAAAAAACATAATGGTTAATATGATGGATCTTAAAATTTTTGATGATTATACGTTTTCACATTCTGTTAATGTTGGTGTTCTCTCAATGTCTTTAGGTGCTTTTATGAACCTCAAAAGAGAATCATTATATCAACTTGGGCTGGCATCAGTCATGCATGATCTTGGGAAGGTTTTTATACCTAAAGATATATTGAATAAAGCTAGCAAACTTAATGATTTTGAGTATGTTATAATGAAAACACATTCAGAGAAGGGGCATGAGCACTTGCAAAACTCTTTTAAATTTCCATTAGAAATAACAACCGCAGTTCTTGATCATCATGAAAGGTATGATGGAACTGGTTATCCAAACCAAAAAAAGGGTAACGAAATTTCAAAACTCGGAGAAATAATTGCAGTAACAGATGTTTTTGATGCTCTAACATCAGACAGACCGTATAGAAAAGCTATGGTTCCTTCTGATGCAACAGAATATATTATGGCCGGATGCAATACGCAATTTTCCGAACAATCAGTTAAAGCGTTTTTAAATAAAATTGCACCTTACCCGCTTGGGACATTGGTGAAATTAAGTAATGGATTGATTGGAATTGTTATGGAGAATTATTCAGATTGTTGCCTTAGACCAAAGATTAGGATTGTACAAAACGGAAACGAAAGAGTAACACCTTACGTAATGGACTTAAAAAATAATTTTAATTATCTAAAAATCACAATACTTGAAGCTTATAATAGTTTTGTGGAGTAATATAAAATGGAGTAATATTTGAAATATTTACCGTTTGTGCAAAATGTAGAAAAATATTTGAACCTACGCATAAATTTCAACCATAATAAGAACACAGTGAAAAATTATTATAATAATTGTGAAAAATGAAATTCTCAATTAACTTTCAACAAAAATTATAAAATATTATTTACATAAGTATAACAGTCGTTTAATCAAGTAATAACAAGAAAATATTATAATAATGCTATGTAGGAGAAAGAAGATTCATCAATCGGTATTAGATAAAGGCACTAAAGCATTTTATTATTTTTACCGATTATCGGATAATATTTTTATTGTGTATTATGTCAGAAGGCTTTTCAAAATCAAATATAAATATTTGAAATTTGATCAAAATAGCTCGACAAACATATTGACAAAATATAAAAGTCTGTTAGAATTTGACTATAAATAAATATTCTCGAAAGGGTAAAGCAAGTGAAAGTTTGTGGCACAAAGCTAAAGGGTCTAAATGTTTTTTTTAAAAACTAAGATTGCCAGCTACCGAATGATGATTTAAAAGAACTTAAATTTTTAACTTTTCTTTAAATTTTAAATTCGAGAATTAATGTAATGATGACCTAAGGATAGGTTTCATTATTTTTTATGCTCAAATTTGCATTATTTTATGCGAATTGGGCATATTATTAAGTTTGCTTGCACGGATGCGTTTAATATCAAAAATATGTTTGCGATGTTTTTATGAAAATATCAGTTGAACATAAAATTTGAAAGGAGAGCATACCATGCTAGGTAAATTATTTAATCAGATTAATCTTATTGAAAAAGGCCTTGATGCGTCATGGAAAAAGAACGAAGTTATTGCTAATAACATAGCAAATGCTGACACACCTGGATTTAAGGCATCTCACGTAGAATTTGAGTCTGTATTTAGAGAATTTCTAAATGCGGATTCGAATTCTTTTTTTTCGCAGTCCTCTAATTTATCTACTAATGAACCAATTAATTCCTTTGCCGGAGAATCATTGCAGGCTAGTGGGGTTAATAGCAAAATGGAAAACCCATATGAAAACTCCCTAAATCCAATTGTAACAACGGATCCGGATTCAGCCTATAAGCTTGATGGCAATGGTGTTGATATGGACTCTGAGATGTCGGAACTTACAAAAAATGCAGTTCTTTATGACACAATGTCTTATGCATTAAGTAAAGAAATCAATAGATTGAAAATAATTATTAATGATGGGAGATAAAGTATGGGATTTTTTAAAGCCATGGACATAAGCACATCTGCTTTAACAGCACAGAGTTTTAGAATGGATGTTATTTCTCAAAATGTTGCGAACGCAAACACAACACGAACTGCAGAGGGTGGTCCTTATCAAAGAAAATATGTTGTACTTGGTGAAAATAAACCAAATTTTGATGAAATCCTTCAACGTTCAAAAAACAATATATCGGTTGGGTCAGGAGTACAAGTTGTAGAAACAAAAGCTGACAATTCTCCATTTGACCTTGTCTATGATCCGAGTCACCCGGATGCAAATGAGCAAGGTTATGTACAGATGCCGAATGTTGATCTAGTAACAGAATATGTGGATATGATTTCAGCATCAAGAACATATGAAGCAAATATAACGGTAATGAATGCTACGAAGAGAATGGCACTCAAAGCACTTGAAATAGGGAAATAGAAATAGAAATAGCAAAGAGAAATAAAGGAGAAATATAAATGGCACTAACGATAAATACAAACAGCACACTTGCAAATGCTTATAAATCAATAATTCAAAATCAACAGCCAAACAAATCGCTGGCAACAGACTCTTTGAGTTCTTTATCAAAAAATTCAGAATCCTCATCAAATTCCACTTCGACTGACTTTTCTCAAATTATGAACAAAGCCCTTGAAGACGCCGATCTATCAACCAACGATACTTTAAGCCAATCTAGTGCTTTATTATCTGGACAAACCCAGGAAATCCATTCAGTCGTAATAGCTGCTGAGAAAGCAGAAGTTGCTCTCAAATTAACTCTTCAGGTCAGAAATAAAGTACTAGAAGCATATCAAGAAATGATGCGAATGCAAATTTAGCAACTTCATAATTGTGTTGGTTTTTACTATTGCATTATTCAAAATAAAATTTTCTGCTAAGTGTTATGCATTGTAATCAAGGCTATGACTTACAGAGATTCATAGCAAAAATATTATTATTCAAGGAGAAAATTGATGAATTTAAATTCTATAACAGACCGCATATTGTCATTTTTTAAATTCATTTGGAATTTCTGGAAAAGCCATGATAAAGCCAAAAAAATTCAGATTCTTATTTTATCAGGAATAATTATTGGTGGTGCAATATTTGCTGTGATTGCATTAAATAATACAAGTTATTCGGTTCTCTATACTAATTTAACCTCAAAAGAGGCCGGTGAAATAATTGCTAAACTTAACGAAATGAAAATAGATGCAAAGCCAAAGGGATCTGATACAGTAGTGGTTCCAACTGCAGATGTTGATATGACAAGAATGAAACTTGCAGCTGAAGGATACCCTAAGTCAAGTTCAAATCTTGATATATTACAGCAAGGTTCGGGATTTGGCGTTACTGAAGAAGATAAAGCAATATATAGGAAGTACCAACTACAGGAAGATTTGCAAAATGCAATAAAGACATTCGACAGTATTGCGGATGCAAAAGTCTCATTATATATTCCACAGGAAAGTTCATTTGTGATAGACAACCAAAAAAAAGAATCGACTGCGGCAGCATTAATTACATTAAAACCAGGTAGAGAATTGTCTGTTGGAAATGTAAAAGCTATTACGGAATTACTTCAGAAAAGTGTTCAAGGACTAACAAAAGAAAATGTATCGGTTATCGATAGCAACATGAATGTCTTGACAACGGAAAGTTCCCAAAAAGAACTTACTCAAATTTCACAGCTTGATATGGAAAAGGAAGTTAGTCTTCGTTTAAGAAAACAAATTATGGATCTTCTTCAGCCGATTTTTGGTATAGGAAAAATTGCAGCTGAGGTTAATGCAAAGATAAATTTTGATGAGTCCATTATTGATACGATTAAATTTGAGCCAATGGAAAACTCAAGTACTGGTATTATTTCTAACATTGATAAAATAAGAGAAGCTACAAAAAATGCGGCGGCTAATCCAGGCACTTTAGGAACTTCAGACTCGAGCACAAGTGGTGCAATAACTTATCCTGTTGTAACCACAGATGATAAAATATACGAAAAAAATTCAGAACAAATTAACTACGAAATCAATACAATTAAGGAACATCTTGTAAAAGCAAAGGGAAACATTAGCAAGTTAAGTGTATCAGTTATTTTGGATAACAACATTGGTGGAGTTGATTATAGTGAAAGTGTAAAGAAACTTGTTGCAAATGCAATTGGAGTTTCTCAGGAATTTATTACGGTTGAATTGTTGCCTTTTAATGGCGCCCTCGAAATGAATAATACTTGGAAAGAATACAACGATACTGTAAAAAAAGCACAGCAATGGAAACAAACTCAATTCTTTATAATGTTATTTGGTGGGATTCTTCTTTTGATAATTCTATTATCAATAATAATGAGAATAGGGAAAGGCAAGACGGATCAAGAAGAGTTTGAAGATAATTTTCCTTCATTAAACAGAAAGAAAAAATCAATAGATATTAAAATTGAAGATGACTTGTTAAATCCCCAATTGCATGCCTCAAACGACAAAACTGATAGATTAATTGTTGAAAAATATGTGGAAACTAATCCGGAGCTGGTTGTATCAATAATTCGTAGCTGGCTTGCTGAAGATGAGGGTTAAAAATGGAATATAACAATTATTTTAGAAATTCCAGAGAAAAAGCTGCAACACTTTTAGTTGCTATAGGTAAGGATTTTTCATCAAAGATTTTCAAGCAAATGAGCGATGATGAGATTGAGCAACTGACTTTAGAAATTGCAAATATAAGAAAAATCGATTCTAAGGCGCAAAGTGAAGTTATCAAAGAATTTAACGAAGCATATATGGCACAAAATTATGTTTTAGAGGGCGGAATTGAATATGCCAGAGAGATTCTCAACAAAGCTATAGGACAGCAGAAAGCTTACGAGTTAATTGGAAAATTAACTTCATCGTTACAAGTAAGACCTTTTGATTTCGCAAGAAAACTTGATGCTTCGCAGTTATTAACAATAATACAAAATGAACAACCACAGACTATTGCGCTTATTCTTTCGTACATTGACTCTCGCCAATCGGCTGTAATCCTTAGTGCACTCCCGCATGACATACAATCCGATATAATTGCGAAAATTGCTTGCATGGGTAAAACATCACCTGAACATATTAAAGAAGTTGAAAGGGTTCTCGAGAAAAAATTGTCTTCTCTTGGTGTTTCTGATTACACAAAAGTTGGCGGAATTAACACGGCTGTTGATATATTAAATTCAATTGATAGAGGAACTGAAAAATTTATTATGGAGAGTCTCAGTGTTCAAAACTCTGAATTGGCAGATAGTATTAAAAGCAAAATGTTCCTTTTCGAGGATATTGTAAAGCTGAATCGCACATCAATACAACGTGTGCTTAAAGATGTTAGCAATGATGACTTGGTTCTTGCACTAAAAGGCGTAAAAGAACCAGTTGCAGAATTCATTTATGATAATCTGTCTAAGCGTATTCAGGAAATGATAAAAGAAGAAATTGCAATACGAGGACCGGTAAGATTAAAGAATGTTGAAGAAGCACAACAAAAAATTGTTACGATAATTAGAAATCTCGAGGAGACAGGTGAAGTTGTGCTTGTCAGAGGACAGGAGGATCAATTAGTTGGCTAAGATACATAAATCAGGAAATGTAATGATGAACCTAGGTCAACCGTTTATACTTGATATTCCTTTGATATCAAAAGGGATTAGAGAACTTGTGAATGGAGAATCTGCATATTATGAAAGCACACATAAGGTTAATAATGAATCATTCAAAATTAACAATGATGATGAATATTATAATAACTACAGAATGCAGACTGCAGATGAATCAAATGAAATTTTGGAGTCAGCTAGAAATGAATCACAAAGAATGCTTGAAGAGTGTGAGAAAAAAATCGACGAATTATTTACGGTCGCAATGGAGAGGGGATATTCTCAAGGCCTCATCAATGCAAATACAGAATGCGAAATCTTTAAAAGAGATACATTTAATAACTACAATACAGAATTAGCAAAACTAGAAAAAATATTTAACGACAGGATATCAAAATTTGAAGAGAATATTGTTGATTTTAGCATTGACATTGCAGGAAAAGTTATTGATTTTGAATTCAAGAGAAATGACGACGCTTTAAGATCTGTTATATCTAAAGGTCTTGAACAAATTAGAGTTAAGGAAGGTCTTTGTATAAAATCATCCACAAATAATTGTAGGATTATTGAAAACATGGATATTATAAAAAACGAAGAAATAAAAGTAATGCCTGTTGATGTTTGGTCAAATGAAAAAATGACCATTGAGTCAGTGCTTGGTTCAGTTAATATCGGGTGGGAATCTCAACTCGAAAAAATAGCTTATGCATTAAGTGGGGATATGTAATGCAAAATATGAAATTAGCACAATTGAACAATATACTTAAGGAATGTGATCCTTTTGAATATACAGGCACTGTAAGTCAGCTAACTGGCTTGACAGTCGAGTCTATAGGTCCAATTGCAAAAGTTGGCGACATGTGCAGAATATTTTCCCAAGTCGGTAATGATTATATAGATGCAGAGGTTGTGGGGTTTAATGAATCAAAACTATATCTTATGCCCTTTGGCAAATTAACTGGAATAGGACCAGGAAGTAAGGTTGTTTCTCTTAAAAAAAGATTGAATGTAAATGTTGGAAATCAGTTGATAGGAAGAGTGATTGATGGACTTGGCAGACCAATAGATGATAAAGGTCCAATTCAATATGAAGAGAAATACGGAACTGACAACATGCCGCCAAATCCACTCACCAGAGATAGAGTTAGTGAGCCGGTTTCCTTAGGAATTCGAGTAATCGATGGACTCCTGACTTGTGGACGTGGTCAGAGATTGGGGATTTTTGCCGGAAGTGGCGTTGGGAAAAGTACATTAATGGGGATGATTGCAAGAAATGCCAATGTTGATGTAAATGTAATTGTTCTTGTAGGGGAGCGCGGAAGAGAAGTAAGAGATTTTATCGAAAAAGATCTCAAAGAAGAAGGGCTTAGCAAATCTGTTTTGATAATTGCAACATCTGACCAGCCAGCAATTATAAGACAAAAATCAGCAATGATTGGCACATCTATTGCAGAATATTTCAGAGATCAGGGCAAAAACGTATTACTTCTCATGGATTCACTTACAAGATTTGCCATGGCTCAGCGTGAAATTGGAATGGCAATTGGTGAACCCCCTGTGTCAAGAGGTTATACACCATCGGTGTTTCAGGTTCTTCCAAGACTTCTTGAACGTTCTGGTAATTCAGATGTTGGGTCCATTACAGGATTGTATACAGTACTTGTCGAAGGTGATGACCAAAATGAGCCAATTGCAGATGCAGTTAGAGGTATTCTTGATGGACATATTGTTTTATCCAGAAAACTTGCACATCAGAATCACTACCCTGCTATTGATGTTCTAAGTAGTGTTAGTAGAGTTATGCCAGACATTGTTTCAAAACAGCAAAAAATTGCTGCTGGGAAAATGAGGAAAATAATAAGCACTTATACAGAAGCTCAGGATTTAATTCAAGTTGGTGCATATAAGAAAGGTAGCAGTGCAGAAATTGATGAGGCAATTATTCTTAATGCGAAAATCAATGAATTTTTGTGTCAGGAAGTAGATGAGGTGTCTTCTTATGACGAAACTTTATCATTAATGAAAGCAGTTTTTGGTGAACAAATCTGAATAAATCATGGAGGTAGCAATGAAAAAGTTTAAATTTACGCTAGAAGTTTTATTAAAAACAAATAAAATATTCGAAGCTGAAATAAAGAAAAAATTGGCAGAAATTATGGCAAGATATTTTCAGGAGATGGAATTGCTTTCAAAAGCAGAACAAGAAAGAGATAAGCTCCAAGAAGATTACAATGTTTTGGTGCTAGATGGAACTAATTCAGAAACGCTGAACATTTGGAATTCATACATTATATACACTGTCAAAATCATACATGATCACGAGGTTAAACTTAAAAAGATTGAAGACGAAAAAATAATATGTCAGGAAGAACTTCAAAAAATAATGAGTGAGATTAAAGGGTTAGAAAAAATAAAATTAAAACAGTATACAACCTATCAAGAAGAATACCAGCGAGAACAATATTTAGAAATTGAAGAATTCGTTCTTTTCCAAGTGAAACAAAAAGCTACAATCTTACAAAATTAACAGAAAAGCAAAAGAGGGACTGCCAGTGAACAAGTTAACTCAGGACATTGTAAAAAAGAGTGAAAAGAAAAAGAAAAATTTATTTGCAAAAGGTTTTTTAACATCCTTTATTATTTTTCTTATTTTGATTGTTTCGTCTCTTTTAAGTGTATTTTTCAATCTCGGCGGGCTAAAAAGCATTGCAGCACAAGTTCTTCAAATTGAAAAAGCACAAAAAGAATTGATACTAGAAAAGCAGCAGGAGCTAGATTCCGGGAACAAATATTTGCAAGATGCACTGACAAAACTTGCAAGTGACCAACAGAATCTCAAGAAAGAAACGGATAAAATAGAGATTCAGAAATTAGAAAATGAGAAAACTAAAGCGAAACTCTCATCAGAAAAACTGAGTACAGAACAATTGATCGCGATATATAATTTAATGGAACCTCAAAAAGTAGCTGACATTATTGCTGTCGAAGACGATGCAAATGCAATTCGCGTAATAATTAAAAATATGGACCAAAAAAAGATTGCGCAAATAATTTCATTAATGACAACAGACAAAGCAGCAAAAATTTTAGCAGAAATATCAAAATAAAGTTAAGTTTTGTAAATTTCTAAGGGAGGAGAAAATTAACATGAAAAATATGAATGCCCCTCAAATTAAAATTGATAATGTGAGAGTTGAAAAATTTCTAAATTCAACTAGTACTAAGAAAATTAAAGATTGTCAAAAGACTTCAAATAAATTTGAGGATTACATAAAATTAAACGATCAAAAACCTGGTAGCGCACCCAAAAATTTAATAGGTGAAAAGCAATATAGTCAATCTTATTTAGTAAAATATTCTTTAGAATTGGATAAATCTGATAAAAACACCTTAGATGATAATATTTCTAAAACTAGTGATCAGAAGGTTAATTCTATAGAAACCATGACAGGTTATGTGGCAAGCAATTTCGAAACAACATCCGTTGATAACTTGAATTTTGGACAATTAATTTGTTCTGTTTTCCTGCCAGCAGATTTGAATACTAATAATACATTAAAAGTTAACGGAATAGAAAGTTCAACGAGCATTGAAAATGATTCATCTATAAGCGCTATTAGTCTAAATAAATCGGGAATAGTAATTAATAACAAGGGAACGGATTTTAAGGAATATGGGTTGTTTTCAAATAACTTAGACAAATCAATTAGCATAAACAATGCTGATATCATAAGCAACTCTGAAAGTGCAATTAATATGTCTGAAAATTTGAGTTTTGAAGTACAAGCAACAACAAATCTGAATTCAATTAGCATAAGCAACTCTGATAACATAACCAACTCTAACAACGTAAACAACGCTACTAACATAACCAACGCTGATAACATTATCAACTCTGAAAGTGCAATTAATATGTCTGAAAATTTGAGTTTTGAAGGACAAGCAACAACAAATCTGAATTCAAATGTGTCCGTGGCTCTCAATGATTATTCTATCTTATCCGACAAACTGCAAACTAATGAAATAAGCAACAATCTAAATCAGACTATGACCGAAAATAAGTTCGCATCAAATTTACAGACACTTGATAATGAATTAAATGTAATTTTGCAACAGACTAAAGCACAGCAGTCTAATGATCAACAGTCGAATAATCAAGATTTAAATGAACAACAGAATATCTTTAACAAAGTAATAAAAATCAACAATAAAACAATAGTAGCAGATGTTTCTATTAATTCAAAAGAGAATGATAAAGTTAAAGCAAGTGAGATAGATGCAAATGAGATAGAAACAAATAGCATGGATGATCAAAGTTACGGTAATAATGAATTTATTTTATCTGATAAAACCGGATTAACAAGTATTAGGAATGAACGAATCTCTGGGTCAAGCAAAAGTGGTACAGCAGAAGTTAATGTCGATAGTAATACTTTTAAGGAGTTCGAATCTTCACAATTAGCTAAACAAATGGTTGATAAAATCAAATATTTGAAAAGTGAAACTAAAGAAAGTCGAATTATTATTAAATTAAGACCTGAACAATATGGTGATATGCAGATTTCAGTGACGCATTTTGGAGCTAAAATTTCAGCTCAAATTCATACAGATGATGTTTCGATGGCATCATTACTTAGTGAAAATTCTCAATTGTTAAAGGATAATTTAAGCAAACACGGAATTACCTGTGAAAATATTGTTGTAAATTCAAATTCAAATTCAAATTCAACAAGCCAGGGCAGCTCGGATTTTGATAACAATCAGTGGAATAAAGATAAACAGCCAGAAATGGAGCCTAGAGTAAATTTTGCGGATAAAGAAAAAACAAAGGAGTTTAGACTATTTTCCAGGATGAGGAATCTTAATCAGAATAAAATTAACATTTTAACTTAAAATAGTGAAGGAGGGTAAAAAAGATATGCAGTCATTATCAGCCGTTAGTGAAACTAATCAAAGTCTTTCAGGAGATACTACAAGAAAAATTAAAACGGAATTAGGGAAAGATGAATTTATGCAAATTTTGGTAACACAATTAAGGAATCAAGACCCATTAAGCCCAATGGAGGACAGAGACTTTATTGCACAGATGGCACAATTCAGTGTTGTAGAACAAATACAAAATTTGAACACAGGAAGTAGTTTTGCACAAGCATGTGGGCTAGTAGGTAAACAGGTTTTTGCGACGGTCACAGCTAGTGATGGATCAAG
The DNA here is from genome assembly GCA_038326615.1 of Saccharofermentanales bacterium. Lineage (GTDB taxonomy): Bacteria > Bacillota > Clostridia > Saccharofermentanales > UBA5734 > JBBQKF01. The sequence continues at coordinate 5,744 of JBBQKF010000019.1, read as the reverse complement.
CAAAGCTGTTTCAGGGTTAGTTAAAAGCGTACAAACTATGCAGGGTGTTCCATATTTGCAAGTTGGAGACACTATGATTCCATACTCAACAGACCTAATAGTCTACGACAAAAGTGTTGAAATTGTATAAAAGATGATATTGTAGAAAAATTTGAAGAAATATATGGAGGAATAAAAAATGTTAAGATCAATGTTTTCAGGAGTTTCTGGGTTAAAGAATCATCAAATCAAAATGGACGTAATCGGTAATAACATAGCAAATGTTAACACCATCGGATTTAAAGCAAGTCGTGTAACTTTTCAGGATATTTATAGCCAAAGCATTAAGCCGGCTTCAACTCCAAATGCAGCAGCAGGAATAGGAGGAACTAATCCACAACAAATAGGACTTGGAGTAGCGATAGGCTCCATCGATGTAATGCATACAAGAGCAGCAGCAGAATATACCGGAGCACCCCTGGATTTAAGCATTTCAGGTGATGGATTTTTTTCTGTATATAATGGCGCTGAGGTTCTTTATACAAGAGCTGGAAATTTCAATACAGACAAGGATAATAATCTGGTTACTTCGAGTGGTATGTATGTCATGGGATGGAGTCTTCCTGCACCTGAAACACCCCCGGTTCCTGTCATCATACCTGATACTCCTCAATTGCCATTAGTGCCTATTAAAATCTCTGATGATTATTATGATGTAAGTATTAACAAAAAAGGTGAAGTTATTGCTATAAATAACACAACTCAGCAAAAGGAAGTAATTGCAAAGATTGCAATAGCAAATTTTAATAACCAGAACTCTCTGGAAAAAATGGGGGAAAGCCTTTATCGCCAGACGATGAACTCCGGAAATGCGAAAATGGGATTTCCAGGAACAGATGGTACTGCACTTTTAAACCCCTCTTCGTTGGAAATGTCAAATGTTGATCTGGCAAAAGAATTTACTGACATGATAGTTACACAACGTGGATTCCAGGCAAATTCCAGAGTAATAACAACATCTGACCAATTACTTGAGGAGTTGGTTAATCTTAAGAGATAAAAATAAGGAGGACTTATGATTCTAGTAACGCGCTTAAATAAGCAACATTTTTTTCTCAATTCTGACCTTATCGAACTACTCGAAGAAACCCCTGACACTTTAATAACGATGACAACAGGTAAGAAATTTATTGTTGAAGAATCGGCAGAGACAGTTATAAATAAAATTGTAGAATATAAGAATCTTTGTTTTCGGGAAGTCAATTTGAGAGTGAGTAAAACAGATAATGATTCAAGTCACCTAGGTGAAATTAATGAAACTGATGAACTTAGTGGAAAAAGAATTTTGTAATTTTAACATAGATGTAATTGAATTAGATTTAATAGCTAGATAAAATTATTTAAGATTGGCTGAAAGGGTACAAGGATGAAGAAAATATTGATTATTGTAATAGTTGTTATTATTGCCGCAGGGGGGGCAGCATTTTATTTTCTAAGACCAAAACCGGTCGTTGATTTGTCATTCAATTACGATCCAGGAGAATATTTTGTGACTGATATAAAAAGCAGTAGGCGCCTTTTGAAAACAGATATAATAATTTATTCAAAAGATAAGACGGAGCTGAAACACTTTGAAGAAAATAATCATCGAATTAGAAACATTGTAATATTTACTTTAAGGGAAAAAACGGAGAGTCAGTTGCAATCATCAAAAATACAAATTGATTTAAGCAAAGAATTGATAGAGAAGCTTAATCGTGAATTTAAAACCGAATCATTTACAGAGGTCTATTTCAATGAATTCGTTATTCAATGATTGCTTGTGAGATGTTTCTATTTAGAATTTTGCATTTAATATGAAAGATTAGTTTAAATATATAAGTTATTTATTTGACGAGAACAGGAGTAAATCTGTGAATGAGCTATTAACACAATCGGAAATAGACGAGCTATTAGCGGCAATAAAAGAAGGTGCTGATGTTCCAGCTGATTCGTCAAACGCTAAAAAGAGCGAGGCCCGCCCCTATGACTTCCGTACAGCAAAACGAGTTTCCAGAGATCAGATAAAGACTTTGAATGTTATTTATGAGAGTTTTTCAAGACTATTATCAACATATCTTACCGGAACATTAGGTGTTGTTTGCGATACAAGTGTCTTGTCAATTGAAGAGCAGAGCTATGTTGAATTTACCAACGCTGTTTCACCTTCGAGCGTTTTAGCAATTCTAAAAATGCCGCCTTTGGCCGGACCGCTTTTGCTAAGAGTTTCACCAGAACTTTCATATACAGTTCTTGATTGCCTTTTAGGTGGAATGAATGTACCAAGCACATCACACAGAAATTTTACTGAAATTGATCTTGTGATAATAGAAAAAATAGTAAGACAGTTCTTGCTATTAAATTCGGAGGCTTGGGAAAAAATAACAAAGGTAAGCACTCTTTTGGAAGGACTTGAAACTAGCGTACAGTTTGCACAAATAGTTCCTGCCAATGAGACAATCCTGATTATAACGTTGAATGTCCATTTGTTAAATTCTGATGCTTTGATGAATTTTTGCCTCCCATATCCCGCCATTGAACCAATTGCCAAAGATTTAAATATGAGATTGATTGCATTCGGACAAAATGAGAAAGCCCCGACCGATCAGTATCAAGATGAAATACTATCGAACCTTAATGATACACAAGTTATATTGAAAGCAATTTTATCGGAGACAACAATAAAAATTGAAGATCTTATGAGCTTGCAAATTGGTGATGTAGTACAACTCGAAAACAAAATAGTAGATCCGATTAAAATCAATATAGGACATATATCAAGATTGTCTGGAATTTTAGGTAGAAAAGCAAACCGATATGCAATTAAAATTACGCAAATCAACGATGTGGAGGACTGAAATCAATGGATGATTTAAAATTAACGCAAGACGACATCAATCGGATGTTAAATGAAGAATCAATTAATAATGATAAACAAAAGGCATCTGATAATGAAGCTGGACTAACGGCATTAGAAATTGATACTCTAGGTGAAGTTGGAAACATAAGCATGGGAGCCGCAGCCACGGCTCTGTACTCGATTTTGGGGCGAAAGGTTTTAATAACAACCCCAAAAGTAACGATTACAAACTACAGAAAATTGACCGAGAATCATATAGCACCATATTTTGTTGTTAATGTTGAGTATACGGAAGGGTTTCTTGGAAATAATTTATTCATTCTTCAAATCGAAGATGTTAGAATAATAACTGACATCATGATGGGTGGGGATGGGTCAAATATCAATGATGATGAAATGGATGAAATTCACATTAGTGCCATTAGCGAAGCAATGAACCAATTGATGGGAGCAATGTCTACTTCTATGGCAACAATGTTTAATCGTGTTGTGAATATTTCACCACCAAAATCCGAAATTGTGCAACTTACAGATTATGAGATTAAAGGAATAGTGACTGAAGATACAAACAATTTAGTAAGAATTAGCTTTGTGCTGCAAATTGATGGTTTAGTTGATAGCAGCATTATGCAACTTGTTCCACTTCATTTTGCCAGGCAGCTTTTGGGCGAATTGCTAGGATCTTCAGGGCTAGAAACAGCAGAAGTAACAGCAACAACAAAAAAAACAACGACAACAACAAAAACAGCAACAACAGCAACAACAGCAGCAAAGTCTCCTGAAAATACTATTTCAAATGACAACAGAAATATGAAAAACAATAGCATACCAAATGAAAATATATTTGATAATAATGAATCATACAATATTCCTAATACATCGCGCAGGCATGAAGAAAGAACAAATTCGGGATATGACAATACTCCGAATTCGCGAACAGTAGTTGGCGCAAGGCCAATTCAACTTACTAGTTTTGACAACCCTGAGATAGGGTTTGAGAAAAGCATTAATGAACTAGGCATTGATATGATTTTAGATGTTCCGTTGCAGGTGAAAGTTGAACTCGGTCAATGTAAAAAAACAATCAAAGAAATATTGGAATTAAATATAGGATCCATTATATCACTCGACAAACTTGCAGGAGAAACCGTTGATCTTGTTGTTAACGGGAAGGCAATTGCCAAAGGTGAGGTTATTGTTATTGAAGATAATTATGGAATCAGAATAACTGAAATATTGTCACCTGGATACAGAATACGTAGATAATGAAAGGGTTTTAATTGTGAAAGATATATTTACAACTATATTTTACATTATTGTAACTATTGGGGTTTTTGTTTTAACATATTATGCTACAAAATTTTTGGCAAAGAGAGTTGGAGCAATTGCAAAAACAAAAAATATGCAAATTATGGAAAGAATTGCTTTAGGCAAAGAGAAACAAATAGCAATTCTAAGAGTGGGGGATGAATATTTTCTTGTTGGGACTACAGGGAATACGATACAAATAGGAAGTCCACTAAAAGATGAAACAGTAGCATCTTTGAATTATTCAGAAGCAGATTTAACTGATTCTCCTACATTCTCTAAAACTTTAGAAAATATAATGCGCAAAACAGATAAAAGTAGCGGAGGAGATATTCAAAAGTTTAAAGGAATCTTATCAGCATATCCTATTGCATTTATAATACAGAAATTATCAAATTTCATTAGACTGGTTATTTCGAAGATGAAAGGGAAAGAAAATGACTTATAATTTGCAGAATGCATTCAAAAAAGTGGATAGAAAAAACAAAATTAAGTCATTTATTTCGATTGCAATAGTTATGGTTCTTCCATTGCTATTTAGAATAGGAACAAAAGCAAGTAGTCTTATTAATCTTCCTAAAGATAGGTCAGAAGCTGTTCAATTGATTATTCTGCTTACTATTCTATCGGTTGTACCTTCAATACTAATATTAATGACGGGCTTTACACGTATAATAATTGTTCTTACATTTGTTAGAAATGCACTTGGGCTTCAACAAACACCGCCTAATCAGGTTTTGATAGGACTTGCACTGATTTTAAATTTTTTCTTCATGGCTCCGATTATTGATGAGATTAAATTATCGGCATATGACCCATATATAAAAAATCAGATTACACAAGATCAGGCAATTGAAAAAGGAATGGTTCCGTTAAGAGGATTTATGCTGAAACAGACATACAAGAAGGATCTAGAATTATTTATGTCTATGGCAAAAATTGACTCTGTTCAATCTGTCGAAAAAGTACCTGATAAAGTAATTATTCCTGCATTTATTACAAGTGAACTTAAAAGAGCATTTCAGATTGGCTTTTTTATATTCATACCATTTCTAATGATTGATATGATTGTCGCAAGTGTTCTTATGGCTATGGGAATGATGATGCTGCCGCCAACTGTTATATCAATGCCGTTCAAAATACTACTATTTGTTTTAGTTGATGGATGGAGTCTAATAATAAAAACTTTATTTCAAAGTTTTTTGTGAAATGAAAGAAATAAAAAGAAATAAAAAGAAATAGAAAGAAATAGAAAGAAATAAAAAGACATAGAAATAAAAAGAAATAAAAAGAAATAAAAAGAAATAAAAAGAAATAAAAAGAAAGGAAAGGGATTTGAATGGAAGTTGCAGATGCATTAGGAATTATACAAGCAGCAATCACTCTTATGATACAGATATCCGCACCGGTTTTGATCGCGGGATTGGTAGTAGGGCTAATTGTTTCGATTTTTCAGGCAATGACACAAATTAATGAACAAACCTTGAGTTTTGTCCCCAAAATATTAGCAATTCTTGCAACACTGATTATTACAGGGGGTTGGATGTTAACAAAGCTC
>JBBQKF010000018.1:0-39736 GCA_038326615.1 Saccharofermentanales bacterium | reverse complement strand
AAAATTGTACTATAAGGGCGAGTATATTTTTCGCAAAACAAGGCGGCGGATTGAGGTATACTGAATGTATACCGATTGACGACAACGAAGTATTGCGGAAAATAGGCCGTCATTATATATAAGATTTAGACGTTACAAGGTGCTAGAAGTAGTTGACAGGTTCTTCCATCAAGCAAGCGGTGTAGCTGCTGTCACTACAGGAACAGGGAACTAACCCTTGCAGATTGCATCTGGGAATGCCCGGTATGCGGCGAAGTGCTCGACAGGGATATAAATGCTGCAATGAATCTAAGAGATGAGGGTTTGAGAATTTTAGGGATAGCCTGATACTCAATCTTGTTGTATACTATGAAAATATAAAGGATCGTCGGGCTGACAAAGATAGCTTGGTAATAATGCGAACATTAGTTTGTACTTCCCAAGAAGCTCCACCTTTACAGGTGGTGAGAGTAGGGCACTAAAAAATCAATAGAATCATGAAATCGAATAGTTTTGAATCAGTGAGAGAAAATGGAACGATGAATAGATATTCGTAAATACAATAAGGTGAAAAGAGTTGAACTCAGAATGAGTAATTGACTATAAAATATTCACATAGTCTATTCGATTAGTTAAATAATGAATACAAAATTGTGTTTATAATTAAAATGGATGAAAAGAACTTAATGAAATATGCTAGAATGGTAATAAAAAAAGAGGAGAACTATAATGAGACTTGAAGGAAAAGTTTTTCGTGCAAATATTGTTATTGCAGATCGCACTATAGTTAAAGAAGACACTGATGATTCTTTTGTAAAACAGCTAGAATCATGCTTTGTTTTGCTATGCCGCGAGCTTGAAATACCAATTCCATTATGGCTGGGAAAGAATACTCACGAATTTGCTGCGTTCCATCAAACTATATTTTTCGCAGAACAATTTATCGACGAAGTTAAGTTTAATAGGTTTCAAATAAGGTTACTTAAATAATATGTTATATGGAAATTGTTAAAACTAAAATACACAGTTATGCCGTGAGAGTAATTGTTGTAAAGTTATGCAAGAAATCTTACTGGCTCTTCTCTCACTAAAACTTGGATGCAAAATTCAAAAAATAGGAACTAATCTTCGTAAAAATCGAAGAAAAAGACGTTCATTATAAAATTAATTGCAGAGAAAAACGTAATATAAAATGGCTATTAATGGCTATTAATGGCAATGAGAAGCTTTGGAAAACAATGACAATGAGATTAAAACTGAAAAATTTCTCTTATAAAATTAAAGAATATCACACTATTTGAAAAGATTTTATCAAATCAAAATTAGTAACGAAAATAAATTTATTAGCAGCAGGAAGGAAAACTTAGGAATGATTGATACAAACAAAGAAAAATATACGATTCAGGATTTGCTTGAATTAATGAAATTTTTAAGAAGTGATTCTGGTTGTCCTTGGGATAAAGAACAAACTCATCAGTCGATTAAAAAGAATGCAATTGAAGAAGCATATGAAGTTGTTGATGCAATTGATAGTAATTCGCCTGAAAGATTATATGATGAACTTGGAGATTTGTTGCTGCAGGTCGTTTTTCATAGCCAGATGGCAAGTGAAGCCGGTGAATTTGATTTTGAAAAAGTGGCAGACCACATAAGTAAGAAATTAATTTCACGACACACACATCTTTTTGGAGAAAAAACTGATATTGTAAATTCTTCACAGGAAGTTCTTACGCTTTGGGAAAAAAACAAGAAGGTAGAAAAGAATCAAAAAACCCAGACGCAGGGAATGAAAGAAATTCCCCGGGTTCTCCCCGCACTGGAACGTGCGTACAAAATTCAAAAAAAGGCAAAACAAGTTGGCTTTGACTGGGATAAAAGAGATGATGTTATTGCCAAAATCAAGGAAGAAATTGAAGAAGTTGAAGAGGCTGTGAGTCTTCTAGAGAATTTTGAATCTCATGATGCTAAAAAAACGAATCTAAATTTGAAAAAGAATTTCATCATTCAAGACAACACCGAAATATCCATTTTGAATGCAAGCGATAGTTTTAGAGAAGAAAGAAGGGATATTTTTGAATCAGAAAGCAGAGATATTAATGAAGAGCTATTTGCGGGTCAGGAGAATGAGAATGAAAAAGCAAGATTTAGCAATTTAAAAAACGAAAATCAAAACAGAACTCATAATTTTACTGAAATTGACAATTCAAATCGCGATGATAAAGAAGCATTAAAAGTCAAGCAGATTGCAAAAAAAGAAAATGAAAACGAAAGCGGAAACGGGAAAAAAAGCGGAAACGAAAACGCAAAAGATGGTAGAAGAGAAATGGAAATTATTAAAAGAAAAAACAACATTGAAACGGAAATCGGCGACTTACTGTTTTCGGTGGTAAACTATGCAAGATTTTTGGAAATAGACTCAGAAATTGCGCTTGATAAAGCAAATCAGAAGTTTGTCAAAAGATTTGGGTTTGTCGAAAATAAAGTCTTGTCTCAAAATCAAAAAATGGAAAACTTTTCTCTTGATGAACTTGATATGATTTGGAATGAAGCGAAACTGGCTGAAAAAGAAGGGAGAGATTTTTAATGAGACTCGATAAATTTTTAAAAGTTTCACGTGTTATTAAAAGAAGAACGGTTGCAAACGAAATAAGCTCAAATGACAGGGTCTGGGTTAATGGAAAGCTTGCTAAACCGAGCACTGCAATTAAACCTGGTGATATTATAGAAATCAAATTCGGTTCTGGCATGTCAAAAATTCGCGTTCTTGCGGTAGCTGAAAATGTAAAAAAATCAGATTCCGCGATGCTTTACGAACTAATAGACGATTAAACTTTATTAAGAAATAAATAAAGAAACGAATTAAGTGAAGATCGGGCAAGGCAAAGAAAGCAAAAAAGAATTCTACAAACAAATGGACGATTAAGTCAATGAATTGTTACAGAATTGTTTCACAATGATTTCATATTGATTGCGGTTTGCAAAACAGCATTGAAATGGGACTAAGGTATAATTAGAATGAAACTTAAGTGAATTGATAAACTTTAATAAATTGAATTGTTTTTAAAACTACAGCTTTTTATTTTACAAATTACTCGTCTTATCATAACAATTTTATATATAACAATGTTACTACTATAGTAATAAATTTTATATAAAAACGGCTTTGACTATTTTGACACTCGAACCATAGGTTAAGAAATAAATAAAATGAAATTAAAACGAGAAATTTGAAACGAAAGAATGATGACGAATATTCTAAGAAAGGCGGTCAAATGAGATCTTTTAAGGAATTAAATCGTAGAAGCACACAAAATAACTCATCTGATAATATTCCAATAAAGAAGAAGCGCCGCAAAAAGGCTTCAGGAAAGGCTTTGCCTAAAATTATTATCGGGTTGATCGTTGTGTTTTTCGTAGCGGGTGCTGTGGGGATTTATTTTAATCAAGAGGAACAGATGGCAAGAATAAGAGGAAGATCAAAGGAACTTAACACTATTGTTACTGATGCCAGAGAGAAAAAAAAAGAAAACGAAGATCTTTTCAAAAAACTTGACAGCCTTGAATATATAGAAAAAATGGCCAGAGAAAAACTTGGTATGGTAAAACCAGGCGAAACGCTTTTTCCGAATTAAAGGTAAAATGCTCTATGACATCGTTCTGGTTTTTTATAAGGTTCGAATATCTTGTCTCTCTTAATTCTCTGGAATTCTTTTATATCCAAAATAATAAGAAGTATTTCATACATTTATTCAGTACATTTATTTCATGCATTTATTTCATGCATTTATTCAATACATTTATAAATTGATACTAACAAATTCGGCTGTTCTGAAAAAGTCGATATATAAGAATAAATATAAGAATAAATATAAGATACAAAAAATCTAAATCTATATCTAAATCTATATCTATATCTATATCTATATCTAAGTTTAAATTTCTCTTCGGCCTTCCATGGCCCTTGCTAAAGTAACTTCGTCGGCGTATTCAAGGTCGCTTCCCATTGGTAGCCCATGGGCGATTCTTGTTGTCTTTATTCCTGCAGGTTTTAGCAAACGAGCAATATACATTGCGGTCGCTTCCCCTTCAATCGTTGCATTGTTTGCCAATATAACTTCTACAATAGTAGTTTCGGTGGTAAGGCGTGCTAATAGTTCCTTTAACTTGATTTGATTTGGACCAATTCCTTGCATTGGTGAAATTGCTCCGTGAAGGACATGGTAAAGTCCGTGATATTCGTGAATTCTTTCCATTGCGGCAACATCTCTTGGATTTTCTACAACACAAAGAATAGTCCTATCTCGATTTGTTGATGAGCAGATTTCGCAAGGATCCCTGTCCGTAAGATTACAGCAACTTGAGCACAGGAAAGTGGATTTTCTTGCTTCTAGCAACGTGTTTGCTAAAGTCTCAACTTCTTTTTCAGACAAAGAAAGTATATGAAAAGCAAGCCTTTGAGCAGATTTGCCACCTATACCTGGCAATTTCCCAAGTTCAGCAATTAATTTAGTTATACTTTGTGAATACTTAGCCATTAAAATCCTAACGGCAGACTTGCTCCACCTGTAGCTTTAGTGCGAAGCTCTTCGGCCTGTTCTGTTATCTGCGAAAGCGCATCGTTGACTGCAACAAGAATAAGATCCTGTAACATCTCTGGGTCATTAGGATCAAGGACATTCTTATTAATTTCAACGGATGTAAGTTGATATTCACCATTTGCGGTTACTTTAACAGCTTCACCGCCTGCAGTTGCAGTTGCTGTAAGTTCTTTAACTTTTTCTTTAGCAAGATCCATGCTCTTTTCCATTTTTTTTGCTTGTGCAAGAAGCTGGTTCATATTAATACCACCGAAGCCTCCACCAAAATTTCCTTTTGCCATATGTCAATCCTCCTTGAAAAATGAAATTCCTAATTCCTGTGCGGAATTTTTTAGTTTATCTATACCAGACAAAGGGGCATCATTGCTAGTCTTGACTGTAGCTGGTTCATTTCTTTCTGTAACAGAACCATTTTGTAAGCCCTTTGCTTTTTCTTTTCTCTTCTCTTCAGATTTCAATCCTAAAACAACATCAAAGCTATGTCCTGTAATTTTGGATACTGCTTGAGAAATAATCTGATGATTGGGTTTTGTTGACAGCTCATTATAGTTAACATGGTCCTCGTCATTAAATATTATTCTGAAAGTTCCATCATCCAAATGGGCTTTTCCCGCAAGTAAAAACAAATAAACGGTCATTTGACCACTTGAAATAATTTCATCGAGAATCTTTGGCCATATTTCAGCGATTGAAAAATTAATAGACATTGCCGATGATGTAAGCGCTTTTGAATCATCAAATTCATTTACGACTTTTGCTTTTTCGCCTTTTAAATCGATATCCTTTGAACTGTTTTCATTTAAACTGCTAACATCTAGACTACGAACATCTAAACTACTATCCTTTGAACTGTTTTCATTTAAACTACTAACATCTAGACTACGAACATCTAAACTACTATCCTTTGAACTGTTTTCATTTAAACTGCTAACATCTAGACTACTAGCATTTAAACTACTATCCTTTGAACTGTTTTCATTTAAACTACTAACATCTAAACTACTAGAATTTAAACTACTATCATTTGAACTGTTATCATTTGAATCACTATCTTTAAAACTGGTACCCTCTTTGCTGCTGTCTTCTAATGATTCTATATCGTCAACTGCCTTATCATTTTCTTCTTTGTTAATATCTTCGAATAAGGTTTTAGTATCAAAATCCCCATCGCTTAAAAGAGATGTTTTTGATAAATCAGAAGATACGATTTCTGAAATAACAATCTGATGCTCAAGTCTATCTTCTATTTGAGGTTTTACCGATTCTTCAAGGGTATTAGTTATTGGCGTAACATAAAAAGGGTCTGGAAATTCATCCTGATTGAATGCTGTTGAACTAGAGATCTCGTTAGCAAGGCTCAAAAAGTCATTTTCTTCCGAATCTAGCTTATTAATATCAGCATAAATATTTTCCTCAGAAATAAACACTGTAAAGTCTCCAGCTGAATTGTTTTCTGTTGTTGTTGCAATTTCTTTAGAAATAGTAGTAGAATCAGATATATCAGAATCATCCAAATAAATAGATTCAGAGACAATAGCTTCATTTGAGATAGTCTTTTTAATCTTATCATTCAAAAACTGCCTTTTTTCATCATTTTCAGGAATCTTTTGAGATGCAGTAGTATTAATATCATCATCTTTTAAAATATCCTTAGAAGAGAGGTCGTTGCTAACCGCAGGTTCTTTTTTTTCAGATGAATCATTTTTTGTAATTTTACTATTGATATTTGTTAAATTACCGGCTTCAATGTCGTTGGTAGGCTTAAGTATTGTGTTGCTAACTTCAAGCTTTATAATTGGCTTTAGAGAAATAGACGAATGAACAAGATTACTGCTATCCATTAGTCGAATCATTGCAATCTCAAAGGTGATTCTTGTGTTAAGCGACCATTTCAAGTCAGAAACTAGTGATGACAAGTCACGAATAATATCGATTATTGATTCAAGGGTCTGACTCGAAGCAATGGATTTCATATCTTCAATTGTTTTCGTTGGTGCAAAAACTAGATCCTGCGGATTTCTCGAAACTTTGCATATCATTATATTTCGGAAATATGCTGCAAGATCCATTGTAAATCGGATTACATCACGGCCATCGAGAATAAAATCTTCAACTAAAGATAAAGCCTTCGCTGGGTCGTTACCAACAATCGAAATAGCCATTTCGTTCATGAAATCGTCATTTACGACACCAACAAGAGATAAAATATCTTCTTTATTTATCTTGCTTTGAAAACTTCCTTTTGCCTGATCCAAAAGACTTATTGCGTCTCTTAAAGCTCCGTCAGCCAACTGTGCAATAGCTTTCAAAGCATCATCATTTATTGATATGCTATCGGATTTAGCAATTTTGTTTAATCTTTCTGCAATGCTTTCGACGGGAATTCTACGGAATTCATACCGTTGGCATCTTGAAAGAATTGTTGCAGGAATACGGTGTTGTTCAGTTGTCGCAAGTATAAAAACAGCATGAGACGGTGGTTCTTCAAGAGTCTTTAACAAAGCATTAAAAGCACCAGTTGAAAGCATATGAACTTCATCAATAATGTAAACTTTATACTTAGCAATGGAGGGGGTAAATATAATTTCATCACATAATCTTCTAATATTATCAACACTGTTGTTTGATGCAGCATCCATTTCGATTACGTCTAAAATTGACCCGTCAAGGATTCCAAGGCATACAGAGCATTTGTTGCAAGGATTTCCGTTATCAGGATTCAGACAATTTATAGCTCGCGAAAACACTTGAGCCATGGTTGTCTTGCCAGTTCCTCTTGTTCCGCTGAAAAGGTATGCATGTGCTATATTTCCGGAAATGACAGCTTGTTTAAGAGCGGCAACTGTGTGTTTTTGCTCTACAACTTCGTCAAAAGTTTTTGGCCGCCATTCGCGATATAATGCAATATGTCCCATAAAGGTGTTCTCCTTTTTAAAAGTGCAGTCGAGCAACTTATGCAATATAAAAAAAGAACCTTATCTTCTCTATAGCCGGTCGCAGGCTTCCCTGCGGCGCATATGGTTTACCGTTTACCGCTGCTTCCTTCCGGACCTGACGGGTTTTCACGGGCCACATCGCACAGGACCAACGGCCGGCTAGAGAAAAGACATGGCGTCCTTTTACTGCTATAGAATTATATCATAGAACATTAAGGTTGGGTAGTGGAAATCAGAAAATTGCATTTCTAACTAAATTGCATTTCTAGCTTATAATCTTTTTCCATTTTATCTTTCTCAGTTGTAATAATTATGGTTTTAATTTTTTTCTGTAATACCTGCTTAAATTCATGAAAAAAGAAAGCCGAAAAATATCTGCGTGATGTCCCCTCCTTGCTATTGCGAAAATCAATATATACCCTTTTCAGTCCAGATTCTATTCATAAGTTCATATCTTTCGAGTGGCAGACCTGTATAGACACAGTTTGAGGTGGAGAATATATATCCCTTCCCATCAATCATTCCTTCATTTAAAGAACGGATTACATCTATTTCGCATTCTTCATCTGTACCGGTCTGCAAAAGACCGCAATTCACATTACCTATCAGGCAGAGTTTATCTCCGTAAAGACGTTTCATTTCAGAGAGTGAAACGCCTCCCTGTGGATCAATTGAGTGAAGCGCGTCCGGATGGCATTCAACTATCTGGTCAACAATCGGCATAATATTGCCGTCAGTATGCTTTATTGAATAAAATCCCATCGCCCGGTATTCACTTATGATTTTGGATAAAAATGGTGTAACAAACTCAGAAAACATGCCTGGACTAAAAAAAGGATTCACATTAAAGCAATAATCAGAGCAAAGGGCAAAGCCGTCAAGCAAACCTTTGTGTTTAGCCATTTTTTCTGCAAACGCAGTACTATTCTGCACATTTATTCTAGCCTCTTCAACTTTCGTTTCTGGCTCTTCATAAAATGATGCAGCAATCTCTTCCATATTATGTCCGTCAGGAATTGCAAAGGTAGGGTCACCGTGCATCATAAGATAATATTCATTTCCCGTTTTTTCTCTGATGATTTCTAAAAGACGCACTGTGTTTTCAAAGTCACTGGGATTAGGGTGGACAAAAATGGCACTATGGTCATATTTTTTTGCAATATCAATATAGCAAGTAGCCATATCCTTCAACTGCAATTCTCGTTCCTTTACACTCATTTGGTTCCATTGGTAATATGCTCTGTGCAAAGGGTGAACTTTGCCTAAAACCTCCATTGTCAGAAAGAAGACAAGCTCAAAATGTGGCACTCTTCCGGTCATTTTCTCCAAAGTCAATGCTTTAATAAAATTTTCGCGTCTGGTCATCTAGTATTCTCCTTTTAATAATTATAGTAATTTCGAAAACTCGAAACCATTTATATCAGCGATTCTTGGGTAGTCACTTTTTCAGTTCACCCCAAGCATCGTTAACAATTAATTTTAAATATGTTTCTAACCCAATTTAAAAATATGTTGACGTACTGTCATTTTTAAAATATTTGCAGGTTACCTAATGTTAAGTGCTCCTCCCGAAGAAAGCTTGCTTTCGAGAAACCAGATTCCATTGTTTGCTTGCAAAGTTTCATGTAGGTTGTTTTCAATTAAACATTTATTAATTGGAGTGTCCAAAATGAATTTGCTGCATATCAACTGTGTCCAGAATCAATAGAACTGTAAAACAAATAAAACAAGGAAGAAGGAAATTTTTTAGAACTCGATTCATATATATATCACTTTCTGTCGTTTATAACAATTAAAACTTTAAACAGAGCCTTTATATAGAAAATTAAACAGGAAAATTAAACAGGAAAATTAAACAGGAACTTTAAACAGGAAAATTAAACAGGAAAATTAAACAGGAACTTTAAACAGGAACTTTAAACAAGAACTTTAAACAAGAACTTTAAACAAGAACTTTAAACAAGAACTTTAAACGAGAACTTTAAACAAGAACTTTAAACAAGAACTTTAAACAAGAACTTTAAACAGAAACCTTTAAACAGAAAAATTAAACAAGAACTTTAAACAAGAACCTTAAACGTGAACATTAAACAGAAATTTTATATAAGAAATTTTTATATAAGAAATTCTTATATAAGAAATTTACAAAATCTTTGCATCAGGTGAAATCCTGTCTAGAAGTTTGCGGGTTCCATCAACGGCTGTGATTGTACATGATTTATACCATATAAGCGGATTTGGGAGAATTGACAGGGAGTATGGAAAACGACAATTAGTAAAAACTAATTCGCCTGCTTTACAAGCATCGCCGTCGGCGTTTGCCAGTACGCCGTTAAATGACTCGCTGGTGAATGTGCAGTCTTGAAAATTGCAAGAAGGAAGCCCATCATATGTGTGTTTATAAGTTATCGCCGGTGTGGTTCCCTTATACGCGCCCCAACCCCAGAACATGCAATTAGAAAAACTTGCATGGTGACTTGCAGTAAAAGAAATTTCGATTACTGTATCATCAATATTGTCAGTTTTTCCTGCATTTTCTCGAACCGAACAAGGAACACTGTTTTGAAAGACACAATTAGTAAAGAGATAGAAAGATTGGTGGATGCAGTCTGGATCCGAAAAAATTTCCACCGCTCTCGAAAATGGATTCGTATTGAGTCCGGAAAAATTAACCATAAGAAAATAAGAATTTGTGATTTCATACATCCCATTTGCATGGATGCTTAGCGGGATGACTGCCTCCACGTTAATATTGGAGGCTCTTAACGAAACATTTTTGCTTTTATATCCTGATTCGGTGAAAATACCTCGATATGCACCAAAAGAGAGTAGGTTTGCAATATTCATTCCATCCGCACGAATTAGATGCACATCTGTTGCTTGTTGAGTTCGCAGTTTAACATAATTTGACTCATAATTGGAATAGTTGAATTGTATATTATTAATATCAATTGTGTCTAAAACGCCTTTAATCAAAATCCCAGTATGCAAAGGACCTCCCATGATGTTGTGAATGCGGTGCCGGCCAAATGAACGGGAAACTTCGGTTTCTGATTGATCAAGGTAAGTATTGTCTATTTGATCTCCAATGATAAAAGCAATTCCGATATAAGGGTTTGCTAGTGATATGTCTTCTACTGTAATGCCATCTCGGGTATTGTAAAGAGCATTCGTACTATAAGCGCCGATTGCTGGAGGGTAAGGTGTAATTGTTGTTGTAATCGGAGGTAGCGCCATATGAACAAATCCTAATTTTTTGATTGAAGTGCTCCCATCCATACGGAAAGTAGGAGCGGAATTAATATCTCCCGCACCATGATCAACTAAAATCCATGTTCCACGAAAAAGTGAGAAATCTTTCCAAACCTCTCCCGCACCGTCTAAAGAAAGCTCTTGCGATATGGGGCCTCCCTTGTCCTGGCTGTCGAGCCAGTTTTGCCAAGGGCCGGTAGTCGCGTAAGTCTCGCCTTCAATATTGACTCCCATCGAAACTGTCACACCTTTTTTCATTAAATAAACACCAGCGGGTAGAAAAAGCGTTCCTCCCGTCTTGGAAAGGGAATTGATGGCATTTTGGATGGCACAAGAATCGTCCGTGATTCCATCACCAGTTGCTTTGAATTTCAGTACATTTAGCCATTTAGTCATTTTACTTGCTCCTTAGTAAAATTGTTATTATTTATACAATAAATTCTTTCGTTCTAGTTGAATAATAATATTGTTAAGGCATGATTATATTATTAATTTGGTGCAAGATATAATTGTAGGGGTAATAATAGAAAAAATCTGCACTGATTTGCTTTTAGGATTAATCTTGTTTCCTTATCAAATCGTTAATAGTATACTTTACGTCAAAAGAAATACCCTTGTTCTTTTTAACTGAATATGGGATATTAGGAAATAAATCAAACATGTTATCTTTGATGTTTTCATCATCATCTATTTGAAGCCCGACTCCGACTACAAAAACACTGCTTTGGAATATAACTTCATTATCATTTACGATAACTTCTATTGAAGATTCTTCAAGCGGCATTTCGTAAAATTTATCTTTAAGATAACGGTTTTGGGATAATGCGACTTCACTTGAATTGTACACTACAGCAAATGGAATTGCGGATGAATCTGGATATGCCTCCAGTTCAATCGTGGCATAGGAATCACAGGAATTTGATGTGACAATTACTGATTTTGTTTCATCTAGCAAATACGTTCCATCACAATTGAACAGGCCATAACGTAAGCTTAGTGATTCCTCGCTCAAAAGGTCATTGTTAATAATAATTTTAAATACAGAATCATCTTTGGAAATTAAAACGCGAATTGGAGCAAAGGCTCTTTTGACGCTATAAAAGGAGGGTGTTCTGTTTAAATAATAATCAATAATCGTCCAACTTATTGTTGAAGGCCAGCAATCATTGTACATCCAGAATATAGCCGCACTACAAGTGAATTTTTTCGATCTGAAACTGTCAATATAAGAAGTCAATCCTTCACTTTGCACGAATCCGCCCGCAAAAACTGCCTCTTCCAGAGATAAACTCCGAGGATTGATCGATAGCCAAAATTTCACGTTTTCGTCCGAAGAAGTTCCGACTTGCCAATTTTCTAACATGTTGTCATGAACATCCCATTCGAAAGAATGCATATGACGTTGCTGTGGTGAAAGGCATTTATCTATTGTAGAAAGAGTTGTAGGTCCTAAAATTCCACCTTCATTTGCGAATCGACATTCCATATTGCGATAATCCCGATGATCCTTATTGATAAAACCAACGGACCACGGATGCTGATCTCCAACTTGGTCATTGCACGCAGATGAGCCATCAAATGAATAAGGGCTGGTCGGCTGGTAATATTTCTCGGAATCTTCCTCTGAAACAAGCCTTGGAAAAGTGTCAAAGTACAATGCAGTATCTTCTGGTAAAGAATCAAAACCCTTAAAGTCTTTTACCGCATGAACATCAACTTCGTTATTACCACACCAGACGATCAAACTCGGATATTGGGATAATCTTCTAATGTTATAGATTGCCTCGCTATGAATGCTTTCGGCAAAATCCTTGTCATCATATGGAAGTGTCGCACATGCAGAAATAAATTCCTGCCAAACAAGGATTCCTTTTTGGTCACATAATTCATAAAAATCATCATGCTCATAGATTCCACCACCCCAGACGCGTAGAACATTGAAATTCGCTTCGAGGGCGAGGTCGGTGATTTTGTCATAACGCTCTTTTGTGATTGCGGAAATAATCATATCGCAAGGAACGAAATTCGCCCCTTTTGCAAAGATTTTCTCCCCATTTACCATGAGAGTGAAATAGTTTCCCGCAACCGGGTGCTTACTTTGATCTATTTCGATGCGGCGGAATCCTGTCTTTTTTGTTTCTTTGTAAAACATTTGATTGCCAGCATAAAAAGACATGTCAATTGTATAAAGAGTTTGTTTGCCATGCCCGAGAGGATACCATAAATCAGGATTTTCAATTGTAACGGATGCGGACAATTCCTTATCCACCCTGTTTAATTTTGCAGGATATGAAATACCATTTATTTTCAATTCGAGAGCTAAGGGGGTGTCTAACGAGAAGGATTGATTTAGAAAAAGGCGTACATCCAATGTGGCGCTTTCCATGTCTTTTGAAGTGTTACTTCGAACCTGGCATTGTTCAACAATCCCAATGTCAGATGAAAGAAGAGAAACATCTTTAAAAATACCGACATTCAGCAGTCGTGGAGACCAATCCCAAGAGGTTGAGAACTGAGGTTTTCGCATCCACATCCTTTTGTGCAAAAGATTGTCAACACCCATAGTGGCAGTATATAGTGGTGTGACCTTTTTCTCTGCAATAGAATAAAGTCCGCTTTCCAGCCGAACGACTAAAACATTTGATTTATCTCTAATTTTTCCTGAAACATCTACAATCAATGGGTAGAAAGCATTTTCGTGACGCGCTATTTCCTCGCCGTTCAAATATACAATCGCACCATAATCCAGTCCTTCAAACTTCAAAACTGAGTATAGAGGGCTAGTGGCATGAGGTGCATCAAACTCGCGTCGATAATACCACATGAACTCTTCAACCCATCTGCATTTCAATACATTCGCCTTAATGTAAGGATCTTCAATGATACCAGCCCGCCAAAGATCAAGATGAACTTCTCCGGGAACAATAGCGTCAATCCATTTGACTTCATCAAACAAATTGGAAATTTGTTTCTCCATTCCCAACAAGTCGGCATCTATAAGCTGCCCAGGCTCTTTATTATAGTGGGGAGCGCCGCCGCGTTGTCCGTCGGTCCATCGTATTTTCCAGTTCCCGTTTAATGAAAGTGATTTCATCTATATACCATCCAGTTCTATTATATTTAGCAAAATTATTTGATTAATCCTCTTTACTTCTAGTGCGTTGTTACATCATATATAATATTCAGCTGTTACAAGGTACTAAGGGTTTTTCCATAAGTTTTTAATTGTTCTTTCAAGATTGAAAGAAACAAGACTCGTAGCCGATTGTGTATTCGCCTTAAAATAATGAATATTAGAAAATGGGGTTGTACCGAATTCTTTAGATTCAAAATAGACGGTAAAAGGCATGGCAAGAGGGACCCGCGTGGGCATCTGCATATTTCCATACTTGTAATTCGTTTTAATCCATGCATAAAAGTTAATTAGAATCTCAGATCTCCTATTTGGAGGCTGTTTAGTAAACCAAGTAATTTCATCATATCCCCAAGGCCAGAATCTTCCAAGGTTTTGATCTTTTACTGAGTCGTCCTTACCGGAATTATCAAATTCACAAAGGAATGGGTTGTAATCGGTTTCCCAGCCTGATGGATTGATACCTCCAGCACTTCTGCCATAAATGGAATCAATAAAATTTTTCTCTAGTACGGCTGGTTGATATCCATCGCTTGCGGTGACACTCCCTGCGAAATTATCCTTAGGTCTTAGTGGGAATGCATGAAAATCGAGAAGCAAGTATGTTTTCCCATTTTTCTGATAGGTTGCTTCAGCTTTTGTGTAAATGTGCGCTGCTAAAATAACCCATTTTCTTCGCGCATGAGCAGTCGCATATTTTCGGATTCTGTCAATTAACCCTGCCGTTATTAATTTCCCAGTATCTTTGCGGGTCATAATTGCCAATTGTCCTAAATGGATTGCTTCATAGCCGGAATCAATATACCGTGCGCAACGATAATAAAACCACATCTGAGCTTCCTGCCTAGTCAGATCAGGAACAGATCCGTTAGACCCCCATTGATTTACAAACTGCCCATCCGTATACAACATATCATTATATATAAAATTTCTTGTTGTAACAGGAAGTCCGAACTCTGTAAAAACCCAGGCAGGAACTGAAATTTTGTTTACATTATCTTTATAAACAGCTTCAAACACAGCAGCCTCCAAAATTATTTTGGAGTTATAATCATGAACTCGCTTTGCTATTCTTGCTGATTCTTTATAGTGAACCTCTTCGTCTGCAAAACCCCATACATGGGCAGCTCTACCTATATACATTGTGCCAATATTTTTAATCATACGGAAATCTTCCAAAAAATCAGAATTCCCTCCAGCAGGAATATTCCCATATCCTGCATCTGCGGCAAACCCATTATGTGTAACTGCCTTTGAAAGATAATTGTTCAGAACCTCTTTCGAAATAGGTCCATTAAAATTAAAATTTCTGGTATCTTTGTTATTGGATTCGCTAACAGAACTGCTTGATGAATTGACAACAACAGGGGTGGAGTTTACATTTGAAGATTTTATGGTGGAGGACTTAACTGATGTAGCAGAAGATACGCCACTAGAGTCAGTAATGCTATCACTTTTTGAAACAGTTGATATCGATCCTGAAAATTCATCCACAGAAGAGCTCTCAAGACTTTCTTCGGAACTCGAGGCTTCCTTGCTGATGGTGGGCTGACATGCTGATAACGGGATTATCAAGCATAATAGGCATAAAATAGTAACATAAATTTGCATTTTGTAATTTCCCATAAAACCTCCGTTTTATATACTGAATAGGTATTATGCTAAAGGGGAAAGAATTCCCCTTTAACTAAAGAAAAAGAATAACATTAATTTAAAAAACTAACGATTATTGAAAGAGTTAATGGCCGCTTGAAAAGAAGGGTTTACTTCCTCCATTGTTTTAGACCATGAGAAAGTAAAGGGCATACCCCATAAGTAAGATTGCTTGCTAAAGTCCGGGACACGTTCACCGGCACCGATGACAGAAACAAGTTGTGTGGAAAGATTCTTATAGATAAAGGTATATTCATCCGCGGTCCAAGCCCATTTTGTTAGTGCTATATTTTTGGCATTTTTCTCTAAAATGGGACTTGGGTTTTTGAGCATATATCGTTGAAAATATAACCAGGCGGCAGTTGCCTTTGGATTCACAGCGTTCTTGGGAATATAGGAGAAATAGGTTTGTCCTTGTGCATAGTACTTGCTTGCTGCGGGATCCTTTGGAAAAGGAACCCAGCCTATTTTATTGGCTTTTTTCATTTCAAGAACAGCTCCAGTTATCATTTCCCATGGACTTGCAACAACCATGCCGATTTTATTTTGTGTAAATCTGGTTGTCCACATCCATGATTCTTTATCAATTCCCAATGCCCCTAATTTCAATATATAATCAGCAGCGCGCTGAATTTTCGCATCTTTTAAATTATTAAGAATTTTACCTTTTGCGTCATATTTAATAAAATCAACTCCAGTTGAATTTACCAGCAAACCAAAGGTGTAATCCGGCAGAGAAGCCCCTAGTATCTCAGGAGTTCCATCATTGTCAGCATCAACTGTAATTTCTTTTGCGGCAGAATACATTGCGTCCCATGTCCATTTGCCAGTTTTATAAAGATCCATAGGATAATCAAGGTCGTTTTCGTCGAATAGTACTTTGTTGTAAATCAATCCGCGATGAAAGGATGGGTCGGTTGTAGTGACAGCATATTGTTTGCCGTTGCTGAACGCTAGGAAGTTGACATTTTGAACATCCACCCAAAGCCCGTCATTCATATTGATATAATCCGCTATAGGCTGAAAATAACTCTGACGAACAAGGAATGGAGTTGTCTCGGCTCCCATGGTAAATAAATCAGGAGAATTATTCCCCAATACTTTTGAGGCGAGTGTTGTGGAAAGATTAGCCCAAGGAACAACTTCGACCTGTATTTTAAGATCAATACCTGTGAGTGATTTGAATGCTTTTATCTGTTCTATTACCAATTCACTTAATACTGCGGAGTCCAGTGCCTTTATGACCGGGTTTGCAAGATTGGAAGCGAAAGCTGGAAGCTTCTTAGTGTTTGGATCTCCAGGGGTGGTCGGGTATTTGTTTACATCCACATATTGCGCGGGCTTGGTAGGAGTTGGCTTAGCAGCGGTAGACTGGGTGCCGCTTTTTGATGTCGGGGTGCCATCACTGTTAACTGTATTGCTGATAATTTCGCTATTACTACTAGTTAAGTCTGAGGAAACATCAGGGAAATAGTCAACTGAACTCTCCTCCTTACTTGAAGTGCCATCGGACATGATGGTATCAGAGCTACTTATAGTTGGGCTTTTTTTACAAGAAGTCATGGGTAGAAGTGATGATAACCCTAAAGTGATAACCATAAAAATAATTAAAAAGCGTTTCGTATTCAAAACAAATTCCTCCTTTAATATTATAATGCATTGTTCTTCCATTAACATATAATACTATAAATAAAAATATATATGGATAACAATTATTAATGAAAACAATACAATTATTCAGATAAATTGGATTGTGTCGATAAGTTTACACGGTACTGCCTGGGAGATATTCCCTCGAAACGAATAAATGCACGAGTAAAAGAAACGGTTTCCTGATATCCCACTTCCTCCCCTATTTCATAGATTTTTTTATCGGTATTAGCTAATAATGTCTTTGCATTCAGCATCCGAATTTGTGTAAGATATGCTAGAAAGTTCATTCCGGTGTATTTCTTGAACAGTTCACTTAGATAGTTAGGATTAATGTTCAAGTGCTCTGCAAGATTATGCAAAGATATCTGTTTCTCATAATTTTCGAGAATATAAGCTTCTGCTTTTACAATGGTATCATTCAATGTCCCTTTTACAGAATAAGTGTGATATAGCAGTTCATCAATAAGCTTAGCAAAATACTTAATCAGATCGTAAACGTTTCCGATCGATTCAACTGCTTTCTCGATATTATGTTTGAAATACATTTTACTTTTGGCGTTATAGGAAATGCTGATGTTATCGTAAATGAATTTATTGAACAATGTGATAAAGGCACGTTTAACAAACGTCGGAGGGGTTTGCTTCTTTTCAAAAGAGTGAAGGAGCTGTTCGTAAATCTCATAAAATGAATCCAGACCCTTGGTTTTTGATGATTTATCTATCGCAGTTTGCAGATCCTCATCATCAGCGAGAGAGTAGATAGGGGATTCAAAATATTTAAAGATATGCTGTTCTTGTGAACGCTTAAAAAATCGATTTTGCAAAGCAAAATTTGCATTTTGATATTCTTTTGACATTAATTGCATATCTTTGAAGGAATTTCCGATTCCCACATTAGTTGTATAGTTTGTATGGTAATAGAAACTTTCCACGACATTATTTAAAAATTCTTGTATATCCTTTTCAAAAATAAATTGGTCCGTCTCTCTAGAATAAAAAATAATGCATAATTTATTGTTGAAAAATGTATGTATAAACTCAAAAGAATAGACTTTAAGCGGGTACGCATCATCAAAATGTTGGTATAAAATGTCAAGATATTGCAAGATGGTCTTATTGTAGCTCTGGTCAATATAATCTTCAACATTCAAATTTATTTCCGCATTTGCAATCGCAAAAAGTTTAAAACGATTTGCAAGAAGGTCTAGTTTTACTTTCGCACTCTTAATGCTGGTCACATGCTCCTCGTTAACAAGACTTCTTATTAAATCCTCATTTACTAGACGATCATCCTTTGTCATTACTGTTATGGTTGATTCCATTGCCGTTTCTAAATTGTCAAAGGAATCTGATAATGACAAACGATTAACGTACATTTCCAGTTCCTCAATTGTGAAAGGTGTTAATAGAAAGTCGGAAAATCCACATAAAAAGCAAGTTCTTATATCAAGGGGAGTTGAAGATTCGCTACAAATAATGATAGGGGACTGGGAATCGATTGCCCTGATTCGTTCGTATAATTCTTTTGAATCATTAAAAGGTGATGCTGCATATGCAAAAATGATTGTGTTCAATCCAACCAGATTTTTTGATTTGAATAAAATCGATTCAGCCGGAAGACTGATAAAAGCGATATTATAAGGTTCGATTTCATAAGAAAGAAGATCTTCATAAAAATGATCAGATGTATAGTATTGAAAATTTACAAAAACAAGATGGTTCAAAATTAAATACCTCCAAATAGAGAGTTTGTTTGCCATATTATACAATTTTTATCAAAATCTGAAGAACTGTTATTAAATTCTGTATTTGTGTAATTAACTATTCTGAGATTCTTAATATAATAGATAGTAGTATTATACACTAGATTTCAAAAAGCAACAAATTAATTGTGCAAAATGTTGTCAAAAATTCGATGTATCTATATTTATAAATTTTAAACACTTTACATTTTAAAACAGGAGAAGAGTGGACTGTTATAAACAATTGAATTTATTAAGTTTAAAATATGAAAGATTGTTATGAATATAGTTAAAGATTTTATGAAAAATGATGATTATGAACAAAAAGATTAAAATGAGGATATAAACAAAAAGATTAAAATGATGATTATGAACAAAAAGATTAAAATGATGATATGAACAAAAAGATTAAAATGGTATATGGACAAAAAACCTAAATGGATATTAATGATAAATCAAACGTAAGATTTATCGTTTAAATATAATAAAACAGGAGGAAGAAAAAATGAAAAAAAGAAAATTATTGGGTCTGATTCTTACAATTTCTATGGTGTTTTCAATTTTTTCCACGATTTCCATTATTACTAATGCTGCAGTATCAATTACAGCACCAACTCCCGAAGGTTCATGGAATTCGCCTAAAAGGTTGATGTATCCCGGATACACGCATTGGATGAATTTTGCAGACATGTCAGCCTACTGGGGAACTGGACTGGATATGACACAGCATGTATGGTCTGATTTTGCAGATCAGGGTGACATGGCATCAAGAATCTATATTGAATTAGATAAACAGATGCAGGCATCTTCAACAGCTCCAGGTAAAGCTGGATATGTTCAAGGAACATTTAACGCAGGCGATGCAAATTATCATCGTAATTTGCTTTGGTTCGGCACCTTCCAAGGAGCAAGAATTGATTATGCCTCTTTTGGGACAAAAGCAGATAACGCCATTACATATACTGTTTTCCCGGGATCCTACGTGGCAACCGCGTTACTGATAAGCGAGTATTGGATGAATGTGATCAAAGGAGAAAATGCAACACTTCATCAACAATATAAATTTCAAACTTCTTCAGACAAAGCTACTTGGACGGATGTCCCTGCAGGTCAGGTCAATCTGTTCTGGGAGCATGGCGACAATACAGGAACCAAACCAGTAAACGCCTATGCAACCTGCATCGCATCAATGAAAATTCCAAATACGGATATGTATTACAGAATAATATCACCTTTCTTTGCTGGAATGTCATATGATGCAACAGCGGTCGGCCCAACAAAAGTTTCTTTAACATCAATGGCAAACGGTGCTGTTGGAGATGCTACAGTTTCAAGATATTATGCACCGGTGTCGAAAGAAAATAGAATTCTCGATTTTGATGTTTGGACATCAAAGGCAAAAATTAAGACAATAGACTCGGTCAAGTTGAGCACCCTCTCGGGTTACATCACACTGGATGCGGCAAATGGAAGTTATAAATATTTTACTTCCGGTGACGTTGAAATCACAGACATTAACACTGTACTAGCGGATGGGATGAAACTTAAAATTTATGATACAAATAATGTCATGATGCTTACTTATACTATTCAATACGCAGCGCCTAATACCGTAACGATATCATCCACTGCGCCTAAGAAGGCATTGAATCCCGGAGTTATAGACACAGCTTCATTAGACCCGATCCCTGGAGGAAATGTAGACTGGGATAACTATTCAGATTATGCAAGTGGTTATCAAGCGGCTAAATTCTTAAGTTCAATCGAAAAGGGACAACGATTTTTTGGAACATTTTTCGGTGTAGTAAATCCAGGAGCTTACAGATCGTGGCAACCGGCAGAAGGCCTTGGTGTGACATATCGTGTTGTTCCAGAATCCTATCTATCAACATCGTTGATACTTCACTCAACTATCGTATCAGAAAATGGGACAACACTAGGCAGTGAAGCCTTCATCAAAACTGCAGCAAAGAAATTCAGAATGTTAACATCCCCAGATGGAGTTAATTGGACTGTTTATGATATGAAGGATACTGACATTGACTTGGACCATGGGCAACCCGGATGGCCAACTGCATTTACAGATCCTACGACATCTATAGCTGCATTTATTTCTGTTAGAGCTTGTATGAAAATGCCAGCAGGCCACAGATATTACATGGTAGAGTTCCCGACATATTATGGCGCAGATTTGTGTTACATAGGTCCTTCTAAAGCCTCATTGACGGATATGAGAAATGGAGCGACCGGTGATGCCTCAGTTGCTTGGTATGCTCTTCCAGAAGTAGTATCCAATGATTTCACAAATTGTATTATGAATGAAACAACTGGAACGATGGTCGTAAAAGCAGATGGAGCTATGACATTGCAACAGATTGTAGGGAAATTATTGATTACTCAGGCAGGCGTTAAATTTTATGATGCAAGTTCGAATGAAATCACTAATTTATCTACAAATGTACAGTCCGGAATGGTTATGAAAACATTTAAAACTGGTGAAACCACTCCTTTGATGAGTTTTACCATCGATGCTCAAATCGTTCTTCCTCCTGAAGCCCCTCGCATTGAAGTTGGCGACGCAACAAAAATCACAATCGATGAAACAAATAAAAAGCTTATTTTAAAAATTAAATCTATGACATTACAAAACGTTCTAGACTCGCTTGTTCTAAAAGGTGATGTGATAGTACTCTTTACTGACAAGAACGGAAATGAACTGACCAATATGTCGGCAATGGTAGAAAAAGGAATGTTCGTACAACTTTTTACAACAGTATTTCTGGGTGAATATGAAATTGACATAGTCACCGCAGGAGAAGTTGTACCAACTGGCACAAACCCAAGTGCAAGCCCGAGCCCAAGTACTTCTTCAGAACAATCACCCTCGACAGGTGACAATTCAAATATGCCAATTTTAATCATACTGACAATCCTACTTGCAGGAAGCGTTATAATTCTCTCCCGAAAAAAAATCTTTTCAAAATAATATGTAATCCGAGCTGATTACATGTAAAACAGGAATATAAAGAGCACCTTTTAGGTGCTCTTTATACCAAATCCTTTAATCGTACAGTTTAATATAATCATCAAAGGAATACTAAAAAAGAAAAATGTAGTATACTGATAAAAGAAAAAACTTACGATTATTCATCAAACAGGGGGATTATCATGACGAAAAAAATAACAATGAATGTCTCTAGAAAATCATTGAATTTATCAAAATCCTGTACAACTAAAACTGTTTCTGATAAATCAGTGGAGAGAAGAAGTTCAAAAGAACATGAATTTGAAACAACTTTAAAATCGAACGAATCTCTTCATGCACCCTTTAAATCCGAAAGAGGGAAACGACCTCAGAATATCACATTGGTGATGAATCGTGAAGCTTTTCTAAACGCTATTTTCTGGGTAAAAATTATCGACCGACTTGAAAATGAGATGAAACGATATAATATCACAATGACAATTTCTGTTACTGAAGATGAAAAAGAACAATATGTTCCAATAGAAAATAACAAAACGGATGGATATATAATTCTCGGTTTGGTTGAAAAAACTATTTTGCAAGAAATCGAAAATAGAAATCTTCCCATTTTTTTATTGGATTATAAATATTTAGATTCAAGTCATGACCATATCCGAATGAACAATCATCTGGGCATGAAATATATGACCGAATTGATTCTGCAAAAAGGACATAGAGACATTCTTTTTATGGGAGATATAGACTTTGCAGCAAGTATAAAGGAGCGATATCTGGGAATTAAAGACTGTCTTGACGAACATCCGGAGTTTGAAACATCCCTGGATCTACTCTTAGTTAAAAAAGGATTAAAAAGCATCGAGGAGCGGGATTTTCTCCTCGAAAAAGTAAGACAACTAAATGGACCTACGATTTTGGTTGGTGCAAATGATATGATCGCACTGGAATCAATCAACGTATTAAAAAAAGCGCGAATAAAGGTGCCTGAAAAAATATCTGTTGTAGGTTTTGATAATATAAGTGAGTCTAATTTTGCCGAGCCGAAACTTACGACGGTAGACGTACCCAAAATCGATCTCGCTGTATTAACAGTTGAAACCATCATTAAGAAATTTGAAAATTTAAATAAAGCAAACTTATTAATCATGATTGAACCTAAAATCATCAATAGGGATTCTCTTATCGAGAGGAGAGTAAAATAATGCCAGGTAAAATCCGTTCTGTTGTTGCAGGTTTTCTTTTAATAGGAATCCTTTGTTGCGCCATGCCTCAAGTTCCTATTTACGGTACAGAAGGTGACTCCGTAATAGCGCAAGAAATATATAGCAATATAAAAAAACCGCTAAGCGATCTTCTTTTATATTCAAAAGATAAAATAGCCGATGAAGGTAATGCTGCAATTTCCACTGTGCTTGACCTGGATGCTGCTGTTTTTGAAACAAACGAATCATTTTCACAATGGAAAATATCAATTCCTGAAGAAGGGGCGTATCAGATTCAACTTATGTATTGCTCCATTAGTGACAAAATCGGTGATTTCGAAATCCGCTTCTTGGTGAACGGTGAATTACAATATGCTTCCGCAAACGGAATAAAAATGATGAGAAGATATATTGATAAGACTAAAATCAGACAGGACAAAAGAGGGAACGATATCAGACCGGAGAAACAAGAAGAAAAAGTCTGGCTGTATCAGGATTTGAAAGACGCTAGAGGGATTTATAACGACCCGCTACTATTTTCTTTCAAAAAAGGTGAAAACATAATCAGGATTGAAAGCATAAAAGCAGGATTTGCTATTCATCAAATCAAAATTTATAATCCAGCAGATCTCCAAAGTTATGATGAATATAATGCAAACAATGAAGGAAAAGCTAACCAGGCGGATTCTGCATACGAACAGATTCAAGCAGAAAGTCCAGTAGCAGTATCGAGTACGGTTCTTTATCCAACTTACGACAAGTCCAACGCCGCGACATCTCCCTCAGATCCGGTCAAATTGAGATTGAACACCATTGGACAAAGTAATTGGAAAATGTCCGGTCAATGGATCGAGTGGGAGATTGACGCACCTCAAAGCGGGATTTATTCAATTGGAATGAGAGTGAGACAAAACTATATACGCGGATATTACTCGTCAAGAACGATTTTTATAGATGGGAAACAGCAGTTCAAAGAGATGAAGAGTATGCGCTTTCCTTACAACATTAGCTGGTATATCAAATATCTGGGGGAAGTAAATCCATACCGATTCTATTTTACTAAAGGAAAACACATCATTCGCATGGAAGTGGTTCCAGGAGTAGCAGGAGAAGTGCTGTCAAAATTTAACTCGATAATTCTGGATCTGAATACAAGTTACCGAAAAATGATTATGATTACAGGAGTGACACCAGATCAATATCGCGATTACCAGCTACAAAAAGATATTCCAGGACTTCTTTTGGAATTTAAAGAAAAAGTAGCACAATTGCGACAACTAAAAATCCAAATCGCCCAACTTGGCATTACAAGTGGTTCGGATGCGGTTGTCATTGAGAAACTGGCATCTCAAATAGAAAGCTTTGTCGAAAAACCAGATACCATTCCTTTACGCTTAGAGGACTTCAGAAACAATATCAGCAGTGTCTCAAGCTGGCTTTTATCCCTTAAGGAACAACCACTTGAAATAGATTATTTATTTATTAAAGGTGAGAATGTCAAGGCGCCTACGGAAAATGCACTCTTCTTTGAACAATTCGCATATCGCATGAAAGCATTGCTTGGATCATTTTTCAATGACTACTCTATGATTGGCGACAGTATCAATGAAGAAGAAAAGAGTCTTAAAATCTGGATAAACCTTGGCCGCGACCAAGCTCAGATAATCAAAGATTTATCAGAGAACTATTTTGTCCGTGATACAAATGTTCCTGTCAATATCTCTCTTGTACAACAAGGACTTACAGAAGCGATTGCCGCCGGTAAAGGTCCGGATATATCTTTATATACCGGAGCTGGGGATAGTGTCAATTTTGCGGCACGTGGAGCATTGACTGATTTGTCACAATATGAAAATTTTGGTGAGATACAATCAAGGTTTGAAACAAGCTCCATGACACCTTTTCGTTATCAGGGAGGAGTATACGGAGTGCCTTTACAGCAAAGTTTTAATATGATGTTTTATCGTAAAGATATTTTTGATGAATTAAAAATAACGCCTCCCCAGACATGGAGCGAATTCTATAATGTTTTGACAATTATCCAAAAAAATAAGCTGTTGGTGGGTATTCCTGTTGGAACTGCGATTGCTCCTGATAATTCGATTTTCGATATGTTGCTATTCCAAAATGGAGGTCAATACTATAACAGTGAATTTTCCAAAACTGAATTAGACAAGGAAAATGCTTTGAAAGCATTTAAACAATGGACAGAATTTTATAAAAAATATAGCCTACCGATATCTTATGATTTTTACAATCGCTTCCGTTCAGGTGAAATGCCATTGGGAATTGCAGGATACTCGATATATAACATGCTTTCGGTTGCCGCACCGGAAATCGAAGGATTGTGGGCAATGGTTCCTGTTCCTGGCACACTGCGCGAGGATGGAAGTCTGAATAAAACCACAACCGGCGGAGTCACAGGACTTGTCATGATGAAAGGAATTAAAAATAAAGCTGCTGGATTTCGCTACATTGACTGGTTTACCTCTAAAAAAACACAAATAGAATACGGTTTGGCAATAGAAAACATTTTTGGACAGGCGGGGCGCTATGATACAGCAAATATCGAAGCCCTCAAAGAAATGAACTGGTCGCAAAAAGAACTGTCGGTCTTACTATCGCAATTAAATAATCTCGAATTAGCAGCGCAAGTTCCTGCGAGCTATTACATTACACGTAGTATTACTAATGCATTCCGCAGCGTGGTCATAAGTTCCAAAAACCCGAGGGAAAGTTTATACACATACAACTCTGATATGAATGCAGAGCTCGAAAGAAAGCGGAAAGAACTTAAAATCGGATAAGATTTATTTGATTTGTTGAAAGGAATCCACAAAAATGCTTGAAGCCAAAATCCAAAAGAAAAACATATGGAATGAAGTAAGAAAAAACAAGGATAAATATCTTATGTTACTTCCATTTTCGATTTTCTTTCTCTTGTTTACTGTCATTTCAGTAATATCGGCCATTGTATTAAGTTTTACAAATTTTAATATGATTCAAAAACCTGAATTTATAGGATGGCTCAATTATGTCAGAATGTTCCTTGATGATGAAGTATTTCCAATAGTTGTAAAAAATACCCTGATTTTCGCATTGATAACAGGTCCTATAAGCTATTTCGCCTGTCTTTTCATTGCGTGGCTAATCAACGAATTAACCCCGAAACTAAGAGCTGTTGTTACATTAGTCTTTTATATCCCGTCAATTTCATCTACTGTATTTGCAGTATGGGGTTATATATTTAGCGGAGATGCAAGTGGGTTGGTTAATAGCGTGCTGATTCAATCAGGTGCTATGTATGAACCAGTACAGTGGCTTACGGATCCAAGGTACTCCCTGACTATCATTATTATTGTACAATTGTGGGCCAGTCTGGGTACATCTTTCCTTGCTTTCATAGCTGGATTGCAAAGCGTTGACCATTCATTGTTTGAAGCAGGACAAATTGATGGAATAAAGAATCGCTTTCAGGAGCTGCGGTTTATCACGCTCCCGTCGATGGGTCCGCAGTTGCTTTTTGCAGCAGTAATGCAAATCGGAGTCGCCTTTGCCGTTAGTCAGGTTAGCATACAATTGGCAGGCTTTCCAAGCACTGATTATGCAGCCGCAACAATTGTAACGCATCTATTGGACCATGGGACCATTCGCTTTGAAATGGGTTATGCATCTGCGATTGCAACGATTTTATTCATATCGATGGTAAGCATTCACTGGGGAATCAAAAAGCTTCTCCAAAAATATACCGCGTTGTAGGAGGAGAAAATCACTATGTCACTTAAAAGCAAAGTTGGCCGGAGAGCAAACCATTCCATTTACGGAGACATTACAATCCTTATATTTTTATGCCTTCTAGGTCTTTTTATGATAATTCCATTTATATATTCCATTGTTCAATCACTAAAACCGATTGAAGAATTATTTGTATTTCCACCAAAGTTTTTCGTCAGAAATCCAACTGTGGATAACTTCATTAACTTGTTAATGAGTACCAATAATATGTGGGTTCCTTTTGAAAGATATATTTTCAATAGTATATATATGACGATTGTAGGGTCCGCAGGAAGCGTAATTATTTCTTCAATGGCTGCATATCCACTAGCAAAATTTTTGTTTCCAGGTAGTAAAATGTATTTCAAAATAATCACCCTTTCCCTTTTGTTTGTTTATGAGGTTACATACATTCCTCAATATATTTTATTGTCGAAACTTTCGTTGATTGACACTCCTTTTGCAATTATTCTACCAGTTTTTGCATCATCTCTAGGATTGTTTTTGATGAAGCAATTCATGTCGCAAATACCAGATTCTCTTGTAGAAGCAGCTACGGTTGACGGCGCAAGCACATGGACAACATTCTGGGTTCTTATCATGCCTAACGTAAAACCTGCCTGGCTTACAGCGTTCATACTGTCTTTTCAAGCTCTTTGGAACAGAGATACCTCCGCATTTATTTTTACGGAGCAACTCAAAAATCTTCCCGCAATGTTCCGTCAGATTTCCGTATCCAACACAATCGCAACTGTTGGAATAGCATCTGCAGCCGCTGTAATCCTTATGATTCCACCGATTTTGGTTTTCGTGTTCTCGCAAAGTAAAATACTTGAAACAATGGCTTATTCCGGAATCAAAGGATAGCACCAGGGTTTTGAAAAGGATTGGAGAAAAAATGAAGAAACATGTTTGTATAATACTGCCCGTAATTATATTGTTATTGTTTAGCACAGCAAGTTATGCATATATCCCGTATTTAGGTTACACATATGATGGATTTGCTAGAGCTGTTCCCTCTGCAATCGGTTATGAACCAACAAGAACTGTCTATGGAGATGCGTCCGGTACTGTTTTTTTTAAATTTATAGAGGATATTTCCATTGATAATGAAGGAAATATTTATTTGCTTGATTCAGCAAATGGACGGATTATTAAAATGGATCAAGAATATAGGATACTTTGGATTCTTGACAAATTTGCGACATCCGACGGAACCCCATATGTATTAAATAAGCCACAGGGATTTTATATTGCCGGGGAGACGATTTATATCGCTGACACGGACAACAGTAAAATTCTTGTTTTAGATCAAACCGGGAAGATTAAAAAGGAAATTACAAAGCCCAAAAGTGAGATATTTCCCCAAGAAAAAGATTTCAAACCCCAAAACGTACTGGCAGACTCTGTTGGAAATATCTACACCATTATTTCAGGCGTTTTTCAAGGTGCAGCGACTTTTGATAAACAGGGAAAATTTATTGAATTTTATGGATCGAATCGTGTTGAACTGTCAGCAAATCTCTTAAGTGATTTAATATGGAAAAAATTTGTCCCCGATTCGATGCGGGATAGGATGAATCGCTATGTACCGCTTGAATACAAAAATTTTGATGTGGATAAAGACAATTTTATCTATACCTGCACAGCAAGAACAGAAACTAGCTTAGGTGAACTCCGCAAGATCAATCCGGTCGGTAACAATATCTGGAATATGAATAATTTCGGGGACCTGGAAGTTAATTACTCAAAGGGAAGCGTTGTCGATACCTCTTTAAAGGATGTGGAAGTCGACGAAAAAGGGTTTCTGTTTGCACTGGATGAAACAAGAAAACGTATATTTATGTATGACCAGGATGGAGAGGGAGTTTTGATTTTTGGTGCGAAAGGAAATCAGATGGGGACTTTCCAGACACCTACGCTAATAGAAAGCTTTAACGGAAAAATATATGTTTATGATTCTACAAAATTCAACATCACAGAGTTCAAACAGACTGAATATGGAAATAAAGTTATTGAAGCGATACAAATGTATCAGGATGGAAAATATATCGAGTCAAAATCATTATGGGAAGATGTGTTGAAACGTAATTCTAATAATTATCAGGCATATGTCGGAATCGGAAAAGCTCTTTTTCATACTGGAAATTATAGTGAGGCAATGAAGTATTATCGGCTTGGAAATTCAAAACAGCAAGAGTCACTTGCATTTGGGGAATTCCGCACAAAATATATCAGGGAACATTTCTCATTGTTTGCCGGAATTATTGTGGTGCTGGTTTTAGGAGGCATTCTTGTAATAAACCGCAAAAAATTGCGTATTGCTCTGGCAAAAAGGGGGAAGAGATGATGAACACGAAAGTAAAAGAATTTATAACCATTATGTTTCATCCGGTTGATGGATTTGACCAGATGAAATATCAGAAGACCGGATCTGTTGGAATCGCAACCCTTCTTGCTTTCTTATGGTTTATTATCGCCTCTTTTGAGAGACAATTTACGAATTTTCGTTTCAATTCTTTTGATATTGAAAACACAAACATCATATACATTTTCATTTCCACATTTGTTATGTTTCTGTTTTTTTGCATCGCAAACTGGTCATTATGTACATTGTTTGATGGTGAGGGAACTTTGCGAGAAATATGGATTTGCACAGGGTATGCACTGACTCCAATGATTACAATGATTTTAATCACAGTTCTTCTCTCAAACGTACTATCTGTGTCGGAAGGCGCCTTTATCGTAATGGCCAATACAGTCGGATTTATATGGACTGGGTTGCTGTTGTTTTTTGGTATGATGCAGATACATCGATATAATCTCAAAATGACCGTTTTCAGTATTGTTGGCAGCGTCATTGGTCTAATATTGATTCTTTTTTTGTCGTTTCTTATTATTTTACTATTTCAACAATTGGCTGCATTTATAAAATCAGTCTACGAAGAAATATTTTATCGTATCTAGTTTTTGAACGGAGGGGAAAACAAAGTGTTTTTAAATAAAAAGAAAATTCTATTAATTTTGTTTGCTATTGTTTTAATAGCAGCATTGACTTGGAGCGGATTTGTTGCCTGGGATGTTTTAAAAATCCCCGATAAATTACTCTTTTCGTCTGAAATCACGAAAACCGAAGCACTGGTCCAAAGTTCTTATCAGATGCAAATGGATGAAGGGACAGGCTATTTTTCAATTTTGGATACAAGAAACAACACAGTTTATACAAGCTATCCAAGGCAGGTTGAAGAAGATGAAAGCATGAAAGCTGCAAGCAAAAATAGAATAAGATCCATGCTGGAAATAACGGTTTTGGACAACGTAGCGAAAACAATAACCACAGTGAATAGTACAAAAAACAGCATTTCAAACGGAGGACTTTCTGTAGAGCCAGTCACCAATGGTTATCAGCTTACTTACTTGTTTCAAGATGAAAAAATAAGCATCCCTTTATTAGTGCGCATTACAGAACATGGATTTAAAATTTCATTGGATCCGTCCACAATCAAAGAGCTTGGGAATATCAAAATTATGGATATCAGGATTCTACCTTTCTTCATGGCATCTGACGGAAAATCCCAGGGATATTTTATGATACCAGATGGAAGTGGAGCGTTGATTGATTATCAAAATAAAAAGCCGCAAACTTTAACCTATGCAGGGAAAATATTCTCAAGCGATGCGTCGCTGTCAAAAGAGTCCGATGTTATTGTAACACAAGGGATTAGGCTTCCAGTTTTTGGCGCAAAAACGAAGGACGCAATTATGCTCGGTATTGTCACAAAAGGTGCTGCCGATGCCTATATAGTTGCAAATACTGATGAAGATAAGTCCAATTATGTGAATGTGTGCACGCAATTTACACTTCGGGTGAAAGATAAGATTGTTTATGATGATAATCGTGCAACTATTGATCTATATCAAAAAACTCCAATTTATTTAAATGAAGCGGAAGTTGAGTATTACCTACAAAATGGCGAAAATCTAACCTACGTTGACATGGCCGGCATTTATAGGAGTTATCTCTTCGATACATATAAAATGAAAAAAAGCACCGGCGAAAAAGAACTACCACTGTTCCTGGATCTTTACGGCGCAACTATTAAGAAAAAGCAATATGCGGGAGTTCCTATTGAATCAGGGCAAACACTTACAACATATGATCAAGCCGGAGAAATTTTGAATTCCTTGCATGAAGCGGGAGTATCTGAGCTGAAACTACAATATTTTAATTGGTCTGAGGAAACTGCATGGGGTAAAACACCCCGAAAATTCGATGTAATGAGCAGCCTCGGTGGAAATACGGGTATCAAAGAATTCGTCGAGACAACTAAAGACAATGGGTATGATTTATATGGAAATGTTAATATTACAACTTATTATAAAGGATCTAATTTTATTTCCGAGTTGTATGAGGCTGCAAAAAATATGAGAAAAGTGCCAATCTTAATTTCTCAATACAAACCGAATACTTATGTAGAGGACTCGTCGAAATCGACACAGTCTGTTCTTACAAATTCCAGAGTGAAGCCATATATAGACGAATATGTTCAATCAATTGCTGCGTATGGCTTTGGTTTGGGTGTCAAGGGGCAAGATGTCCTTTATCGGGATTTCAAAAATCAAAACACCGCACTTACAGTAACTTTAAAATCTATTATCCTAGGATTGGATTCTTATCGGGCTAAAAAAGTTCCTTTGATATCCAATGAGGGACAAAGTTATACTTTGCCATATTCCAGCGCCATTTTTAACACACCTTCTTCGGACAGTGATTTTGATCTTTCAGATGGAGGAATTCCTTTTTACCAGATTGTCCTTCATGGCGTTATTCCTTATTCGTTAGAACCGATTAATTCAGTTTCTGATCCAACTGTATTGTATTTAAAATCGCTGGAGACAGGAGCTTCCCCTTACTACAAATGGACATATGCATCGTCAGATGCAGTACGCAACTCCAGGAACAGCGACTTGTATTATTCACACTATGCGGCTTGGCTGGAGGATGCAGTTCAAAAGTATAAAGAAATGAATAGTATACTTAAGGGCAAAGCAAACCAGTACATCACAAAACATCAAAAGCTGTCAGAAGAGGTTTTTGCCACTACCTATGAGGATGGTGATCAGATTATAGTGAATTATGGTGCAAATCCTTATCAGTCCGATGCTGGCACTATAATTTCAAAAAGTTATTTATTAGTCAAGGGGGGAAACAATTAATGAAACACAGAAAATCAACCTTTGAAAAGAGAAAGGCGTATGCTGGTTTTTTATTCACTCTTCCATGGTTAATTGGCGCGTTTAATTATTTTTTGATTCCGTTTATCCAATCATTTGTATTTACCCTTAACAAAATAGTCCCCGGCGATGGTATCCACTATGAATTTCAAGGCTTGAGATATTATAAGGAAGCTCTTTTTTCTGATGTGGAATTCATCAGAGTGCTAACATCGAATATAGGAAATATGTTTATAAACGTTATTTTAGTATTAATTTTCAGCCTTTTTATTGCAAGCATTCTAAACCAGAAATTTCGCGGAAGACTTATTGCACGTGCGGTTTTCTTTCTTCCTGTGATTATAGCTTCCGGGGTAGTAATCAGTATTATCAAAGGAGATATTTTTGCTCAGACCGCATTACAAGGGCAGGCAGTGAATTCACAATTCCAAATCACTGTTTTGCAAAACATACTTTATACTGCAAAAATAGATCCTCAGACAATCAGTAAGCTAATGGTCATTTTGAACAGTCTTTTTGAAGTCGCATGGGATTGCGGTATTCAGATATTAATATTTATGGCAGGGTTACAAGCCATTCCTACACAGGTCAAGGAGGCTGCATCAATCGAAGGTGCAACAGCATGGGAGTTTTTCTGGAAAATTACATTGCCCATGATTTCGCCGATTATTCAAATTAATATCATCTATTCTATTGTAGACAGTTTCACCGATTATTCTAATCCGATGATTCAAAGAATTTACGGACTTACAAGGAATTTAGATTTCTCTTACAGTGCGACACTTTCATGGATTTATTACGGTGTCATCTTCGCAATTATTGGATTTGTATTTTGGTTTATGAATAAAAAAACATTCTATTATGTGGATTAAGGAGTGAAAATAATGAAAATTAAGAAATTGATTCCAATCAGAAAGAACATCGAGAATGAAACAAATATGAAAGTTGTAAAAAACTATATAGTCAAAAATGCATGGAAAATATTTCGAGGAGCTTTACTCATTGCATTGGGATATATTCTGATTTATCCACTGATATATATGGTATCTATGTCTTTTCGTGGATTAGAAGATATGTATGATGTTTCAGT
Source organism: Saccharofermentanales bacterium (assembly GCA_038326615.1). Lineage (GTDB taxonomy): Bacteria > Bacillota > Clostridia > Saccharofermentanales > UBA5734 > JBBQKF01. The sequence continues at coordinate 6,506 of JBBQKF010000018.1, read as the reverse complement.
TAAATGGGTTCCTAAAACTTTTACCATGGATAATATTACCAGAGTTTGGAAAGCTATGGATTACCCCACTGCGTTTGGAAACACACTTTTCTTATCCACTGTTAATGCGATATTATCGGTTGCCAGCTGTGGACTTGCTGGATATGGATTGGCAAGATTCAAGTTCAAATTCCAGAATGTGTTGATTGGGCTTGTTTTTATCATGATCATTGTTCCGCAACAGTTTTATTCACTCCCTTCATATTTGAATTTTAAGTATGCGGACTTCTTTTTTATAATTCAATTGCTTAACTTTATACCAGGAGTTAATATAGCACACCCATCTCTGATTGGAAGTTATACCACAATGATTATTCCCGCTTTGCTCGGCACAGGGGTTCGGAGTGGATTGTATATCTATATTTTCAGACAATTTTTTAAAGGATTGCCAAAAGAATTAGAAGAGGCTTCTTACATTGACGGATGCGGTTATCTCAAAACATTTGTGCGAATTATGGCACCTTCGGCAATTCCCGCAATTACTACTTGCTTTTTATTTTCTTTTGTATGGAATTGGAATGAATACCAATTAACGAGTTTGTTTCTCGAAGGCAAAAACACCTTATCTTCGTCATTGGTTTTATTAAAGGATATAATTTATAATATGGATGTATTATCTGGAACTGTATATGTTGATTTAACAAGATTGATTTTGGACATGCAGGCCGGGGCACTGCTCGTGGTTTCACCTGTTCTGATTATTTATCTGATATTTCAAAGATTTTTTGTAGAAAGCATTCAAAGAACTGGATTAGTTGAGTAGCAGTATTGACATATAGAATTAATAAAAATTGGAGATGATTATGAACGATAAAAAGTATTTTTGTGTAATATCACACACACACTGGGATAGAGAATGGTATATGCCGTTTGAACAATTCAGAGTAAGGCTTGTAGAATTGATGGACCGACTTTTCGATATCATCGCAGAATATCCAGCATACATTTTTCATCTGGATGCCCAGACAATCGTTCTTGAAGACTATCTTGAGATTCGTCCATGGCGAAGAGACCTCCTTGTTAAATATATTACGCAGGGGAATATTCTGGTCGGTCCTTGGTATTTACAGAATGACTTCTATCTGACAAGTGGCGAGTCAACCGTCCGGAACATGCTGATCGGAACAAGGATTGCTGAAGAATTCGGAAAGTGCACGAGAATTGGTTATGCGCCAGACCAATTTGGAAACATTTCACAATTACCACAGATACTGAACCAGTTTGGAGTAGATAATTTTATTTTTGGAAGGGGTTATGGGAAATTCCTTTTCGACGAAAACGGCGAATATCTAAAAGACAGTAGCGACAACCCCATTAGGGAGAAGGCACCTACCGAGTTTATCTGGGAAGGGGCGGATGGTTCGAAGCTGCTCGCTGTGCATATGAAATACTGGTATAACAATGCTCAACGGATTTATCAAGACACAGAGGCCGCGGTTGCCTTGATGGATTCTATATCGAATTCATTTGATGGATTTGCGGTGACCCCATATCTCTTACTGATGAATGGAGTAGACCATCTGGAGGCGCAATCTGACCTGATTCCGGTCATTTCCGCTATCAATGATAATATGGAGAATGGATCAGAGATACTACAGTGCAGCATGAACAAATATATCGATGATATTAAAGCATTTATTGAGAGCGAGAATATCAAGCTCAGGACATACGCCGGTGAGCTTCGTGACGGAAATGACTGGGAAATCCTTAAGGGCACCTTGTCATCAAGGGTCTACCTAAAGCAACAGAACTGCCGCTCGCAGACCGAGCTTGAATCAGTGCTCGAGCCTATGTCATCCATATACGAGTTAGCAGGTGCGGTGAATTCATATGATAACGACTATCTTCAATATCTGTGGAAACAGCTATTGAAAAACCACCCACACGATTCCATATGTGGGTGTTCGCGGGATGAAGTTCATGATCACATGGAAGATAATTTTGCAAAACTGCAGGAAGCTGCAAAGTATCTTGAAGTAAAAAAATCAGTGGATATTACCGCGCATACAAGAATCAATACAAAAAACCCAGATGATAACATAATTTGCCTAATTAATACAATATCTCAGGAACATGCTGGCATTCTTGAAGTCGAAGTGGTCTTTCTCTCCTCCGAAAACGTGGAAGCGTTTGCTATCAAAGATGACAGGGAGAATTCTATTAATTTTGCAGTCATCGGCATTGAAGAGCGTAAACATGATGTTTTCACTGCGCTGAACCTGCCTGGTGTTCTGGATGTAAAAGCATTTAGGATTATTTTTTATGATTGTGGTACGAATGGATTTTCTATAAAAGGACTAAAAGTAGTAAAAATTGGTCGGTTTATGGAAAATCAGCTGCAGACAGGTATTGCCAATATAGAGACATATAATTTTCCTGTGTCTATCAGCAATGAATATATTCGTGTTTCGGCAGATCAAAAAGGCAGGGTTACGCTTGAATTTCTGGAAGACGATAGAGAAGTTGAAAATGCTATCGTCATCGAAGAGCAGGCGGACTGCGGGGATTCCTATGTATTTAAGACAAACAACGATATTCCCATTTACTCTATTAACTTCCCAACAAAGATATATACCAATGAGATCTTAGGGTTGCGCAAATCTATCATCATAGAATATATGATGGAAATTCCTACAGCATTCGATTTTGTCAGCAATTCGCGATTAGCTACGACAACTTTATGTCCCGTCGTTCTGACACTTACGCTGGACCGCCAGAGCAAAATCCTTAAGACGGCAGTATCTTTCAATAATAACTCGGAAGACCACCGGATGCGACTTCTGGTAGATACTGGCATTAAGTCTTCTATCAGTTTTGGTGATATTCCATTTGATATCTTGGAACATGGCATCGGGAAGGAATACCCGCTGACGAATAGCAATGTTCATCCTAATACTTCATTTGCAGGTATAGAGAATGAGAATTATGGAGTAGCTGTCCTGACATGTGGAAACCACGAGTACGAGCATTTAGCCTCTACTGACAAAATAGCTACCCCTTCCGGTAGTGTTATTGCATTCACATTGGTTCGCGGCAATAAGTTTATCATGATGGGAAGCGACAATAAGTCAGGTGGTGGAGCGCAGTGGGATGTACCTGGCAATCAATGTCTACGGCTCATCAAAGGTGAATTCGGGATAATGTCATTTAGGGGAGATAAGGCAACGCTTGCTAATGAATCACTGGCTTTCAGAGTTCCACCCAAAGCGATTTTTTCATCTTGTGACTCGAAGAAATTCGCTGGTGGTCGGTTTGCCATGCAAGGGAGCACTCTCAATGAGTTTTATTATCTGCCTGACTTGCATCCCGATTTATCAATACCAGATAATAATCCGATTGTCGAAGTTAAAGGGACAGGAATCACTGTAACAGCATTAAAAAAATCGCATGACAATAGAGGGTTTATCCTCAGAATAGTTAACATGAGTGAATTACCACAGACTGCAACAATCGATTTTAAAGGCAGTATTTCTGAATGCACTATGAATGAAGACATTGGCGTCATAGTGATAAAAGAAGAGGATGGAAAGATTAGGTTGACGTTGGGAGCAAAGAAAATTGAGACATTTTATTTGCAAAAATAGTTCATGGATGGATAAATCTGAATAAATTCAGATTCTGAAGAAATTGCTCGCTGCGGTGGTAATGAAATTTTTATAAAAGGATGATGATTTATCCATTGCATTTTGTGAGGAATAAATCACGGTGAAAATGATAATTTGAAATTGATCATATGACGCATATCAATTTGATTAAAAATCACTAAATCAGTAATTTTTAAAATAGGTGTTTATAAAAATTAAGTATTATTAATCAAGCACATATATTGAAAAGAGAAAATTGTAGTTAAAAGACAAAATGTCTATTATTTTAATTGTAAATTCGGCTATTTGACGAACGTAAAATTAGATAAAATGTATTTACAAAATCGCAAAATTATGTCAAAATATGCCTAGTTAAATGGAAATGAAATGTTGATCTTTAAACTCGGTACTGAGATACTGGTAAGATTATCTATAGTGTTTACAGGTGAATAAATTTTGCTGTACTCATATGTAATCTTGCCGAAAGCAAGATTTTTTTTTGCCATTTTATCAAATTCGTGGTGTGTATTTGCTCAACAAAAACGTTGTGCTTTGCAAATAAAAAACACAGGAGGATTCATTATGTCTTTAGCCAAGAACGTAACGGGATACTTGCCCGACGAGCGTCCAACATTCTGGAAACTATTAATTTATGCATTACAACAAGTTGTTGTTATGTTCCCTGCAACAGTAGCAGTTGCCCTTATTACTGGTTTTCAGGTCTCTACAACACTTTTTGCAAGCGGAATTGCAACACTCTGTTTTATATTCATAACAGGTAGAAAGATCCCGCTTTATTACGGATCAAGCTTTTCTTATCTGACAGCGGTTATCAGCTTAATGACAAGTAAAGCAATAACCGAAAAACTTAGTGGAGAATCACTGACACAACTTCAAAGCTGGCTCAATCATACAACCTCGGTTATGCCTGCAGAAGCAATTTCTTATGCACAATTTGGAATAATCATGTCAGGTTTCGTATCAATTGCTGCCGGGCTCCTCGTTAGATTTTCCGGAAGAGGTGCAGTTGAGAAAATTCTTCCTCCGTCCATCACAGGCTCAATTGCTATGATTATCGGACTTACCCTTGCAGCAAATGCTATAGGGGATGCGGCTCCGGCATTAGTAACTGAGACATCAAAGGGAATCGGAACAACTAGTTGGGTCTGGGTTGTTTCTCTTGTAACACTTCTTTCAACAATATTTTTCTCCCGCTACCTGAGAGGGTTTCTTGGTCAATTGCCATTATTATTAGGTGCAGCGGCCGGTTGTGCGACAGCTGCCATCCTTTATGCAATTGGTGGGGCAGATATGAATCTTTTTCGATCAATACCTAAAGAGGCAATTGCATCATCACTATGGTCAATAGGACCATTTGCAGTTCCAGCATTCACTCTTCCTAAATATTCTTTAGAAGCTTTGATTGCTATCATGCCAATTGCTATCGCTACAATTCCTGAATCAACAGCTCATATTTATCAGCTTGATATATATGTAAACAATCTTGCACAGAAGAAACAATCACCTAAAAAGTACAATCTCGTTCAGTACCTTGATAGAAACCTTATCGGAGACGGTATTTGTGATATGATCTCTGGTTTTGTCGGCGGACCTGCAGGAACGAACTATGGCGAAAATATCAGCACAATGGCTATAACTAAGGTTTTCTCTACAGCAGTTCTTATTGTTGCAGCCATAATCGCAATGGTTATTTCTTTCTTCACACCATTAATTCAAGGGATTTATGCAATACCACTACCAGTCATCGGTGGACTTGAAGTCTACCTTTTCGGAGCAATCGCAGCGCAGGGTATCGCAATTATGATTGATAAGAAAGTTGATATGTTTGACTCTAAGAATATTGCAGTTATATCAACAATTATGATTATAGGCGTCGGCGGACGTTTTGCATTCGGTGGAAATATTCCGTTCTTTGGCCTTCAAATTCCATGTATTGCAGGAGCTGCAATCTTTGGTATCGTACTAAACTTACTCCTTTCAATAGGTAAAAAACCAGAAACACCTGTTGAGGCAATTGCAGAATAATTTGCAAAAATATTTGATAATAAAACTCATATAAAAACAAAAAATGATTATTGCATTTACTCAGTAAGTATTATAAATCCATTACTCTATTGAAATATTTTAGAAATCACTATTTCTAAAATATCATTTTGGGAGTTACAGTGCCTTCTTGCTTTCTATAATCAAGAATATCAGGTTATACTGAGTAAACGCTATAGTCTTGAAATAAAATTAAGATTAAAGAAAAACAAATAGAATAGCAAAGTAAAAGCAAAGTAAAAAATTAAGCAAAAACTTAAAGAAAAACCAAATAAAATCAAATAAGACCCAAAGAAAATAACAAAGTAAAAGCAAAGTAAAAAATTAAGCAAAAAAGCAAAGAAAAGATTATCAAAGACCCAAAGAAAAACCAAATAAAATCAAATAAAATCCAAAGAAATATTAAATCAAAAAATTAAGTAAAAATCGTTTTAAAAACACAAAGTAGAAATGAAAGCCTGGCATTGGAGTAATCTAATGTCAGGCTTTTTCTAAGATTCTTTATCACAAACATAGGGCCCAGGCTCTTTGAACCATTTAAAGCACTACCATTGTACATTCTATTATTGTATCTTTTTGTATAATTTTCGGCTGTTCCTTGTTAGTCGAATATTTAAAAAAATAGTGGGTCTTTTTTAATCGGAAGGTGAACCCCTTTTTCATTTGAGAAATAGAATAGTCATTTTTTCACTTTCCTACTTAATTTTTAACAAAATGAAGACACAAAAAAGATATAGTTGTATAATGAATTTATATAGTCACAAAATAAACAGAATCCATAATATAAATGGAATTGTAAATTGCAAAAGAAAAAGAAGA
>JBBQKF010000017.1:0-41470 GCA_038326615.1 Saccharofermentanales bacterium | reverse complement strand
GAAGCGGTGGGCAAGCAGCTAATAGTAGTTGACAGGTTCTTTCCATCAAGCAAGCGGTGTAGCTGCTGTCACTACAGGAACAGGGAACTAACCCTTGCAGATCGCATCTGGGAATGCCCGGTATGCGGCGAAGTGCTCGACAGGGATATAAATGCTGCAATGAATCTAAGAGATGAAGGCTTGAGAATTTTAGGGATAGCCTGATACTCAATCTTGTTGTATACTATGAAAATATAAAGGATCGTCGGGCTGACGGGAATCGCTTGGTAATAATGCGAACATTAGTTTGTACTTCCCAAGAAGCTCCCACCTCTACAGGTGATGATAGTAGGTCACAACATCATCTCCGGCGAGCGTTTAGCATGGAGAAAAGCATAGATCCGTTATCGAGTTTGGCAATAACATCCTCAGCCCTGCACCCATTTATTATCACTTCTGATGTTTTCTTAAGAAGTTTATCTCCCATGACATGCTCAACGGAATCATTGATCAGTTTTGATACGTTTACATCGCCCATAATAATGGTTAGTGGCAGATTCTCTTTTGAGTCGAGCCTTTCAAGTTCTTCAATATAAAATCTGCGGTTATATACCCCTGTAAGCTGGTCGTGATAACTTAAAAACTCAATTTCTTTTTGCTTTTTTCTTTTCTCGGAAAATCTCTGAATACCAATACTGCGCCGATAATTTCCCCTTCCACACTCATAATTGGCGCAGCACTGTCTTCAATCGGCCGTTCTGTTCCATCTTTTGAAATCAATACTGTATGGTTGGCTTCCACCAAGGATTTGGTACGGTAGGTGCTTAGGCATTACCTGATCGGATTTTCTTACTGTATGTTAATAGCTTATGATTTGAGAATCTCTGTCTTTTCAAGAGGAAATCAAGTTCTTACAATTAATTTTGCAACTCGTATCATGAGTAAAATTTTATCGTTTTTTGTCGTTACTTACAATAGTTATTTTTTGAGCTTAATGCGCTACTCGTAAGAAACTCAATTAGAAGTTTCGTTACTGTTATGATTCCCGGTGGTATAATAATTTACATAGAATTGAATTATTATCTATATGAAAGAGAGATTACATATGAAAAATCGTATTATTATTTTAACGGTTGTTGTGCTATTAGTTACCCTTACAGGTTGTCGCAGAAATATTGCGAGTGATAAGCGTGCTCAAATAAGTGATGCCGTAAAAAATTTCAATTTAGTATTAGCCGGAAACCCGGAAGCAAAAGTTTTTCATAATGAATTAAAGCATTTTGGTTTATCGCTAGAAGGTGGAAGTAAGTTTGAATGGACCGAGGATCCGTCTATGAGTGATGCTGATTTTTCGATTTCTATAGATGCTGAGGAATTTATAAAAGCTGGTTTAGATGTTAATAAGCTTGGAGGTAAGACATTTACCTTCCAAGACGCTACAGGGGAAACTCCAAAAATTCTAGTACATAATCTCAATATTAGTGATAAAAGCGAAACCTATACAAACTATGGTGAAGCGCTTAATAATCTTATAAATCAAATACCGGATAACCTTTCCAGTTTAAAGAACGATGGTTATATTTTAAATATTGGGCAAGGTTTTCAAGTGCATTGGAATGGTGATCAACGCGCAAATAAAGATATAGCATTTATTATCAATGCAGAAGATTTAGTTAGTGCAGGACTAGATGTTAATAAACTTAGTGGCTGGATAGTACCTAAAAATATTACTTCGAACGATAAAGGGATAAAACTGTTAAAAGTATATTATTTAAAGTAGGAGGTATTTTAATTATTAAAAAGATTTCAATTTTTATGATTCTACCCTTTGTAATGGTTCTGTCACTTTCAATATTTGTTTTTGCAGGCAATATGGAACCGAAGAGTGTTGCGGATGTTTTATCTGAAATCAGACAAGAACAAGGTATCGGCAGTGCTGATACAATCAAAGTTGACAAGGTTAGTGATTCAACGCTTGAATAACTAGGTGACTCAGTTATGGAAGTCATGATTGGTAATTCAGAGATGCATGATCAAATGGATAATCAGCTCGGCGGAGATGGATCATCTTCACTAAACGCTTTTCATAAAAAACTAGGTTATAACTATTTATCTGGGTATCCAGCTGGTATGATGAATCTTATGAGCGGTGGCATGATGCGCAATTATCAAGGTGGTATGATGGGATATTTTAGTCAGGGAAGCATGATAGGATCCTTTGGTTGGGGTGGACTTGTTTTTGGATTTCTGTTTCTTATATCACTTATTGTTATCATTGTTTTAGCAATCAAGGTCGCACAGAAACCCAAAGGCCGAAAGCAATTCAGCTTATATTCATGATTTTCGACATTTTTGCCTATGCCATTGATTTTTATGCTCCTGATGCCGCACAGTACGGTTTCAGTATTTTTTATTTTTATGTAACATAGGTATCCGGCACAAATCTATTTTTGTATTATAATTTCTAAAAAAAGAGGATAATATTATGCCAAACTTAAATTTTAGCATCAAATCCAAAAGCGAAAATCCTACAAAAACTATTGTTGAGGCAAGAAACTTCAAAATGATTGTTGATGAGCCGCAGAATCTAGGCGGAACAGATGGTGGGGCCAATCCTGTAGAATATGTACTTGCAGCTCTAGCAGGATGTCTCAATGTAGTTGGGCACCTCATAGCCAAAGAGATGGGATTTGAAATCAAGGGAATCAGTATAGATATTGACGGCGATCTGGATCCTGCAAAATTTATGGGTCAAAATGTAGACAGCAGAGCAGGATATAGTGAAATCAGAGTCAAAATAAAACCTGACACAGACGCGGATGATGCTACATTAAGTAAGTGGGTAAAGGCTATAGAGTCAAGATGCCCTGTAAGTGACAATCTTACAAATGCAACCCCGGTTAAAATTTCAGCAATCCGAGATAGGTAAATTACATTATCTGAGACTAATTAAAAATGCACAACTACCTCAAACCAATATATTGCATTGATTTGAGGTAGTTGTGCATTTTTTTAAATACCCCGCGTATCCCTTAAAAGGTTACCGTTTTATCTGCCCACTCGACCATTTCAACACAATCAATCATCGAATTGATCTGACACACCTCAGTTCCACCCATGCTTCTTGATTTCAAACATGTCCCGCAGGCAAGAATCTCCCCTCCATTTTCATGGAAAGCTTTAACCTGCGCTGCCACATCAAACTTATCATGAGTTAGGTTCTCAATTTCTACACTTTCGCCCATAAGAAACACCTTAACCCCATGACCGTTTTTCTTTGCAGTAACCGCAAATCTCATTGCATTCCAAGCTTTTTCATATTCTTTTGTTTCAATAATTATTCCAAGTTTCATTTCAATTCCTCCCAATTCTATTTGTCAGCAATTATGATTTCGTTTAAATTTGTTATTACAGTGTCTATTTCTTCCTTCTTCGTATATCTTCCAAGACTGAATCTCACAGCCCCACGTCCTACTTCGTCGGACATTCCCATAGCTTTTAAGACCGGCGAGATTGACATCATTCCTGAATGGCATGCAGAACCCGTAGAAGCTGCTATATCCTTGAGTTGTTCTAAAATCTCATGTCCATTATATCCAATAAAACTTACATTCAATGTATTAGGAAGCCTTTTATCAGGATGTCCATTCAATTTAATGCACTCTCCAAAACCCTTCTTCAGATTGGAATAAAAGTAGGCAGTTAACTCTTTAACTTTTGGATTTATAAGAGTCTCAACTGAAATCTCGCATGCTTTTCCTAAGCCAACCTCAAGAATAATATTTTCAGTGCCTGCTCGCCTTCCACTTTCATGCCCTGCTCCATGAATCAATGGTTCAATTTTGATTCCATCTCGAATATATAATGCGCCAATCCCTTTTGGAGCATATAATTTATGCCCGGCTATTGTAAGAAAATCAACACCCAAGTGTTTTACATTAATTGGCACCTTGCCAATTGACTGCGATGCATCAGTATGGAGGAAAACATTATGTTCTTTACATATTTTCGAAATCTCTTCAATAGGCTGAATTGTTCCTGTTTCATTGTTAGAGTGCATAATGGTTACCAAGATTGTTTGGTCAGTAATTAAGCGCTCAATATCCGAAGGATCAACCATCCCGAATTGGTCGACAGGAGCATAGCTGATTCTATAGCCAATACCCTCCAAATACTTACACGGATTAATTATTGCAGGGTGCTCAATTTGAGAAGTGATTATGTGATTACCCATATCTCTATATGTATGAGCAACACCTTTGATAACTGTATTGTTCGACTCACTACCGCCGCTCGTAAATACTATTTCACCCGGTGCGCAATTTAATAAATTCGAAACTTGGCTTCTTGCATTTTCAATGGAATTTTTAGCTTCATTCCCAAACATATGACTGCTTGATGGATTTCCAAAGTGACCATATAGATAGGGAATCATTGCATCAGCAACATCTTTTTCAATAGGAGTAGTAGCATTGTAGTCAAGATAAATCATAATATTTAACCTCCGTTTGTAAAATATTTTAGTAGTATAAGCAATTAATTTTCCAGAAAAGTTATCTCAACAGCAAGTCAGAATAGTTATTGCACAAAATTTAATTTTAATTTGTTTTATGTTTGAAAAACAGCCTGTAATACCATGATTCGATGCACCATAGCGAAGTTGCAAGTATCGTGGCGCCTGCGGCAACCAACCCGCCCAGAATAAATCCCAGCACCGATAATCCAAAGTAGAAGGACAATGCCGAACCAGTTAAAAAGGTTGTGGAAAGCAGGTATGAAAACCGTCGAGGAGTCGGCTTCACAGGCAGTAATGGCGCACGAAACAAATGACGGACGCCAAGGTTATATACAGGATCAATAACTATGGCTCTTGGAAATATGACTCCGCTTAAAGCCACAAGTGCCATTGCCCCAAGCAAAATGGGTGATTGCAGGATTAGCCCGATTACAATAAGGACAACGCTAATTCCGGGTGTGAACCGCAGTGGCCAAGCATAGCAGGCTTTGGTCTCATAATCAAGTTTTTCGAACCCTTGTTTATTTAGGTTGTTTTTTGTGAATATGCTGATTTGTTTCATAATCATATTCTTCTTTTTTGATTGATTGGAGTATAATATAGTCAATCAATTGATTATATTATACTAAATAATTTTCCAGGGCAACCAATTGATCCTTCCTTTGATTTTTTGCTTTTAGCACTGCTGAATCACTGGCTTTTATCAGTTAGTCTTCAATCCAATATTTAATATTTCTCATGTTTAATATTTTGCTCAATCTGCATAAAAACATCTACTACTTTAACATCAAATTGAATTCCTTTATTTCTTAAAATCTCATCAACAGCATCTTGATGTGAGAGAGCCTTACGATAAGGCCTATCGGTTGTCATCGCGTCATAAGAATCTGCAATTGCGATAATCCTCGAACCCAGTGGGATATCTTTGCCTTTCAAATGATCAGGATAGCCGTTTCCCACGATATTTTCGTGATGATGCAAAATGATGGGCAATGATTCTGTCAGGAAATCAATGGATTCAAGTATGTCGACACCGATTCCAGGATGTTTTTTGATTATGTCAAATTCTTCATCCGTCAATTTCCCTTTTTTCAAAAGAATTCTGTCAGGGACCCCCATTTTCCCAATATCATGAAATAAAGCAGCATATTCCAGACTTCGAAGTTGCTCTTCTGGCAGTCTCAACATATCGCCCAAAAGTTGAGATATTTTTGTCACCCTTTCGGAATGGCCTGCTGTGTATGGGTCTCTGGCATCCACCGCATGAGATAGTGCGAAAACAGTATTCTTATATGAATTGTCAAGTTTTTTGAAAGATATTTCCAATTCGTTTTTTTGTTGGATCAAATCATTGTTTTGCTTAATCAATGTTTTTGACGTTTTAATTAAAATATTGACCAACAGAAGGAAAAGTACAAGCAACCCGCCGGTCAGAGTCAATACAATTGATTGAACGGTCATATTCACATGAGAGCTGATAGTAGAATCGGGAATCCGCAGAACCACAATCCCGATAATCCTTTCCTGGTATCTTATTGGAACATATATATCAAATACAAGAATTTCTCTTGTTGCATAATTGCTGTCCTTTGCATAATAGGTTTTTGATATCTTATTGGAAAGATCGGAAAGCAATATTTTATCGACACTGCTATAATCAATATTCGGTGATGGATTACTGGAAGAAGCACTGTTCAGAATAATTGTTTTTTTGTTGTTTATCAAAATAACGGATTGAGGTTTATAATTTATCATTGACTTTTTTATAACGTTTACAATACTCACCTTTTGAGAATCTGGAATGACCCCATTGAAATCCGATTCCGAAAGATTGGTTACCACAAGGGTATTGGCCATAAAATTCGTGGCATCCGTCAAGTTTTCAAAATCATCCGCCTTGACATGTTCTGATATCACATAGGACAGAACCAGTCCTGTCATTATGAAGGTTATCATGCTGTATATCGTAAAGGTTCTTATCAAAGAATATTTTTTCATTCTTGCATTTCCTCCGTTTATTCCCTTTATTCAACATTCTAGCATAGAATAACAATGAATAAACATATTTTCATTCAAAACAGCCCTTTGCTGAAATAACGCCGTTATTTAGAATAAGTTCTTGCTGAAATAACGGTCACCACGGTCAGGCAACACAACGACAATATTCGCATCCGAGATGTCTCTAGCAAGTTTCAACGCGCCGGAAAGAACCTGCGTCCCAGTGCTCAACAATTTTTCCGTTGTCATCAAAGCGAAAGAAATCAATTGTAACATATTCTTCATTATCGGGCCAGATTTGATGCGTATGAAGTACCACAAAATCTCCTTGCGCAACAGCTCTGACAAATTCTATTTCCTTTTCCGGATAGTCCTTTGTCATCTGTTCAAAGTATTGAATGAAACCTTCTTTGCCGTTTTCAACTTCTGGATTATGCTGGATATACTCAGCGCTGACATATTGATTGACCGCTTCGGCAGGATTGCCCATATAGGCTATTTGGTAAAACGCGATGGCATTTTTCTTATTGATTTCTAGATTATGAATCGTCGACTTCCTCATTTTAATCATTCAAGGTTACATAACACTCAAATTCCGCATCCTCGACCTATACATAAGGACGGGTTAACTATGCTAATAATTTCTTATAGTTATTATAATCAATACCCATTTCTTTTATTTCAACTTATTCTTATATAATAGCTATCTTCATAAACAAAATCTACTAAAAGGTTACCACGCATAAGCTTCAGGTGCTTTGCCACCCGGACCCGGAAAAATGGTGTCTAATTTCTTCAGCACCTCGTTTGATAATTCGATTTCAACAGCTCTTAATGAACCTTCAAATTGCTTTAGGGTTCTCGGTCCGATTATGGGTGCAGTCACTGCCGGATTGGCAAGCAACCAGGCCAAAGCAACTACGGATTCACTTTCATCCATTTCAGCACAAAGTTTGCTATATGCTGTTAGCTGTGAAAGTTCCTCTGTGGAAAGAGAATCTCTTTTCGCATTTCTTGAGCCCTCCGCGGATTGAAGGATGTTTCCGCTTAGCATACCGCCGCCCAAAGGGCTCCATGGAAGCACACCCAAACCCAATCCCTGTGCAGCAGGAAGTACTTCAAGTTCAGGTAGTCTACATAACAGATTATACTTATGTTGTTCAGATATCAGCCCAAGAAAGTTCCTCTTGGCTGCGGCTTCCTGTGCCTGTACAAGATGCCAACCAGCAAAATTGCTGGAACCGATGTAATATGTTTTCCCTTGATTAACCATTGTTTCAAAAACGCCCCATAACTCTTCCCATGTGGCATTTCTTTCAATATGATGCATTTGATAAAGTTCGACATGATCTGTCTGAAGTCTTTTCAGCGAACCTTCCAAGTGCTTGCGGATCTTGTAAGAGGAAAGACCGCTGCCAGCATTTGGTCCATCGTTTTCATCTTCCATGTCACCAAACACCTTGGTAGCTATGACAACCATTTCACGCCTGCCGCCCCCTTGAGCAAACCAGCGTCCGACAATTTCCTCCGTCCAGCCCTTATGACCAGAACCGCCATACACATTGGCTGTATCAAAAAAGTTGATCCCGACTTCCAATGCTTTGTCCATTATAGAAAAAGCTTCTTTTTCTTCGGTATAAGGACCAAAATTCATGGTTCCCAGACACAACCTGCTAACTTTCATCCCTGTCCGACCTAAATACGTATATTTCATATTGCAATCCTCCTTTTAATTTTCTAGTAATTTCGAAAACTTGAAACCGTTTATATCAGCGATTCTTGGGGAGTCGCATTTTTAGTTCACCCAGCATCGTTAACAATTAATTTACAATAAATCTTCAACTATTTTCCAAAAACACTTGTCATTTTCAAATCACCACAACAACCAAAAAGAAAGACTTTTTGTCTATACTACTGATTCCAGAGGCAATTTATATGTTAGGTTATTGCGCACACATCATTCAAAATAAACTCCATTTGTTTCTATCATTATTCTTATTATAACGTGTTTATTGATTAAATAACTTGATAATTTTTGCATAATAATAGAAAATATTTGGAATACTAGTGACATCCTCAAGGTCAAGAACAACCACTTCTGCATGAGTATTCATATCCTCAATATTGTAATGCCTTAGATCTCGACCCATACATTCGGACGGTTAACCATTTTAATAATTTCATTGAATAACTTGTAATACTCTTCTTCTTGACCGCTTATAAGTACTTCGTTCTCATTATATTTTATATTTTTTTATCATGCTTGACACGCATATTGATTTCAGTGCCGATTAAAATAATCATGCATGATTCCCCTTTCTTGCATCCCGGTTCGACCTAAATACGTATATTCCCCGCGGATTTCAAAGAAAAATATGTTTGGCTCAAGGATGTTGACAAACTCGCATAAAATGGTAGATGTCAATCTATATTAATGAATGGTTTCTGAAAAATTAAAAACACAAAAAATATAACACAAAAAGGCTAAAGTTTATACTGAATTTATCCGATAAGGAAGATGAGAGTTAAAAGATAATGCAAGTCCAACACAATAAAAAGCTTTTCTACTACAATGAAATTGGGGGAAACGATGAGTATAGCACAGTGCAAAAGATGCAGTAAGCTCTTCTTTAAAATCAAATCGCCTTATTGTGCGGCTTGTATCGATGAGATTGAAGAACGATTTAAAATAATCCAGAACTATATGCAGGATCACCCAGGAGCCGAGATCAAGAAAATCGTCGAAGACACTGGTGTCGAAGAGAGTATATTGCTTTATCTTTTGCGAGAAGATAGATTATCGCTGATAAAGAGCTCAGGCCTGAACTGCCAGAATTGCGGTAATACCATTACTAGCGGACGATACTGCAACTCTTGTAAAATGAGACTGACAAACGACCTCACACAAATGGGCAATAAAATTTCCCAGGAGGTCAAAGCGGAACGTCAACAATCGATGAAAAAAGAGAGATTGCTGAATGATTCCGGGATTCATATTCGTAGGGACTAGCCGTTGTTATTACCTCTTTTTCCATCAATGGCACAACCCATAAGCCAGACATTTAATTGTTATTAATTGCAAGCAGAAACTCTTTGCTTTATTGCATAAATAAATGGTATAATTGATTCAAAATGAAGTTAAAATCAACTTAGAATTTTTTAGCGAGTTTACCAATATACTTATATTCTCAGATGACGGTGGATGGAGAGAATCCGGAAGCACCTTAGCCGGCTGGCTCACAAGTTCAGGAGCAGGACGCGCGGTAACAAGTGGACTTGCCCCAACCATTGCCGGAGTAGTTGGATCTTTTGTAACTGGAATAGTTGGTGATTTACCCCCAATTGACGAGACGGCTGTTTCGGACACTTCACAACCCGGTCAAGAAAATGACCTCCAAAGGAAAGCATTGGAAGGTCAGAAAGCTTTAGAGGCTCAAATTCAGGCTGCTAAAGAGCACGAAGCCAGACTATGTGCAAAATACAATACAACTCCTGACAAACTAAGGGATGTTATGAGAGCGAGTCTTAATGAAGGCCTGGCTGATGCAGAAGCTTGGAATGCCCACTTAAAAAAGGTTGATATTGCAATAACCGTTGAACAAGCAACCGTTGTTGTTTCTGATGTTGCAATTGACGGACTTGCAAATGTGACAGGCCCCGTCGGAAAAGCTGTAAGAGCCGGGAGTAATAATTATGAAATTGACAACGAAAGAAATAGCATATTTATCCTCAGCGTTTACTCAAAGAACATCTATTAGCTTATTTTCAAACATATCTGCGACTCCAGATGGGACAGAAAATGAGAGTCTAACTTAAAAAGAAATTATCAAAGATGGCAAATATTCCCCCGAGGCATTAGATATTCTTTTGGGAATAGCAAACCCTGAAAGATGTGCAAAAATTATAGTTCAGACCCCATCATTTGTAGTTGAAAAATACACTTACAAAAAAGATAACAAAATAATTCTAGCAGAAAATAGCGACGGTGAATTCATAATAACTAGAATTAACAAAATCGTAAGTACAGGGGGTTATACAAGATAGACAACCGCATATACCATGCGGATTGTGTGGGAGCATTTAACATAATGCGAAAGTATCTGTGTAGGACGGATGAAAATATCCGACCAGCAGTAGTGGGCTTGGACAGCCCTAAGATGTACCGGTGGGACGGTTATCGTTTCTCCGGGAATCCGAAGCTCGCCATTTCAATGGCGATGTAGTTCACGAATATCAGTAGAGGATTTGTGTGATTTGGTTTATAACGAAGTAAAACGAAAAATTTATTTAAACATCTTTAAGGTCATGCTTGAAAACAAAAATCCAAATTACATGAAAAACGGTGTTAAAAATCAGGTTTCTGTAAGAAACTGCATCATTTATCTAGGCACTTCGGTAGTAGCTCATGCATACGGATCAATCGGATTTTAATTTAAATTATGAACCACAATTTCTAGCGGGAACATACTTTTATTATTTTCCTACAAATTATTTTGGTGTAAAAGAACATATAAAGGAATAATTTATTTATGCAGAAGCATTATAAATATTTTAAATGTTTATGCGACTGTTAAAAATATATTTTCAATATAACTGAAATCCTGCTCCGAAAGATATGCGATTTTATAGTCATAAAAAGACCATACGAAGCCTCTGCCACTTTCATCTCTTCCAAACACCAGATATGTATAAACCCTGTCATTCCCGATAACAGTTATTTCACATGCTTCAATCTGATAAGAATTGATATAGGATTTGTGCTCAGTCCAATTATATTTTTTAATAATTTTAATAATGTCATAAAACTTATTTGAATCAAATACATAGTTGGGAACACTGTGAGTTCCACTATTTATTTCATCGTAAAACCTATTTAAACTTACCGTATCTATTTCGCTACGCATTCTTTCAATGTCCATCCAAATAAATCCCTGACAATCTTTGCATTTGCTATTGGCGTTATTTGAACAATAACTATTTGAGGATGACTGTAAGTCACTGGAACTAGAATATTTCGAGGAAACTTTAATGTTACTGAAATTGTCATTTGACGAATATTCTATGGACTTATATGAAATATCATTTTGTGAATCTTCTTGAACTGTACTGGAGTTATTATATTGTGAAGTCGCTTGGGTGGATATTGAATCGCTGAAAAATAAATTTGATTCCTGTTGACTCGAAAAATAAATTTCACTGTCTGCTATGCTAATATTATCTTTTGAATTAATGCTCTCATTACCATTATTATCTTCTGAACAACTTATCGACGAACTGTCAATCTCGCTTGAATTTTTCCTGTTATCAGACATAGCAAATGCTGAATATGTAATCACAAATACTGCAAAAACAGATAAAGAAACAAGTCTGATTGTCTTTAATATAAAGTTATTTTCTCCCATCTTTTTCACCTCCACGCTCATGAGCAATATTTTTTATAACTACAGTATAACATTGCCGCAATAAAACACAATAAAAATTTGATAAAAAATTTCTGACAGAGCCTTATCAATTGTTTATGGAATTTCGATTTTAGATCACAACAATTGCTCTCAGAACTATTTTCTGTGCAGTGTGACGCGCTCTCAATATATATAAATTGTTACAATATAATCACTTTCAATAATCATTAAATGATAGAGATAACCATTCATCAATTAAAACAATGCTGCTTATTGAAAAATATTTACTTAATGCTATACTGATTGTAATTATAAAGTGTGTCAACACCTTTTAATTATATCCAACAAGCAAATCAAACAAGCAAATCAAACAAGCAAATCAAACTATCAAATTAAACTATCAAATCAAACAAGCAAATCAAACTATCAAATTAAACTATCAAATCAAACTATCAAATCAAACTATCAAATCAAACAAGCAAATCAAACAAGCAAATCAAACTATCAAATTAAACAAACAAAAGCAACAAACTAATCCAGCCAACTAACCCAACAGGTTAATCGTAGTAGCAGATTTAACAGGCAAATCGAAATAACATATTCAACAGGTAAACTAGTAAAAAATCTAGCAAATAAATTCAGTAATAATGGAGGAATTAAAAGTGACTCGAGTGTGGAGAACGGTAAAAATTTTTTTATTAATATCGCTAATGAATGTTTTTGCATTGATTTATTTTTTGAACTTTTCTACGCTAGTAAACACTTTGTTTTGTGTTATCGGGATAATATTTTTTATTACAATAAATATAAAGCCACAGAAAAAAGAAAACGTTTCCAAACGACTTGTTATGATGATAAATGGCTACGAACTTGTTGTTTTATTCAATTTTACTCTTCTTATAAATATTGTTTTGAACATTCTCTTTTGGATAAATTTAGTTCCAACACATTTGAGTTCAGTAACTTTAATAATCAACGCAATTATTTGTTTAATTTTTGAAATTATTCTCATTTTAAATGGGATGGCAAGAGTTTTTTTAACATCAATACAGCTCGGCATTAAATGGAGAGTGCTTATTGTTTTTCTTTGGTGGATTCCCATTTTGAATATTATATTGCTTATAAAAATTTTAGGGTTTGTAAAAGATGAATACATTTTTGAAAAAGAAAAGATAGAACTTTTAGACATCCAAAAAGAAAACGAAATTTGCAAAACTAAATATCCATTACTTCTTGTACATGGCGTCTTTTTTCGAGATGTGAGATTTTTAAACTATTGGGGCAGAATTCCAAAAGAACTTAAAAGAAATGGTGCGACAGTTTATTATGGGGAGCAAGAATCTGCGACTTCTGTTGAAAATAGCGGAATGGAATTAGCCATAAGAATTGAAGCAATTGTTAAAGAAAGCGGATGTGAAAAATTAAATATTTTTGCGCACTCTAAAGGCGGAATCGATGCGCGGTATGCGATAAGTTGCTGTGGAGCAAGTAAATATGTAGCCTCCTTAACATCAATTAACGCTCCACATAAAGGGTGCGTATTTGCTGAATATTTGCTAAAAAATGCTCCAATGGGGATGATGAGGGTTTTGGCAAAAAGATATAACGCTACGCTTAAGAAACTTGGCGATAAGAATCCTGATTTCATTGAAGGGGTAAGGGCAATTGCCAAGAATAATTGCATGTCAATAAACGAAATTGCACCTGATATTGAAGGCGTTTATTATCAAAGCATTATTTCAAAGATGAAAAAAGTGACAAGTGGCAAATTTCCTATGAATTTATCTTACATTTTAGTTAAAAAATTTGACGGGGAGAATGACGGACTTGTTTCAGTAGAGTCCCAAAAACATGGCAAAACAATTTTCGTCGATACGGTCGGCAGGCGTGGCATTTCACACGCAGACATGATTGATTTTCACAAAGAAAACATCAAAGGGTTTGATGTCAGGGCTTTTTATGTCGAAACTGTGAAATCTCTTAAAGAAATGCAATTTTAGAAAAGTAGCTGAAAACGAAATAACATACTTTTTATAAAACAAATTAGCAACGTAATAAGATACAAACAGTAGGCAAGCGGCATGTTAATTCAATATAGGATCTTTTTTGAAATAAGGTAATTGAATTTGCAATGCCATAAAAGCAATCTTGTTTGAGTCGGAAAAATTTAGTAAGTTCACAAAAAAACTGCAATTCAAAATCTAGATATTTTTATGCAATATACCCTAACAGGAATGCTATACTATATTAACATGTACAAAGTTATGTATAGTATATTGCAATGTGTTATAGTGAATGGTATTATCTATTTACAAGATAGAATAGAAGGGAGTAAATGCAATTGTATGAATATTCAAATCAAAAAAGGCGTTTTAGAACTTTGTGTTCTTGCAATGCTTGAAAGCAAAGATCGTTATGGCTATGAAATGGTTAGTGAAATTTCAAAAAAAATAAACATGGCGGACGGAACAATTTATCCTTTGCTGAAAAGGCTTAAGGATGATGAATTTGTTACAACATACCTTGTGGAATCACAAGAAGGACCTCCAAGAAAGTACTACAAAATATCTGAAACCGGGAAAAAGGAATTCGAGGGAAGCATCAAGGAATGGCATGAATTTTCTGAAAGTGTAAACTTATTTTTGAAGGAGGCTAAAATATATGAATAAGAAAGAATATATGAGACGACTAAATGAAGCTCTGGCTGTTTTGCCAACTCATGAGCGAGAGGAAATTGCAAATGATTATTCAGAGCACTTTATTATTGGAGCTGAAAATGGACAAACAGAAGATGCGATTTCTTTAAATTTAGGAAGTCCAGAAAGCCTTGCAGAGCAATATTTAGCGGATGAAGCAAAAAAGAATCCTAATGAGGTTGATAATAGTAAATCAAAACTCGTTATGAAAATTTGTTTGCTACTTGTCAATCTAGTCTTCGTAATTGGTCCATTTTTGGGCATCGGTGGAGTATTAATAGGTTTCTTTGTGGTTTCTGTAGTTCTAGTAATTGGTGGAGGGTTATCAATAATTGTTGCAGCTCTCTCCCCTTTCATTTCAATTGCGATAACATTACCCTTCAGTAATATAACCGCTATATTATTTGGCGTCGGAGCAATCATCGGAGGCGTTTTGCTATTTGTCACTTCTTTTTTTCTTTCAAAACTATTTTTCAAAGGAGTTCAAACCTACATAAATTATATGAAAAAGTTGATCGATAATTAACAAATCTTGATGTTTTAGCAGAATAGGAGTTTCAAATGATAAAAAAGATAAGATTTATTGAACCTGGGAATTACTCTCTATATAAAAAATCTTTTTCCAATATGGTCACTTACAACAAATTCATCAAAAACCCTTCAACCGGTTTGATTACCCTTGCTACTATTGTTAAAAATATTGTTGACGACACTTTGATGTACAGCGAATCAATATCTGAAATTAAACTTGATGACGTATATGATTCTGATATTATTTTCATTTCCATAAACACTTTCAATGCCAACAGAGGGTATCAATTAGCTGAAAAATTTAAGCAAAATTCCAAGGCTCTTATTGTAATTGGCGGTATGCATGCATCTCTAAATTATACGGAGTGCATAGCATATTGCGACTATATTCTTACTGGCGATGGAGACGAATCGATTATCGAATTTATTAATGCGATAAAAAATAATGCTGCAGTGGATTTTCCTGGAGTAATTTACAAAAATAGAGATCAAATAATAAATACAGGTAAAAGAATACAGCCCGAAAACATTGACACTATTCCTAATCGGAATCTTGTATATAATTACTCAAAGCTTGCCAAAAAATATGACACTTTATGGCCACAGGTTCATGCATCAAGAGGCTGTCCGCACAATTGCGACTATTGTACCGTCATTGCACATTTTGGACGTAAAATACGCAAAAGAACTCCTAAAAATATTGTTGAAGATATTAAAGAAGCAATAGCATTTCATGAAAGAAAAGGCATTCCTCGTTTTAATAAAGTTGTATGGATTACAGATGATAATTTTCCCGAGGATAGAGAATGGGTAATTTCAGTTCTAAATGAAATAATTGACAGCAAAGTCAAATACAATTTTTCCGTACAGGCACGATTTGAAGTCGGATTCGACGACGAACTACTTGACTTGCTCAAAAAAGCAGGGTTTTTCGAACTAGCTCTCGGGATTGAATTTATTGACAACGCCTCTTTTAAAGAATTTCATAAAAAAAGCACATACGAGGACATTGTCCGTTCAATAAAAAATATACGTGCGCATGGAATAGGGGTACGCGGACTCTTCATTGTTGGTGCTGAATCAGACACTATCGGGATTGGAGATAAGATTGTTAAGTTCGTGGAAGAAAATAAAATCCACGGAGCGCTTATACAGTCAATGTTTTTCATTCCAGGAACGCCGGTATATGACCAGAACAAGGAAAATTTGATACATGAAAACTGGGAAAAATATTGTGGAAACGTTGTGCATTATCCTAAAAACATTAAGCCGCATGAACTGCAGCAGGAAATCATAAACGCTAGCAGAAAAATATATTCTGTAAAAAGATTGCTCAACGCAATTATAAATTATAAATGGATTAACAAGGTGCTTTTCATCGGCGAATTTTTCTGGCAGAGAAGTGCAAGAAAGGACTTGGCAAACGAATTGCCTTACCTTAGAATTAAGGCGAATGTAAAATAAGAAAATCACAATTTTATTAAAATGCTAAATTTGTTTCTAATGATCTCTTTGTCAAACACTTTAATGTTATATACAATAAAATATCTGAATTGGTTATAAGTTGAATATCTCAAAGATATATAAAATCAAATATCTCAATTTATAAATGGACACAGAACTAAAAGTAAATTATAATAACTACTGTATTTGTTTAAGATTAATCTTCCCAAGAAGCTCCCACCTCTTAGTTTTGTCAACTAGCTCAGTTTTGACAGATATTCTGAGCTATAAAACTATTATACGAGGTGGTGAGAGTTTGTCACTAAAGAGGTGGTATATAATTATGAAACGTTTTTTTGAGTTTACAGAAATTAAAACAAAAATAGCAAGCGTGCTTCCATTTTTGCTAGGGGTTTTATATTCATTATATGCGTACAAAAGTTTAAGCATAAGAAACACGGTTTTATTTTTCATATCAATGATAATATTTGATATGACAACAACTGCTCTCAATAATTATATTGACACAAAATCAAATGGAAAAGAATTGCAGTATCCAGTAAAAAAAGCACGCATGATAATCATTGTAATGTTAATTATGGCATCTTTAGCTGGCGTTATACTTTCGTGGTTTGCTGGTTTTGTGGTGCTTTTATGTGGGGCGTTATGTTTTGCAGCAGGAATATTTTATACTTTTGGACCTGTTGCCATATCGCGAATGCCACTAGGAGAGGTTTTCTCTGGTATTTTCATGGGATTTTTCATAACTTTTCTAACTGTTTACATTAATATCCCGGACAAAAGCCTTGTATATTATTCATTGAATGACTGGGTCTTACAACTTTCAGTAAATATGTTGGGTATTATTAAGATTTTCTTGCTTACAATTCCTGCAATCATGTGCATTGCCAATATAATGTTGGCTAACAATATTCGAGATATTGAGCATGATGAGCGAATTGGGAGGTTTACCCTCCCACATTATATCGGTGTAAAAAACGCTCTTAGGCTTTTCGCTGCTATGTATTACATATCGTATGTTGCAATTATTCTTATGGCAGTTTTCAAGGTTCTACCAATTTATGTTCTTGCGGTGATTCTGCCAATTTTTGTTGTATACAAGAATATCGCTTTGTTCAAAAAAAATCACTCCGAACCTAAATATTTCATTATAAGCATCCAAAATTTTATCGTTATTGTTGTTCCTTTGATTTTAGTGGTAGCAGTTTCAATTTTAATTTAAATGTTTCCTATAATACTTAATTTTTATGAAAAAATAAAAATGCCTATGCTTATGATATTTATGAAATTTGATTGCACCCCAAAAAGGATTCACTTAAAAAAACTTTTCAACCAGTTAGAAGCACTTAGTGCAGAATAGCGAATAGTATGGAGGAAAAAATGACTGAATTATTAGCTCCAGCAGGAAGCATGGAAGCCTTAAAAGCTGCAATTTCTAATGGTTGCGATGCATTATACTTAGGAATGCAAAAATTTAGTGCACGTGCGTACTCATCTAATTTTGATTTAGAATCGTTAAAAGAGGCTGTTACGTATGCGCACCTGAGGAGCGTTAAAATCTACGTTACAATGAATACCATCGTTTTCGAAAACGAAAATAAAGAGATGAAAGAGCAGATGCACGAATTAAATGAAATCGGTGTTGATGGCATTATCGTCCAGGACCTGGCTGCTTTCGATTATATAGTTAAAAATTTTGTTGATATGGAAGCACATTGCTCAACTCAAATGGGAATAGACGATTTAGACGGAACTTTATTATTTAAAGAACTTGGTGCTAAAAGAGTTGTTCTCTCCCGTGAGGTTGAGATTGAAAAAGTAAAAGAGATAAAAAGAATAGCTAAAATACCACTCGAAATTTTTGTTCACGGTGCTTTATGTGTCTCTTATTCTGGAAACTGTCTAATGTCTGGATTAATCGGCTATCGAAGCGGAAATCGCGGAAGATGTGTTGGTTCATGTCGTAAGGAATATGAACTTATTGATAAAACAACAGATACCACTTTAGCGAAAAACTATATTCTATCTACTAAGGATTTAAACACAATTGAGTATATTGATGATTTAAAAGAAATTGATTCCTTGAAAATAGAAGGTCGAATGAAAGAGCCTGCTTATGTTGCTAATGTTGTATCAAAATACCGCTTGGCCTTAGATCATAAAATAACCGAAGAAGATAAAGAAGATCTGAGCAAAACCTTCAATAGAACCTTTACTAAAGGCTATTTATTTCACGAAGATCCTATAGATATTACAAACACCTTAAGACCTAATAACACTGGTTATGAAATTGGTAGAATTAGCAAGATTGTTAAAGACACGTATGAAATTAAACTTACACGACCTTTAAATCAAAACGATATCATCAGAATAAGTCACAACAATGAAGATGTTATTTTAAATGTTGTAAAACTGTACGATAAAGATGATAATTTAATCAACAAAGCAGATAATTTCTGCTATATCAAAATCAAAGAAAAGTTGTCTAAGGGTGATCTAGTCTATATAACGAAGGATTATATATATTACAAAGCTTTAGAAGCATCACTAGATAAAGAATTTAAGCGTTTTAATATTGATATTAGAGTGTATGCCTATCCAGATTCAAAACTGATCATAGATGCGGGGGGCTTAGGCTTTAATTATTTATATGAAAGCAAGGAAATACTAGACGAAGCAATTAATAATCCAACAACAAAAGAGCAGGTTATAAAGCAATTTGCAAGATTAAATGATACGATATTCGAACTTAATAAGGTAGAGTTTGAGGAAAGTAATGCATTTATCCCAGCTAAACTGTTAAATGCAGCAAGAAGAGATATTGTACAGGGATTATATGATTTAAAGCTTAACAGCCAAAAGAAAAGAACCAAGGCTCCTACCGCAAAAGAAAAAATAAGCTTTACCCCAGAAAAACCATACGTTACGGCTTCTGTAACGACTCAGGAACAGTTTGATGCTTGCGTGAGCTGGGGCATTAAGGAAATCTATTTTGAGAACGTTGTTAGAAGAAACCAAAACGATTATAAGAAAATAGAAGGGCAGCTACTAGTCGGAGGATATGGCGGAATTTATCACTATAAAAAAACTAATCCTTTTGTTACGGACTATTCTCTAAATGTTGTTAATGCTGCTAGTTGCTATGAATTATACAAATTAGGTGCGAAACGAGTAACTTTATCTTATGAACTTAATAAGAGACAAATTGAAGATTTAATGAATGCTTATATTGAAGAAAATGACGGCTATCCTGCACTAGAAATGATTGTATATGGTAAGGCGCCTTTGATGTTTACAAAATACTGTCCACTGAAAAAAATGAATCAATGCGGAATTTGCAGAATGAATAGCTATGAGCTAAAAGATGAGCACGGAACATTCCCTATCATTTGTAATAATGACTGTACGGTGACGATCCTTAATGGGAAGACGCTTAATCTTTTAAATGAGCTACAAAGCATAAAAGGAATCGAGGCATTTAGATTAAACTTTACTGTTGAATCAAAAGAGCAAGTTGCGAATACCATTAATGAGGCCTTAAGCAAATTAAATGACGGAGTGAATAAATCAGTCTTTAATCAGCAAACAGACACAAGAGGACATTTTAATAAAGAAATTATCTAGGGAAATCCCAGTTCAAATCGGTGTGTCTCCTCCAAGAATTGAATCATTAAATCTATTAAAATCAATGGGCTTGGGGATTTCATTTCTTTAGTTTAATAAGGACATGGATTGATTATAAGAGATCTTAATCACTATTTTCAAAAGTTAAAGCGCTCCTCTGGGTGAATTAATCCAAAGCTTTTCCCGTATCAGTTTACCTTTGACCCTCAGTTCACAAATTGTCTTTATGGCCACTTGTATTTTACGAGTGTTCTTTTTTTGCCTAATTGGCCATAATCATGGTATAATGGCGTTTGAAAGAATATTTAATGGGAGGCAGATTAATTCGGGCATATTGAACGAGTTAATCATGATAATTTACAATGAATAACCAACAACAGTGGAATGAACTTTTTATTTTATACAATGAAGAACTTTCCAGCACATATGAAAGAGCGATGGATATGATAACCGACGAAAGTCAGATACAAAATCCACATTTTCATGAGCAAATGAGGAACCAAGTTCTCAATAGCGTGCAAGCATGGTACAAAAAGAGTTTTGATATTTTAGGCAATAAAACTCCTGAACAGATGATTGATGAAATCGAAACAGTCGATGATGTAATGAATAAAGTTAAACTAGCAGCAGTTCTTTGCGATGACGATATTCCTGAGTATTTAAAAATTAAAATCGGGTCTTTTGGACAACAAGCGATTCCAGCAATAATGGAGCTCGCGCTTATTCCTTCGTGGGAAGCGGGAGAAAATCAGGAGGACTCACCTGGAGCGGATATTTTAGGAGCTTGTATTGCACTTAAAATTTTAGGCGAATGGCAAACGATAAATACAATTGAATCCGTTCTTGAAAAGTTTATCAATAATGTAATGCCTCATGAACTTATTGCCGATGCTTTTAAAATGTATATTCTAGGGATAGGTGACGAATCAATTCCTTACATTTTAGAGTCTCTAAATACTGAATCATTGAAAAATCAAGGACTTAAAGGCCCTTATGAATACCTCCTGATTGCACTAACTCTAGTTTCTCAGGAAACAAAAACGGACGATGTATTTGGATGCATCAGAAATTGTTTTAGAACTATGGACCATAGAGTTATTGGAGCAATATGTATTGGCGATTATGGTGACCCAAGAGGAATATCTGCGCTCAAAGGATATCTTGACCGATACCAAGGAAAGTTTGATAGGCAGGAGTTTTATGAGATATTGTCTTCAATTAAAAGACTAGGTGGCGATATTAGGGATATTAAAGATCCATTCCGAGATTTTTCTTAAGAGAGATAATGTTGCAGGAGCATAAACAGGAACAAAAGTAGAGACAGAAACATAAACTGGGACATAAACATAAACAGGAACAGGATTAGGAACAGAAACAAAACGGTAATAGTAAGAATTTAGAAATAGTTATGAATATAGACTGAAATTTTAAAAAATGAAAAACAGTAAAAAAAGAACATAAACATATAAATCTATTTTGCAAGGAGATGCTTATGGCACCAGTAACATTAAGACATATCATTACCGAATTTAAACTTGAGGAAGTTATAAAGGTAGGAAACCCCGATGAAATTTATATTTCTGTTGCTGATGTGACACGTCCAGGGCTCCAACTTGCAGGCTATTTTGACCATTTTGGGCCAGACAGAATTCAGCTTATCGGTAACATGGAGACTGCATTTCTAGAGAAGCTCACTCCTGAAGACCGGTTGGGGAAGGTGGATGCTTTGTTTTCTACGGGGATTCCTTGCCTTATAATGACTAGGCATCATGTAGTTTTTCCAGAGGTCGAGTCTTGTTCTCTCAAATATCAGATTCCCGTTTTAAGAACAAATGAAATTACATCGACATTCATGAGCTCTCTTGTTAAATTTCTTAATGTTGAACTTGCCCCTCGTTCCTCTATGCACGGCGTTTTAATCGAAGTTTATGGGGAAGGAATTCTTATTCTTGGAGAAAGTGGTGTCGGCAAATCAGAAACAGCTCTAGAAGTTGTAAAAAGAGGGCACAGATTAATTGCGGACGATTTAGTAGAAGTCCGTAGGGTTTCAGACACAACATTATTAGGACGTGCTCCTGAAATTATTCGACATCTTATAGAAATCCGAGGAATTGGCATTCTTGATGTTAAAGAGCTTTATGGTGTTTCATCAGTAAAAATGCAAGAAAATATTAATTTTGTAATAAACCTTGAACTTTGGGATGAAAAAAAGTCTTACGAACGACTTGGGATTCAAGAAGAATTTACAGAAATCCTTGGAATAAAAGTTCCGTCAATAACGATTCCGGTCAGACCTGGCCGAAATCTTGCAATCATTGTTGAGGTTGCAGCGATTAATTTCCGTCAGAAACAAATGGGATATAATGCCGCACAGGCGCTGACCGAAAGGGTTTTTGGAACTATGAAATCCGAAACCAAACCAGAATAACTATAAATAAATTGATTTTAAATTGGCAAGAATGTAAACTGAAATTTGAAATCGTAGGGAATTGTTACATTTAAATGTTATTATAATATTTTATGAAAAACAATTAGACACTGAACAGGCAAATTTTAAATAGAAAATAAGTGATTGACATAATTAACCGTTTGAATAAATGATATTAAGAATAATGGTGTTTGGTAACTAGCAACCAAATTAGCAAGGGGAAATGAAATCAAGAATGTATAGCAGCGAAAAATTTGATTTAGAATCGAATAATGCAGTGAAAATTTGCAAATCAAAAATTGGCGAACAATTTCCTGCTTCAAAGAATCGAATATTGCAAGACGAGCCGATGTCGGAACATTCGAGTTTTCAAGTCGGTGGGATTGCTGACCTTGCTTATTTGCCATCATCATCGCAAGAGTTGCTTTTTGCAGTTAAATGCGCAAACGAAAGTCAAGTTCCCGTAACCATACTTGGAAATGGATCAAATGTGCTTGTTTCTGACAAAGGAATTCGTGGTTTGGTAATCATTTTGGGCAGGGATTATTCACATTGTAGTTTGGAAGCTGAAAACATAATTATTGCCGAATCGGGTGCTTTATTAGCATCAGTTGCGAAATTTGCTGCAAAAAAAAATCTTACCGGAATTGAGTTTGCGGCAGGTATACCAGGTTCAATCGGTGGTGCAGTTTACATGAATGCGGGTGCGTATGATGGTTGCATGGCAGATATAGTTTCTAAATCAGAGGCATTTGACCCTTCAACTGGTAAAGTTTTTATAATTGAAAATGTACAAGATCATAAATTCGGATACAGACAAAGTGTTTATGAGGAAAATAAATATATCGTATTAAGAACCTGGATAACTTTAGAAAAAGGCGATTTGGCCGACATCGAAAAGAAAATGGCAGAATTTTCTGTCAAAAGAAAAGCGTCCCAACCACTTGAATTTCCTTCTGCAGGAAGCACTTTCAAACGTCCTACTGGTTATTATGCAGGGAAACTTATAGAAGATGCCGGACTTAAAGGATGTAGAGTTGGAGGCGCTTGTGTTTCAATGAAACATGCCGGATTTATAATTAATGATAATAATGCAACGGCAAAAGATATTCGCGATTTAATCGATGTTGTCACTGCCTGTGTATTTGATAAATATGGTGTAAAAATCGATACGGAAGTACGGATTTTGGGGGAGTGGTAAGATGGAACTTATAATTTTAACTGGCATGTCAGGAGCAGGAAAAACTATAGCGGTCAATTATCTTGAAGATATGGGCTATTTTTGTGTAGATAATGTTCCGCCACAGATGCTTGAGTCTATGGTAATGACTTTCTCAAAGTGGGAAGGCAAAGAAGGTGTTACAATTAATAAAATTGCATTTGTTGTTGACATAAGAAGCCTTGCGATGTTTTCGGGATTTGTACCTGCACTTGAAGCGATTGATAAGATTGGGTTTCCATACAGACTTATATTTTTGGAAGCTTCAGATCAGGTTCTAATTAACAGGTATAAACAATCAAGAAGAAATCATCCACTTGCTGAGGGAATGGGCATTGTTCAGGGTATTGAGATGGAACGGGAACTTATGAGCCAGATAAAAAACATGACGCCTGACGTAATAAATACTACCAATTTGTCGCCTAGCGACCTGCGAGATATTTTGTTTAAATTATTGTCTAAAGACGAGAAAAGTGCAAAAATGACAATTCTTATTCAATCGTTTGGTTTTAAGTATGGGGTACCAATGGATTGTGACAATGTTGTGGATGTAAGGTTTATACCTAACCCGTATTATATTCCTGAACTTAAGCCTTTTTGCGGATTAGATTGTCAGGTCAGGGATTATGTATTTTCTTTTCCTGAGACAAATGAATTTACTAAAAAACTGCTTGACATGCTTCTATTTGCAATCCCCTTTTATGTAAGAGAAGGAAAAGTCAGACTTAATATTGGCATAGGATGTACTGGTGGCAGGCATAGATCAGTTGCAATAGCCCAGGAACTAGCAAAAGCTCTTGCAGAAAATGGTCTTCATGTTTCTGTTGATCACAGAGACCTTGATAATGACACTAAAGCTGGTGGTCCTCGTTGTATAAATAGCGAAGAAGCGGTTAAATAATGAGTAGCCTTAATAAATCAAAATTATTAAAAAAAAATATTATTGATGTCGCAGATGGTCCGCGAATCGTTGTTTTCGGTGGAGGAACCGGGCTCTCAACTTTGCTGCGCGGTCTTAAACATTTTACATCAAACCTCACTGCGATAGTAACAGTTGCTGATAATGGTGGTTCTTCCGGAATGTTACGTGAAGATTTGCATATACTGCCGCCCGGAGATATAAGAAACTGCATTCTTGCTCTTGCAGACACCGAACCATTGATGAATGAGCTTATGAATTATAGATTTGAAAGCCAGCATGGAAGACTTGCAGGTCAATGCTTTGGAAATCTGTTTATTGCAGCAATGGCAGGCGTTTCTGATAATTTTCATGATGCTATACGCAAAATGTCCAAGGTTCTTGCTGTTAAAGGACAAGTACTCCCTGTAACCTTGCAAGATATTCAAATAAGTGCAATTTTAAATGACCGAACAACAATACACGGCGAGAGCGCAATTGGAAATCGTATTGCAACCGCTGAGAATGACATATATAAAATTATGATGGAGCCAAGCGATGCAACTCCACTTGATGAAGCGATTAATGAAATAGACAACGCAGAAATAATTGTTTTAGGGCCCGGAAGCCTTTATACAAGCATAATTCCCCATTTGCTTTTCCCCCAAATACGCGAAGCAATAAATCGAAGTAATTCAAAACGTGTATATATATCAAATATTATGACACAACCTGCTGAAACTTTAAATTACGACCTTTCAAAACATTTAGATGCTATGACACGACATTGCATGACAGATAACCCCAGAGATTATATTGACTATTGTATTGTCAACAATCAAAAACTTAATAAAATTACTGAAGATGAATACAAAAAGACGAATTCTTGCCAGGTTAAATATTCTAAAGAGGAAACTGAGAAAACAGGTATAAAAATAGTCGAAGCACCTTTAATAACTATTAATGAAAAAGGCGCCGTCAGACACGATCATGATCTTCTTGCAGAAATTGTGATGCAAATTTGGCTTGAAACATAAGTGGAGTTTGAATTTGTTGTTTGCTAAATTTAAAGAAACAAAGGGGTAAAGGTTGATGTCTTTTTCCAAAAATGTAAAAGATGAATATTGTGCAATGGATTCTAACGAAGAGTGCTGTGTGGAATCCGAATTAATGGCGACTCTTATGGGCTCGGCACGATTCAGATTAGGAACAGTCACTTTATCTACTGCTCATGAAGGTTTCTCAAATAGAATTTCACTAATGTTACAGGGAAAGTATGGAGCGCAGGTAAAGATATCTCACGGACGTGAATTATACAACATACTTATTGATGATAAGGCAATTTATGACAATATTATTGCAGACCTTAAAAGCAAGGCGGGGTTTGATGCAGTGCGTGGAACTATGAATCAGGAAAGTTTCACAGAGGATTGTTGCAGGAGAGCTTTTTTAAGGGGGCTTTTTCTTTCTTCTGGCTCTGTTAGTGAACCTAATAAATCTTATCACCTTGAAATAGCTGCTAGAAGACTTTCGGTTGCAGAAACTGCAATTTCGCTTTTAGAAAAAGATGAAATTAGTGCGGGATTACTTAAACGTAACGGATACTATGTTGTATATATGAAAGAAGGTCAGCAAGTTTCCGATTTCCTTTTAATAACCGGTGCACACCAGGCATTGCTTGACTTAGAGTCGCTACGTGTTAATAAGTCTGTGCGAAATTCAGTAAACCGTGTTGTAAACTGTGATAATGCAAATACTACAAGAATTGCGTATACCGGAGCACGACAACAGGAAGCATTAGAGTATTTGTCCACACAAATTGGTCTGGAATCTCTGCCTAAAGATCTTCAAAATGCTGCACGGATAAGGCTTGACTATCCGGATTTATCACTTAAAGAGCTTGGAGAAATGATTGAACCACCTTTGGGTAAATCAGGGATGAATCACAGACTCAAAAAATTAGAGCAGATGGCATCTGAGCACATGGTGAAAAATATTCGGATTTGACACTGCTATATTGTTTATAAAACTGAAAGTACAAATTAGCCAGGTGCAAACTTAGAGAACAAATAAGCAGACTGAATCTGAAAGAATTAAACTATTTTAGATTAAACTGAAAGTACAAATTAGTTAAGCAGAATCTGAAAGGAAAAATAAGCTAACTAGAATCTGAAAGAATGATTTTCTTAAATAGAATCTGAATAAATAAATTAAAAGAAAAAATGCAATAATAAATGCAATAATAAATGCAATAATAAATGCAATAAAAAAATGTTAAAATCAATAAGCAAAAGGAGTTGAAAAAATGTCATTGGAAATTGTTCTGGTTGAACCAGAAATCCCACAAAACACTGGCAACATTGCCCGGACATGCGTTGCTACCGGAATAAAATTGCACCTGATAGAGCCACTAGGCTTTTCAATAACTGAAAAAGCGGTTAAAAGAGCAGGCCTTGATTATTGGTTTGATACAGACATTACTGTGTGGAAGAACCTAGATGACTTTTTGCAGAAAAATGCAGGCAAGACGATGTTTTATGCAACAACAAAAGCAACGAAAAATTACGCTTCAATAGAATATCCCGATAATTGTATGATACTGTTTGGTAAAGAAACTAAAGGCCTTCCAGAAGATTTGATTGCTGCTCACAAAGAAACCTGCATACGAATCCCAATGCTCGGCGAGACAAGATCTCTTAATCTTTCGAATTCTGTGGCAATAATTGCTTACGAATATCTTCGTCAGAAGACTTTTGTGGGGATGGAAGAAAAAAGTTCATATACAATTAATCTTTGATATGGAGTATAATACTGTTAGTAGTTTTAAAACCAATATTACTGACTTTGAAAGGACAAAACAATGAAACGAACGAATTACCATTATGATGAGATGCCAATGTCTCTTGATGATATAGATAATAAAAATAACAGTAAAGGGCTGAACACGAAAAATTCTGCAAGCAGAAATACTAGCTCAGCCGGAGGTTCCGGATACAAGAAAAAGAAACGTCACAAGAGAAAAGGAACAGGTACAATAATTGCGCTGCTTGTCATTGTTGCACTAATGATTGCCTTTATTGCTTATTGGATATTAAGCGGGAAGGCTTTTGACACATTGCCTGATAATAAACCAACAGATGACCCAACGAATACGACTCCATATATAGAGCCCACAATAACTCTTGGAGAACTTCAGGCTTGGGAAAATCCCATTCTTAAAGACAGCCGTTTCGTTAAGCTTTTTCCAGCAACAGAAGTTGAGTTAGAATTTTTGCCCAAAAATTTCGGGGTTACTGCCGATGTTTTCTCGGGCACAACTATTTTGAAAAAT
Organism: Saccharofermentanales bacterium; assembly: GCA_038326615.1. GTDB lineage: Bacteria > Bacillota > Clostridia > Saccharofermentanales > UBA5734 > JBBQKF01. The sequence goes on along the minus strand of JBBQKF010000017.1, from coordinate 13,384 downwards.
TTTACGAGAAGTTACGACATTTCATTTAAGGATCCAATAATGTATCAGCAAATCCCTGGAGTTCTTTCCTTCCGTGGAAATAATTTCAGAAACGCTCCTTCATATGGCTTTACTACGATGAAAGATCATAAAATTGAACAGATATGGGAGCGTAAAGTCGGAGGACTTAAATCATCGCGCTGGGATTTTGCGTGGAGCGGAACTGGATGGACTGGTCAACCCGTAATCGTTAAATGGCCTGATAACATCAAGAATATGATGAACATAAATGCAACAAAGAAAGCAAAAGCTAACTTGGTTGAAGTTATTTACGCAACAATGGACGGAAATATTTATTTCTTTGACCTTGATGATGGTAAATCCACAAGACCTCCAATAAATATTAAAGCTCCTATAAAAGGTACCCCTGCAATAGATCCGAGAGGCTACCCGATACTTTATGTTGGGCAAGGCGATTATGGCCCGCCAAAATCCGGAATGACTCAGATTGGGATGCGTGTTTTCAACCTGATTGATCAGTCATTACTTACTTTTATTAGCGGTGATGACCAGATGGCTTTCCGAAAAGACTGGGGTGCATGCGATTCATCTCCCATGATCGATGGGAAAACCGATACTTTGATATGGCCAAGTGAAAACGGAGTTATTTATACTGCAAAATTGAATACGAAGTTTGATTTGGAAGCGAAAACGTTAACCATTGCTCCGGTTTTTGCAAATCTGCGATATAAAACACCGAAATCAACTCTTCTAGGTGTTGAGAGTTCAGCGTCATTTTATGGCAAGTCGATGTTTTTTAGCGACAACTCGGGCGCACTGAATTGTGTTGACCTCAAAACGATGAAACAAACCTGGATGAAGCAACTTGATGATGATACAGACGTAACCCCGGTAATTAGCAACGAAGAAAACGGTGTATATCTATATACTGGAACTGAAGTTGACTATCAAAAGAAAATAACTGGAAACTATCTCGGAGATGCATATGTTTATAAAATAGATGCCAGAACAGGCAAAACCATGTGGCGTAATGCTTATAAATGCTGGACCAAGAACGATCAGACGAATGTCGGAAACGATGTAAACGGTGGTGTCATGGGAACTCCTGTAGTTGGCAAAAACAAAATATCTAATTTGGTTATATATAGTTTTTGCATGACGAATGGAATATATAGCGGGAACACAATTGCGGCATTTGACAAAGAATCTGGGGAACTTGTTTGGGATTATAAATCACCGAATTATGGTTGGAGTTCACTGGTTGATGTTTATGATGAAGAAGGCAATGCTTACATTATTTACCCGGATTCACAAAGCAAAGTTCACATCTTAGATGGTTCAACGGGTAAAATGCTTTCTATTGGGAATATAACCATGAGTGGTGGAATAGGCGGAAATGTCGAATCTTCTGCTGCAGTATTTGGCGATACTCTGGTAATAGGAACAAGACGTGGCGTAATTGTAGGCATGAAGCTTAAATAGTAATTAAATGATTTTGATATTAAATATGTAATTTCGTTAATCTGAAATGTAAATTGAAATAATCAATTAATAAATGTCAAAACCTATAAATTAAGTAAGCGAATCGAAGAAGAATTTTAAAATGTAGAAATAATGTATTAGAAGATAAAAAATGATATTATAATTCTAAGTGAATAATGAAATTTGCTTAGAAAAAATTAATGGTGCACAAAAGATAAATTTGTAGATAACAAATAATTATTAGATTTTAAAAATGTCAGAATGAAACCTGATAGGAATTTTGAAATGCCAAAAATAAGAAGTCAAAAGAAGAGTGAGGATTTAAATTGAAGAAAACATCTGACAAAAGCAACAGAAACAATCGAAATGTTAATAGGAGCAATAATAATATAAATAATGACTATCGGCACGAAGATTATTTTATTAATCGCAAAAGACAAAGTAACGCAAGTAAGAAAGCATTTCTTGCTGTGTCAGGGCTTGTCGCCGTTGTAATGATTGTCCTGATTATTTTTTTGATTAAAAATAATTTGACAGGTGAAAATTCAGGCAAAATCTCTTCATCACAAAACTCATCGACTTTATCACAAAGCCTTTCGTCATCAACTAATAGTTTATTAGGGTCGTCATCGGTAGCGTATTCATCTGATATTAAATCTTCACAAAGTAGTTCATCTTATAATTCTCAGGGGAGTTCGCCTTATGAGCCAACCACTATAACTGCAACGCAAATAATGCCGCTCCAAAACCCAATATTGCTTTCTAATCAATTTACGAAGTTTCTTTCGATGGGAACTATTCTAAATGAATTACGCCCTTCAAGCCTTGGGTTTGTATCTCAAATTTATAGAGGGAATACTCCAATAAGCAGCTTTAACCGCCCAAATCTAATTAAGTTATACAATCCGATTGAATACTCAAGTGTTGCCGGAGTTATGAATTTTCGCGGAAATAATTTCAGAAATGCTCCGAGCTATGGATACGTAAAACTTGAAACTAAAAAGCTTGGACAAATCTGGGAGCGTTCAATGGGTGGAATGGCATCTTCAAGCTGGAATTTTTCATGGTCTGGAACTGGCTGGACAGGTCAACCTGTTATGGTCCAATGGCCTGATGATATTCGTGAAATGATGAATATTAATGCCGACAAAAAAGCGAAAAAAGGTCTTGTGGAAGTTGTAACCGCAGCAATGGACGGTAAAATATATTTTTACGATCTTGATGATGGGAAAGAAACCCGTCCTGCAATAAACATAGGTGTTGCAGTTAAAGGAACTCCTGCACTTGACCCTCGAGGATATCCTATTCTATATGTGGGACAGGGTGATTATCCACCGAAAAATAAATCAGGACAGATGGGCTTTAGAATTTTCAATCTGATAGACCAGTCTCTTTTATATTTAAAAAACACTGCACATGATGTCCGCACATACCGTTCAGGCTGGGGTGCTTCAGACTCTTCACCGATAATTGATGGCACTGCGGATACTTTAATGTACCCATGCGAAAATGGGATGATTTATACTGCAAAACTCAATACGGTTTTTGATAGAGCAAACAAAAAGATTTCAATAAAACCAGATTTTATAGATTACAAATACAAATCAACTGCCACAAGATCTCAGGGTATCGAAAGTTCAATGGCGATATATGGCGGAAATGGGTATTTTGCGGATAATTCTGGTGCAATGAACTGCATAGATTTAAATACAATGAAACCATTATGGACAAAGAAGCTTGATGATGATAACGATGTAACGCCTACTTTACAGCAAACTGGCGACAATTTATATCTTTATTGCGGAACAGAAGTTGACAATCAAAAGTCCGTAAAAGGAAGTTATAAGGGAAATGCTTACGTTTACAAAATTGATGCACTAACTGGCAAAACCTTATGGCGTAATTCTTATAGTGCATGGACCTACAATGATCCTGCAAATTCCGGAAATGACGTAAATGGCGGAATCATGGGAAGCATGGTTGTTGGCAAGGGGAGATATTCGAATCTTGTAATAGCAAGCATTTGCATGAGCGAAGGGTACAGCAGTGGCAATACTTTAGCGGCATTTAATGCTGATACCGGAAAGCTTGCCTGGGAATACAAAATGAAGAGTTATAGCTGGAGTTCGCCTGTTGATGTATACGACGAAGAAGGAAATCTGTATTTGCTAATGGCGGACGCTATCAGCCAGATTCATCTAATTGATGGATCAAATGGAACACGTCTTGATGTAATACAAATAAAGAAAAAATTTAACACTGACAAAGCCACCGGCGGCGGAAACATTGAATCATCACCTGCAGTTTTCGGCAATACATTGGTAATAGGAACCCGCGGCGGGCTACTCGCCGGAGTGAAAATCAAGTAATAGGAATAGTAATAGAAATAGTAATAGAATGTACCTCCTATAGAAAGTTCAAATATCATTCTAAATTCCATGAAAAAGGTATTGTGGATGTTATAATCATGTCGTGATACAAAACCATTAATCATGTGGATTAGTGATTTAACAATTGATATGAAAAAGAAAAAATTGTGTAGAAGAAAGGAATAAATTAAGTAAGATTAAGCAATTTAAACGGAAATTTAAACAAAAAAAGGCCCGAATTAAACAAAAACGCGTCCAAATTTATTGACAATTGTTTCAATAAATGCTACTATTTCTGAGCAAGTTATTTTGATAAAACTTGCTCACATGCGCAAATAATAATTCTTACGCGGAGAGTTGGCCGAGTGGTCGAAGGCGCATGACTGGAAATCATGTGAGCGAGCAATCGCTCCGAGGGTTCGAATCCCTCATTCTCCGCCAAAAATTGTCCGAAAAGTCTTTTAAATAAGGCTTTCCGGGCATTTTGCTATTCGCAGGTTATTATATTTTCGAGGAAATTACGTCATAAAGTGATTTTTGAGCAAATAAAAAGAAAAGCGGCTTACATTGCCGCTATCAGTTCTTTTATTCCCACCATATTAAGGGCTCTTTTCATATTATAGACGAGAAAACTAAGCCCGAGTTCTCCTGTGGCTTTTTCTTTACCTCTGCACAATAGATAATGTGCTCCATGATACCATTTTACGGTTCCGAACGGATGCTCTGACAAACACATTCGCTCTTTCATAATTTCAGGATTGCTTTTTATTCGAATTTGTACCTTTTGTGTTATCACTTTTTTACGATCCATGGAATGATTGTTCGGGCTGATGACTGCACCAGGGGGAATCTGCTGCACAGGAGTATCGATTTCGCCGAACATCTGAACAGGAACAACTGTTGTGTTCGGTCCAAAGCTTACTGTTTTGAATTTGGAGTGTGTGCACTTGTTTGTACATTCTCTGCAGGCTTCCTTGCTTACATAAATATTGTTTCCAGCCTTGCATTTTGTTTTGTGAAGCTCCCTGCCCATCGGACAAATCACAGTGTTTATGTTTTTGCGTATAAAGCAACTGTATTTCCCGTGCATTTGTACTTCCACTTCGATTCCGGTATCTTTATAGCATTCAGGTAAAACGCCTGCACAAATGCATTTCTGTATGTCTTCAGGTTTAGTTGAACAAAGCTCTTTTTCTGTGATTTGTGCTTCAACATAAGGAATCGCATGCACCCGTTCCTCTTTGTCATATTTTAATGCAACGTTGGGAATTATCCCATTTAAAACGCAGCGTTCAATACCTTGGCGACTGTCATATCCCTTATCTGCCACCACCGTTATCGTATCCAGTCCCATGGTTTCTCTTGTTTGATCTGCGACAGATTTTAACAATCCCTGGTCTGTACAGTTATTGGTTACAATATATTCCGCTATTAATTGGCTTCCCTTGTCCACCGAAGTCTGAACGTTGTAATAACAGTGAAAGCCGTCCTTGCTGTGCATCACCCTGGCTTCAGGGTCCGTCGTAAGAAGCTGTGTCTCTCCTGTTTCTTTTAATTTGCTTTGGTATTGTAAATATGTTTCTTTTCGTTCTCTAAGCACTTTTATTTTTGCTTGAATTTCATTTTTGTTGAATTTTTTCTCACTTGATTCGCTTTGATCATTTTGGTCCATATCTTTCAGATAATTTTGAATGTTTTCCTCGATTCGTGTCAGCTTCTTGATCAGGGTTTCCTTGTTATAAGACTTGGATTTGCTGTTTACTGCTCGGAATTTCGACCCGTCAATTGCAAAGAGGTCTTTTCGGTATAAATCAAGAGTAAGGCAAATCCCTACGAATTCACGAAACACACTCTTCAGAGCTTTGCTGTTATGCTTTCTAAAATCCGAGATTGTTCGGAAGTCAGGTTCCAAGCGGTTAAGTAAATAAAATAATTCGATATTACGATGACACTCCTTCATCAGCTTGCGGCTGGAACGAATTTTATTGAAATATCCATAAATATAAAGTTTGAGCATATCTTTTGGATTATATGCGGGCCGCCCGGTTTCCGCCGGCGTTGCTTGTGTGAAATTCAGTCGGTTCATATCCAGTCCGTCAACAAATGCATCCACTACTCGAACAGGGTTATCTTCGCCTATTATGTCTTCTATGCTATCCGGCAGTAACATTCTTTCTTGACGGTTCTGTCCTTCAATATATCCCATAATATACCTCGCTAATCCTCTGTTTCCAGTGCTTTGCCTATATTTATATTATACCACTTTTCTTCTGTTTAATAAGTAAACAAACTATTAATTTAAATAGTAATTGATTAGTTTTCGGACAGTCTGGCCAAAAAGACTGTCGAATTTTGTCGACAGTCTTTTATTTTGCTAAATATAATATTTGAGTCGCATTTTATGTTTTGTATGATAAAATATGGATACTAATTTATTTCGTTGGAGGAAGTGTAATGAAAATTGATCTGAACAGCTGTTCCAAAGAATTTAGAATTTTTTATGAAGCATTTGCTTTTGAGACATATGGCAAATCAATGGGCCGTGCTGCAGAACATGCTGCAGTTGATTTTCAAAAACTGAATCCTAATGAGCAGCATATCGGAATAGAGTGGTTTCTTGAACTTTTTAAAGAAGAAAAAGATTATTATGCTATTCCATATTTACAAGTGGTGGAATACTCAAGCGATATTCGTTTTTTGCCGTATCTGAAAAATTATTATAAAATATTAAAAAGACGGAGTCGTAAATATATTATACATCGCATGGACAGTGAAATGGTGGGTGTACCCGCAGCGCTGATTCATATTAAACCAAATTTTAATACAGAACTGTCATATTGTAAAAAAATAATAAAGTTGTTAAAACACAGTAACAAAACAGATGGCTCTATAAAATTTGTTCTCAAATTTGCCGATACTGGACCTGACGATTTACAATCCAAACTACCGATGAACATCATTGTGATTAGGCGGATTCCAGGTTCTGATACTAATGACTATTGGCTTGCAAAAACGGATAAACCCATTGTCTTGGATGGCAAGCAAATACAATATTTGATTATTGGAGCCAGATTTGCAGGAGAATCATTAATCAATAGTAACAAGAAAAACATTGGATTGAACATTGCTTACGTTATAGATGAAAGCATTTTGAATGATGATTTTCTTGATTTTAAAAAAGCTAAGTTTATAGCAATTTGTCTTGCGGATCGTCTTTCTTAAAATCCAGTATCTTTTTTGTAGTACCCTTACATAACTGAACGCCTATTTTGATACAATGTGTATCGGGATAGGCGTTCAGTTTTTGTTGAGAGGTGGCTATTTACAAGACTTTTTGGATGCAATTTAACAAAATAAAGCTTCATGGCGGTGTTATTAGAATGACTCACAGGCCCTTTTCATTTTTGAAATGAATATTTTAACGAAAAGTCGTTACCGTGTGCACTTTTTAATTATTTCTTGATACAAAAAATCGGAGATTATTCAGCTCCGACTTTAATTTCAGCTCCATTGTTGAATACGAAAGTGATGCTTTTATCTTTATGAACAACTCCTTTCTCGACCATGACCGTCCAGATAGTGACATCCCAATTATCGAGAGCCTGTGGATTCGTTTTCAGCGTTCGGATAAAAAGCGACATTGTTTTATCCTGCTGCTGGCATCTGGTACGTTCAGCTTCCAGTCGTTCTAATTCATCAACTTTAGACAGATAGCGATTTTTCAGGCTTTCATATTTCTTCAGGTATACTTCCCGAGATTGTGCGGATGTAGCATTTTCCTTGACTGCCATGATCCTTGCAATTGGTTATAAAGTCAATGCAAAGAAAGGTATTATTTTCAGGAAAATATTTTGAGTTAAATGGAAAAAATGAACGCAAAAGCGAACGCAAAAATTATCGGTTGCTTTATCGCTCGTAATGAGGTAAAATTTGAACGATAAAGCAAATTAAGGAGGTTTTTACAATGAGAGAATCGAGAATATTAGAATATAAACAATCTATTTCAAATACCTTTTTAAAAACAGTGAGTGCGTATGCAAACTATGGTACAGGAGAAATTAAGTTCGGAATAGATGACAACGGAAATGTGGTTGGAATTAAGGACACAAAAGAGGCTTGTATGGAAATAGAAAACAGAATCAATGACAGCATCAGCCCTAAACCGGATTTCGCTCTTGATACTAATGGGAGAAACGGTCTAATTACGCTAACTGTAAAGGAAGGATTGCATAAACCATATTTTTATAAATCCAAGGCGTATCAAAGAAACGATTCAGCAACGATCGAAGTGGACAGACTGGAATTGACACGTCTGATATTGGAAGGACAAAACAAAACTTTTGAGAGCCTTACATCAAAAAAGCAGGATTTGTCTTTCAAATATCTTGAGAAAGCTTTGCAATCAATTATCGGTATACAGAACATTTCAAATGATATTTTAAAAACGCTTGAATTATACACTGATAGTGAGGGGTATAATAATGCTGCCGAATTGCTCGCAGACGAAAATACTTTCTACGGAATTGATATTGTAAGGTTTGGTGAAAATATTAACGTAATGTTAGACCGTGAAACGTTTGAACACATTTCCTTGTTAAATCTATTTGAGAAAGCAATTAAAATGTATCGCAAATACTATCAGTATGAAGAAATTAAAGGTGCACTTAGGGAAACTGTTGTAATGATACCTGAGGAAGCATTTAGAGAAGCAATTGCAAATGCGATTGTTCATAGAACATGGGATATTAATGCACATATCCGTGTCGCGATGTATGCTGAGAAAATAGATATTGTATCCCCTGGTAGCTTGCCGAATGGGTTGACTGAGAGAGAATATATTGAGGGACAGGTATCCATCTTAAGAAATCCGGTTATTGGTAATATTTTTTTCAGACTGCACCATATAGAACGATTCGGTACCGGTGTAAAAAGAATAAATGATGCATATGAGAATAGTGATATCAAACCACGGTACGGTGTGTTTGAAAATTCAATTAAAGTGACTTTGCCGGTTGTCCAGTTAAAAAATTCACTGAGTGTAGATGAGAAAGTGATATATCAGACTCTTTCGGGCAGTAGAATGATGTCGAGTTCAGAAATATCTGCGGTTACCGGATTCGGTAAAACAAAGGTGGTAAGTTTACTAAAATTGTTAACCGAAAAAGGAAATGTGAAACTGGTAGGATCTGGAAGAGGCACAAAGTATATGACTTGAGATACCAGATTGGCAAGTCAAAAAAGGTGATACTACAGACAGACCCTTATAATGTTTAGTTCAATTTTTATAAAAATAATCGAAAAGTTTTTTGTTTTTCTATTGAGCATCTTATCCAACCATACAACTCGTGTTTTGCGCTTGTTTATCTTTGTTTTCTCAGGTGCATTATGCCATGCCCTCCTTCTCCGCCAAAACGCTCAGAAATCCTGATACAAAATGGATTTCTGAGCGTTTTTCATATGTTGAATTATGCCTACAAACCACAAAAACGTTGATCCGCGAGGAAATGTGATTCAAGAGAGAACATGGGGCTGATAATTCGTTTTATACACAACATATTTTGTCTTCATTCGTTGGACGCAACGCGCAACTTGAAGGCACGAATTTTTTGCTGAACGAATGAACTGTCCACATGTCTCTTCTGTGTTTCCATATGTGTATATTACGCTCCAAAAAGACCACTTTACCGGTGAAATAAGGCTAGCTTAGCGGTGAAATAAAGCCACGTTTACGCTCAAGTAGTCCAGCCGTCTTTTTCTATAAAATTCTCTTATAATGGAAATGCACACGTACCCTCTCAAATAAAAGGATTTAAAAAAACTGGTTTACTCACCCAAAGGGTGTTTGATACGGCGAAAGCTGTCTTTGTTTGTTTAGCGGAGAGGGCAAGGTGCTTGCTTCTGAAAAATTCAACTGAACTGGCTTCAATGATAAATTTTTTCAAAAGATCAATTATACCCCACATATATTGATTATTAATGATATGTGGGGTATAATAAGAGCGAGGTAAATCATATGAATATTATTGTTGTAACACTTATTGAAGAGAAAAAAAGAAATAGGGAGATGCAAGAAAGCTATATTACAGAGATAAGCAAATTGCCAAGAGGCAGTATTTCGGTTAAAAAGATCGGTAAAAAAAATTATTGTTACTTAAAATACCGAGATGGTGACAAGTTTATTTCGAAGTATGTTGGAAATTGTGAACAAAAATTAAATGACTTGAAGAGGCAAGTTGAAAAGCGGAAATACTTTGAAAAGTCACTAAAAGAGTTAAAAGCCGAATACAAGATCATTTCAAAAATTGTGAGGGATTAAAATGGATAGTGAACAAGAAAACGCATTTTGGGAAACAATTGATATATTCAATAAACAAGGTTTATTGCCATATACTATGATTATCGGGAGCTGGGCTGAATATATTTACTCCTATTATTTTAAAACTGACTTTGTTCCGAATATGCGAACAAGAGACTTGGTTCATTACTATATCCGTCTGCACAAAAACATGCAGGCGGATTTTTATTGCCATTTTTAATAACATGAATATATATGAAATGGATTATTAACGAAAGGAAAGAACAAAATGAGACAAATTATTTCGATGGTTAAGCTGCTCATAGATTGGTGATGCGATGCCAATAAGAAACATCATATAATGAGCACTTTAGCTTCCAAGTCCTCGAATACCACAAATCAGTGGCTTTAAGGATATATTCAAAACTGCATCAAATTCGGGGAATTCTGCACTTCTCCTAGCTTCGAATTTTGTCAATATTTAACTAAAATTGGAGGTGCATATGCGTAAAAACTATTTTAAAAAATTAATAAAATGTATGAAAAATGTTTATCATATCGAAAACGGAATCAATAAATTAAGAGATGGTAGGGTAAACCCAAAATACAAAACGTCACAAGCTATTCTTTCAGTACTTTTAGGATTTCTGCTTCGTATACAAAGCCTTAACGAACTAAAATTCCTGCTCAAAGAAAACGAATTTAGAAACATATTCCCAAAGAGAACAAACCAACCTGGAATTGATACCATAAGAGATACATTAAAAGTTATTGAATTGAATGGTCTGAAATTCATCATTCAGAATACTGTCAAAAAAGCGATTGAGAACAAGGTTTTTGTAAACGGAACAATTGACGGATACACAGTTGCAGCTGTTGATGGAAGCCGAATTTTTTGGAAGCAACAAGAAATTCTGCACGGAATGCCTGAGGAAAAATAAACATTATTTTCATAGCGGTGCTGGCATGTCGATTATTGGAGACGCACCTAAATTAACAATTGGATTCGAATTATACAGGCCTGGGGTTGAGTCCACATCCAAAGATGAAGGAGAACTAAACGTAGCAAAACGCCTTATATCAGATATTTCAGGGAATTATAAAAGATTCATTAATGTTGTGATGTATGATGCACTTGCCTGTAATTCGGTATGGATTAATCAATGCCAAGACCTGGGTGTTGATGTAATTGTTAGAGCAAAAGAAAAGAATATTACAAGCTTGAAGCAAGTTAAAAAGAAGGCGAATAAGCAAGATTCAATCTTCATCTGGAGAGATGAAAAAGAATTTGAAAGAGTAAAAATTTACGAATCAACATTTCAAATGCGCAAGGGTATTGTTACGACCTGCATGGAAATGAGTCTGAAGACTTTGTTTAAAATGATAAGAGCCAGGTGGGACATTGAGAATTCGATATTCAATAATCTGAAAAATAAATATGATAAAAAATGAATGGTTGTAACTATCACCATAAAACATTATAATTATTTAAGTAAATAAGATTCGATTTTACTTATATCAAAATAATTGTGGAAGAATATCCGATAGGTAACTTTATATAAAGGTTGGTGAGTATTTGGTTGATTTAAACAAAATTGAGAGTTTAAGAGAGAATAATCGGCTTGAAGCAAAGAAAGCAACTGGAGGTTTTCCAACTAGTATGTGGGCGACCTATTCTTCATTTGCCAATACCAAAGGTGGTGTTGTTTTACTTGGAGTTGAGGAATATCCCGATAAAAGTTTGAATGTCGTTGGAATTAAAAACGCTGATGATATGATGAAGGATTTTTGGAATAACGTAAATAACCGACAGAAGATCAGTGCGAATATTTTAACAGACAAAAATGTGTATTCGCATGTTATTGATGGGAAAACGATTATTGTTATCGAGATTCCAAGAGCAGAAAGGCAATTTAGGCCTGTATTTATCAATAATGATTTGTTTGGTGGGACATATCGCCGTAATGGTGATGGGGATTATCACTGCTCTGAGGAAGAGATTAAGAATATGTTGCGTGACCAGTCAGAGATTACTGGTGACACTAAAATTTTAGTTTCTTTAGGTATTGATGTTTTAAACAGTGACACTGTAAAGCGTTATCGCAATCGTTTCAAAAATTTTAAGCCTGACCATATTTGGAACAATATTGATGATAATGATTTTCTTCTCAAAATTGGTGCAGCTAAAAAAGATGTTAATGGAACGCTTCATCCTACTGGAGCAGGGTTGTTGATATTCGGAAGTGAATACAGTATTGTGGAGGAATACCCTAACTATTTTCTTGATTACCGTGAAAAAATAGATGAGAGCAATCGATGGAGTGACAGGGTTTATTCAACTTCTGGAGACTGGAGCGGAAATATTTTTGATTTCTATTTCAAAGTTATTGATAGATTAACTGACGGAATAAAGATACCGTTTCATTTGGAAAATGGACTTGACCGTATTGATGATACAAATGTCCATGAAGCAATGCGAGAAGCACTTGCCAATGCACTTATTCATTCAAATTACTATGATCGCAGGGGAATTGTAGTGGAGAAATTTAAAAAGCAAATTAATATTTCGAATCCTGGTAACTTCCGTATAAATATTGATGAGGCTTTAAGTGGCGGTGTTTCAGATCCGCGTAATGCAGGGATTATCAAAATGTTTGCACTTGTTAATATTGGAGAACGTGCTGGAAGCGGACTTTACAATATAATTGAGGTTTGGAAACATCAAAACTGGAAAGCTCCTCACATTGAAGAACAATTTGGTCCAGACAGAACTAGCCTATCTTTACAAGTTGAGACGGAAGAAGAAAATGATGTCGGAATAAATGTCGGAATAAATGTCGGAATAAATGAAAGCAAAATTTTAAATTTAATTCAAGCAAACAATGGAATTACCGCAAAGGCAATGGCTGAATCATTAGGAATTACCCCGCGTCAAGTTGAACGCGCGATATCAAAATTGAAGACGAACGGTTTACTCAAACGAGTTGGTTCTAATAAGTCAGGATATTGGAAACTAGAAAAACAAGATAGTTTATCTTAAGCAGCACTTTAGCTTCAAAACCTCTAACACTCAAATATCAGTGGATTTAACGATATATTCAAATATGTATCAAATTCGGAGAAATTCAGTACTTTTATCTAGCCACGATTTTTGTTAAAATCTAAGCAGAAAAAATAATGCTTATGCATTATCTTGAGGTGCAGATGCGTAAGAACTACTTTGCAAAACTTGTGAACT
>JBBQKF010000016.1:0-45727 GCA_038326615.1 Saccharofermentanales bacterium | reverse complement strand
GGTGAAGCAGTACTCTTAAGTCCGGCCGGCACCAGTTTCGATAAGTTCCGAAATTTCGAGGAACGCGGCGATCTATTCCGTACATTGGTCAATCAGTTAGAATAGCAAAAAAAATATTTTTAATATTGCCATTTTTGGCTTGACGTGTTTGTTATCTTTGTATATAATTGCTCTTGCACTTGTAAATATTAAAGTGCTCAGGGGCCTTTAGCTCAGTTGGTTAGAGCAACCGGCTCATAACCGGTTGGTCCGGGGTTCAAGTCCCTGAAGGCCCACCATATATGGGAGGATTCCCGAGTGGCTAAAGGGGGCAGACTGTAAATCTGTTAGCTACGCTTTCGGTGGTTCGAATCCACCTCCTCCCACCAATAAGAACCGTCTGAGAAATCAGGCGGTTTTTTGCTGTGGATATTGCGTTTCAAGACATTCCTTATTTTATCTATTATATATATTAAAATGGCTATGGCGTTAACTCAGTAAAGGTTGAAAACTCCTTAGAATAATACTAAAAATAATCAATTACATATCGAACTGTTGAAAAATTAATGGAAGCCACTTGCCTTGATAATATTTGAAAAAACAATATAGTCTTATATAATAATTTATCTTGCTGCTGAATTTATAGCAGTTTTGCCAAAATATTGGTAAAAAAAAGTAAACCCCAATATTATTTTTAGTCAGGAAATGCTCGTGCTTTGCAATGAAACATAAGTTTATTGATTGTGCCAAATAGGAACATATTTATGAATAATAATCAACATAATCAATAGCATCCTTGTATTATGGTTAAAATGCTGTTATAGTGAGATTGTAAATATCATAAAAGTAAAGATTAAGTGTTTTAAATGAACATATATGTTAAAATAAATTATAAATAACTTAAAATATATTAAAAATATAAAATTAAAGGTTAGTAAATCAAAATTAATTAGGTTAGTTTTGAAAACAAGGAGTTAAAAATGAAAATTAACGGGATGAAAAGTTTAAAAATTGGGGGTCTTGTTGCAAAGCTTCCAATAGTACAAGGCGGAATGGGAATTGGAGTATCTCTTTCAGGGCTAGCTTCAGCTGTTGCTAATCAAGGCGGGATTGGTGTAATAGCAGCACCTGGAATTGGTATGTTTGAGGCAGATTTTAGAAATAATTATGCAGAAGCAAACTGCCGTGCTTTAAGAAACGAAATAAAAAAGGCGAGGGCATTGACAAAAGGAATTTTGGGAGTAAATATAATGGTTGCTCTTACAAATTTTTCTGACATGGTTAAAACTGCTGTTGATGAAGGTATTGACATAATATTTTCAGGTGCAGGATTGCCCCTTAACTTACCTCTATTTATTGAAAACAGTAAGACTAAAATAGTTCCGATTGTATCTTCTGCAAGAGCAGCGGCATTAATAGCAAAAAGATGGGTTGAAAAATACAATTATGTTCCAGACGCAATAGTTGTTGAAGGTCCAAAAGCTGGCGGACATCTTGGATTTAAAAACGATCAGATAGAAAATCCAGAGTTTAGTCTTGAAAAAATTCTTGTTGAAGTTGTTGAAGAAATGAAAAAGTTTGCTTTGAAATACAAGAAAATAATACCTGTTATTGCTGGTGGTGGAGTTTATACCGGTGCTGATATAAGAAATATGATTAATCTTGGAGCATCTGGCGTTCAAATGGCAACCCGGTTTGTAACAACTGAAGAATGTGACGCGTCCATTGAATTTAAGAAAGCTTATATTAATTGTAATGAAGAAGATATTGAAATAATTAAAAGCCCAGTAGGATTGCCTGGTAGAGCAATACAGAACAAGTTCATAGATGATGTGAACGCAGGAGTCAAGAAGCCTTTCAATTGCCCTTATCATTGTATTTCTACATGCGAACAATCAACAAGTCCATACTGTATTATGATTGCATTAATGTCAGCTCAAAAGGGAAATATGAAAAATGGATTTGCTTTTTGTGGAACAAATGCATACCGCGCAAAAGAAATAATTACCGTAAAGCAACTTACTGATACTTTAATAAGTGAGTATAACGAAAGAGTATAAAAAACCAAAAATATATTTGATATTACCAAAAAAAAGTTATCAAAAAACTGTTGATGACTAACTAGAAATTTAACCTAAAATCTAAATTCGTAGATTACATTATAAATACCCGTTTGTTTTTTAAAATAGACGGGTTTTTTAGTGGATTTTCAAGATGAAATAAGGTAAAATAGTTATCAATAAATAAAAGATATAACTTAATATTAAATAAAACAAAAAACATAAATGACATAAGAAATATAAGAAATATAAGAAATATAAGTAATATAAGTAATATAAGTAATATAAGTAATATTAGAAATATTAGAAATATTAGAAATATTAGAAATCTTTAATAAATAGAATAGATGTAAGCGAGATAAAAAAATAAATATTGAACGTGATATAAATAATATATTGATGATTGTGAGGAAATGATGAAAGTTGCTATTTTTACCGAGACATACCTGCCATTCATAAATGGAGTTGTTACACATGTAAGATTATTAAAAGAGGGGCTTGAAGCGATTGGCCATGAGGTGCTTATTGTAACTGCAGATCCCACTGTACGCCATCATCAGGTTAAAGATGGTATTCTTCGCTGCCCTGCGCGTAACTTAAAAAAAATATATGGATATGGGGTAGCATCTCCTATTAGTACGAACAGACTAAGATTCCTGATAAAATTTAAACCAGATATCATTCATATACATAACGAATTTGGAGTAGGCTTTTTTGGATTGCAGGCATCGAGCATTCTAAGCATTCCATTAGTATATACAATTCATACAATGTATGACGATTATATGCATTACATTGCTCCTAACGGGATGACAAATGTATTAAATAAGACTATGTCATTTTATTTAAAGAGATTTACAAAAAACGCTTGTGCAATAATTGGCCCTTCCGCAAAAGTTGAAGACTTCTGCAGACGCCATGGAATTAACGCAAAAGTTTATGTAATACGCAATTGTCCTGATATAAAGGCATTTGATCCAGCAAATACAAATGCTGAGGCAGTACAGGAACTTAAGGCGAAATATGGAGTAAAACAAGGAGATAAAGTCCTTATAACCGTGTCTAGAATTGCACAAGAAAAAAGTATGGATGTTTTGATAAATTATTTTGTTAAGTGTTTCCACAATGATATTGACTATAAAATGATTGTTGTTGGAAATGGCCCTGCGCTTGATTCCCTAAAGGAACAGGCACGATTACTTGACGTTAATGACAGAGTATTCTTTTCTGGCGCAGTTCCAAATACAGAGGTTCCAAATTATTGTCACATGGCTGATGTATTTGTATCTGCGTCTTTAAGTGAAATGTATTCTATTTCAATGCTAGAGGCTATTGCTGCAGGATTACCTGCGATTATTAGACGCGATGAAATTAACAAAGGACAAGTTGAGAATGGTGTCAACGGATTTATTTTTGATGACGAAATAGGCTTTGAAAAAGAGTTAAGAGCGTATTTCAATCTCTCAAGTGATGGAAAGCAAAAATTGAAAGAGTCAACAATTAGTTCAGTATCTTCATATGGAAGTCAGGAACTTGCGAAAGATGTAACAGATGTTTATGGGAAAGCAAAGAAAGTTTATAAAATAAGACATCCAAGTAAAATAAGAGCAAAAATCAGTAATTTAATTCTTAGAAAAAAGTGAATAATATAATCATCTCATCAGATAGTAATATAAGCAATAATCATAAAGTGTTAATTATTATTAAGGTAATGTGACCGATTATTTTATTTATAATCAACAGTATTGACGTTATAAATTTCTATAAATATAATGATACTGCGAAAAAATCGCGGAAATTATGGAGGGAAATTTATGAGTGAATCAAATCAGACAAAGGTTACTAATCGCTGGATTCCGGTTCTTGTTTGCGTAATAATTCAATTGTGCCTTGGAACTGCTTATATTTGGTCGGTATTTCAATCAGGTATAGCTAAAAAAATATTTGATGGAGATAATGCTGCCGCAGCACTGACATTTTCATTGCTTCTTGGTGTGCTAACATTCGGAAGTACAATCGGAGGTAGACTGCAGGATAAATACAGCCCCAAACCAGTTGTTATGATTGGCGGGATAATTCTTGGTATTGGTTTCTTTCTAGCATCTTTTTCAACAAATGCAGCACCATGGGTTTTATGGATAACATATGGCGTTCTTGGCGGATTTGGAATGGGAATGATTTATTCAACACTGATTGCTTGTTGCCAAAAGTGGTTTCCAGATAAAAGAGGACTTGTAACAGGAATAATTGTTTCAGCATTGGGATTTGGTGGAGTTGTTTTTACTCCTATTGCAAGATCTCTTATAAAGTCGGTTGGAGAATTAGAAACATTTAAATGGTTAGGAGTAATTTTCGTTATTGTATGCGTTGGGGGTTCCTTTTTTGTTAAAAATCCTCCAGTTGGGTTCAAACCAGAAGGCTGGACAGCCCCTGTTTCAAAGCACAATATCATTCATCAGGATTTTAAACCATCTGAAATGCTTAAGACTCCACAATTTTATCTTGTAACAATTACATTAATGCTTGCATGTATGGCTGGGCTAATGATGATTGGATTTGCATCTCCAATAGCTGTAGCTAAAGGATTGACCGTAGAAGTTGCTGCTATCGGTGTTATGATTATTTCAATTTTTAATTCATTTGGACGTTTATTCTGGGGATGGGTATCAGATAAACTTGGACGTAAAAATACTATAATGCTTCTTTTACTACTAACTGCAGTAATTATTCTTTTCGTAAATATGGCTAGTGGGTATATGATTTTTGCACTCATTGCTGTTGTCGGATTTTCTTACGGTGGATTCCTTGGAGTTTTTCCAGCACTTACCGCAGATTTCTGGGGGAGTAAAAATATGGGAGTTAATTATGGAATAGTACTTCTAGGTTTTGGAGTAGGAGCAATTGCATCATCTTACATTGCTGGATATTATAAGAATCTTGCGAATGTTGTTGTTGATGGAGTTAAAACAGTTGACCTAACAAAAATGCAACCGGCATTCATTATTGCCTCTGCTGCAGCTGTTGCAGGGTTAATTTTGATTGCATTGCTTAAAGCCCCGAAAGAAAAACAAGAAATTGCGACAAAATTGAGTTGAAAGCATTATTTCCTTGTAACATCTAAATTACTATATTGCATTAAGTAATGAATTTAAATTCAATTTAATTAATAAATAAGTAAATCCAAAGTCAGAAAGTTGTAAAAAATAATCAATAAAAAATTGTATAATTTATTTTAATAAATTAAATATTTCTTAATACAATACTAACTAAGAAAATGACTCGGAATTATTCTGAGTCATTTTTTTCTAGAAAACTGAAGTGCTAATTTATTTGATATAAAATATTTTTAAATAAAATATGAGCAAATCATTTGTTACTAACTTTGTTGCTATTAATTGTTCAAAAAATGGGTTATTAAAAATTATACTGAAAAAGAAAACGGGAATAATTAGTAAGATTATTGAATAAAATTTACTTTAAGAGATTATTGATTTATATGATTATTAAATTTTATATTGATTTATTTAAACTGTTATCGTAGACTTAAAGAAAAAATACTCAAATACTATTATAAAAGGAAGATACTATGAAAATTATACTTGCATCATCTTCGCCAAGAAGAAAGGAACTTTTTAAACTAATCACTACTGATTTTACAGTTATATCTTCAGATATTGAAGAAGTAACACCCGGTGATATGCCAGCAGAGGGTAGTCCCAAATATCTTGCTGAGCAAAAAGCATTAGAAATTTCATTAAAATATCCTGACGATTTAATTATCGGATGCGATACTTCTGTCATTACTGAACACCATATTCTTGATAAACCTAAAGATAATGAAGAAGCAATAAAAATGTTGAAACTTCTTTCAGGCAAAACACACAAAGTTATAACTGGTTGTTGTATTATTTATAAAGGAAGAAAACATATTTTTCAAGAGCTTACAGAAGTGGAATTTTACACCCTTGATGACATCGAAATAGATCAATATGTAAAAACAAGAGAACCATTTGATAAAGCGGGTGGTTATGGAATACAAGGGAAGGGCGCGCTTTTTGTAAAGCGAATAAGTGGAGATTATTATAATGTAATGGGTTTACCTGTTGCAAAATTAAAAAGAGAGATGAGCAATTTCCTTTTACAAAATACTGCTGACTAAAAATTATTGGAGGATTTGAAATGGACTTATTATTTATTTTGAAAGCAATTGTTCTTGCCATAATTGAAGGACTGACGGAATTCATTCCTGTATCTTCAACAGGGCATATGATAATCGCAGGGGACTTAATGAATTTCCCAAGTAACGAATTCACGAAAATGTTTGAAGTTGTAATACAATTAGGTGCAATTCTCGCGATTATTGTATTATTTTGGGGTAAGCTTTATGGTCTTTTGGTATCGTTAATTAAAAGAGAGAAAAAAGGAATCCAATTCACAAAGGCATTTTTAATCGCTCTTATCCCTGCAATAATCTTAGGATTTCTTTTAGAAAAATATATAGATCAATATCTCTTCAAAACATGGACAGTCTTAATTGGCCTTTTTGTAGGTGCGATTCTTCTTCTTTTTGTAGAAGGTAGATATCGCGGAAAAGCTAAAACATTTGAAGTAGAACAAATTACCTGGAAGCAAGCTTTAAAAGTCGGACTTTTTCAATGTCTTGCATTATGGCCCGGAATGAGTCGTTCTTCATCAACTATAGTTGGGGGATGGATTAGTGGCTTGTCATCTGAAGTTGCAGCTGAGTTTTCGTTTTTTCTTGCCATTCCTATAATGTTTGGCGCATCACTATTAAAGCTTGTAAAATTTCAAAAGGATGTTGGCTTACAAACACTTACATCAACTGAAGTGACATCATTTTTACTTGGATTTGTTATAGCATTTATTGTTGCACTGCTATGCGTAAAAGCTTTTGTTTCGTTCCTTAAAAAGAAACCAATGAAAGTGTTTGCATACTACAGAATAGGAATTTCAATTGTACTTGCAATTTTGTTATTAACAAAAGTTATTTAATAAATTTTAAAATAATGTTAAAGAAAAGGTTCGGGTGTCAAAAGTATCAAAGCAGTGTTAGGTGATAAAGGTTGATGAAATCGCCAAATATTGGCCATTACAAGCAATCTGATATTTGAAATCTTCTTAAGTCATCGTCGAGCAAAATCTGACTAATTACAATAAATGAAAATCATGCTTTTGACACCCGAACCAGAAAATATTCATAAAATTATTTGATAAAATATAATCAATATTTTATAGAATTCCGTCATGGTGATGTATATTGAAATATGTAATTCAGTTAAGATAAAGAAGATTTAAAAGATTAAAAAGATTAAAAAGATTAAAAACAGCGAGTTATGGCAAGATGATGGTTGTAATTTTAAAGAATTTGTTATAGACTTATTTTATGTTTAGAAATTAATTTGCAAAGGAACTATTATGAAATACGATGGACTTATAATCGGAGCCGGAATAGCTGGCGCAACTGCTGCTAGAGTTTTAGCAGAGCAAGGCAAGAAAATTCTTGTTGTCGAAAAAAATAATTTTGTTGGGGGGAACTGTTTTGATGAAAAGGATTCTTGTGGAATAACTTATCATAAGTTTGGACCACATATTTTTCATACAAATAATCAGAATATATGGAAGTTTGTAAAAAGATTTTCTGATTTCAGATACTATCAACATACTGTTAAAAGCTTTGTTGACGGAATGTTTATTACATTTCCAATTAATCGTGACACAATTTGTGAATTGTTTGGAGCCGAGATTACAACTGATGAAGTTAATTCATTTTTGCAAAAAGAAGTCAAAGCGGCAAGCTTTAATACACCACCATCAAATTTCAGAGATGCAATAGTTTCGCAGGTTGGTGAGAGATTATATGATAAGTTTTTCAAAAATTATACTATGAAACAATGGGAAGAAGACCCAATAAATTTGTCCGCTGAAATTGCAGGGCGGATTCCTGTAAGGCAAAATCGTGATGGAAGATATTTTACTGATCAATATCAAGGAATTCCATCAAATGGCTACACACACATGATTACTAAAATACTTGACCATCCTGGAATTGAAGTAAGACTTGGTGTTGATTATTTTGCCGAAAAAGAATTTTATGATAATAAAGTAAAATACGATTTTATGGTTTATACTGGACCATTAGATCAGTATTTTGATTATTGTTATGGTAAATTACAATACAGATCTGTTGACTTTGAATTTAAGACGCTTCCAATTAAACAATACCAGCCAGTTTCAGTTGTTAATTATCCAAATGATTATGATTTTACCAGAATAACCGAATTCAAATACCTGACTGGTGAGGAATCAGACCAGACAATTATTTGCTGTGAGTATCCAAGCGCTGAAGGTGTGCCTTCCTACGTTGTATTGACCAATGAAAATTTAGATATTCGTGACCAGTATCAAAAACAAGCTTTCCAGCTTGAAAATGAAAATAAAGTTTATTTCATTGGAAGACTAGCAGAATACAAATATTATAATATGGATCAGGTAATTGCATCAGTAATCGAAAAATTTTCTATTGAATAAAAGCGTAAAGTTCAATGAATCATATTTAAATAGCAACAATTAATGGTATAAGAATAATTCTTATACCATTTTTAACAGTGATTACTATTACTATTACTATTACTATTACTATTACTATTACTATTGCTATTGCTATTGCTATTGCTATTGCTATTACTATTACTATAACTATTACTATTGCTATTGCTATTGCTATTGCTATTACTATAACTATTACTATTACTATTGCTATTGCTATTACTATTACTATTACTATTACTATAATAACTATTTCATGGGCTAACTGCCTATTTTACTGTGACTATTGATTTAAATTAAAAGAATTTATTTTCGATAGTTTCAACCTTAGTAGCAAACAAGTAGTATGAAAAAAGAATCTATACAATTAATGCATAAATTCTTTTATTTTGGTGGGGATGAAGGGAATCGAACCCTTACTACCTCACAGTAACCAGATTTTGAGTCTGGCGCGTCTGCCAATTCCGCCACATCCCCGAAGAAATCGTTTAAAATTTGTTCTTAATGATATTAACAAAGGACTTGTATTTTGTCAACATTTAGTTTATTATTATTTTAACATAAACCTTTTAATTAGTCCTGTGAGGCTAGAAAGGTAATTTGCAATACTGCCTGATATAAGTTATCGCTCAGAGCAGTCTGATTTTGCTAATTATACTTTCTGCTAGTAAGGCAGGAAGTATTTTTTTTGGAGGTAAGGAGTATGATAGAAAAAGCTGTGTTAATGGATGCACCAACAATGGAAAGAGCAATTACTAGAATAGCGCATGAAATTCTTGAAAGAAACAAAGGTGTAAAGGACCTTTGCATTATTGGTATTCAAAGAAGAGGTGTTCCTCTTGCAAACAGAATTGCTGACAAAATTGAAATAATTGAGGGTGTAAGACCTCCGGTAGGAATTCTTGACATAACATTTTATAGAGATGACTTAAGCATGCTCGCAGAACATCCGGTAGTAAATGGAACAAAAATTGATTTTGTTGTAAACAATAAGATTGTTGTTTTAGTAGATGACGTTCTTTATACAGGAAGAACAGCGAGGGCTGCCATAGAAGCGGTTTTTGATATGGGAAGACCTTCTTGTATTCAGCTTGCTATCTTAATTGATAGAGGGCATCGTGAGCTCCCGATAAGAGCTGATTATTTTGGCAAAAATATTCCTACATCAAAAAATGAGTCAATACATGTAAAAGTTAAAGAAATTGATTTAGTAGATGGTGTAGCTTTATGCGAAAATGATGAAAGGAGATCAGTTTGAAATGCAATTATCTAATAAGGATTTATTGGGACTAAAAGAATTACCAGCTGAAGAAATTTCGCTAATTCTTGACACAGCTGAAAAAATGAAAGTTGTTCTATCATCAGGTAATAAAAAAACATCACACCTTCAGGGTAAATCAGTAATTACCCTGTTTTATGAAAATAGTACAAGAACAAGGCTCTCTTTTGAAATGGCCTCAAAATTCATGGGTGCTTCATCAGCTAATGTTGCAGCCTCCGGAAGTAGTATCAATAAGGGCGAAACGCTGCTTGATACTGCTAGAACAATAGATGTTATGGCCACAGACATTTTAATTATGAGACATCCTCAGTCAGGGGCACCACACATGATTGCACCATTTATGAATGCTTCGGTTATAAATGCTGGAGATGGTATGAACGAGCATCCAACTCAGGCATTACTGGATATGTATACAATTAGAGAGAAAAAAGGTTCATTAGAAGGATTAAAAGTAGCCATTGTTGGAGATATTTATCATAGTCGCGTCGCAAGAAGTAACATCTGGGGAATGCAAAAACTAGGAGCTGATGTTTATCTTGCAGGGCCTAACACTCTTATGCCTAAGGAAATTGAACTATCGGGTGCTAAAGTATGCCGCTCAGTTGAGAGCGCATGTGAAGGTGCTGATGTAATAATGGCTTTACGTTTGCAACTCGAAAGACAAAAGAAATGCCTTTTCCCATCAATAACTGAATACTCAACATTTTTTTCTGTAAATGAAAAAATGATATCATATGCTAAGAAAGACGTTATGATTCTTCATCCAGGTCCATGCAATCATGGCGTTGAAATGCCAACTGTTGTATATGACTCTCCTTTGTCGGTAATAAATGAACAGGTAACTAATGGTGTCGCAGTCAGAATGGCAGTTTTATACTTATTATCCAGCAGGAGGAATAGTTTATGAGAATAAAAATAAGTAATGGGTATGTAATAGACCCAATGAATAGTGTTCATATTGCTGATGGGCAGAATATGAATACTGTTCATAGTATTAAAGATATTTATATTGCGGATGGTAAAATTTCAAAACCTTTTGACGGTCCATATGATTTGGAAATTGATGCAAAAGATAAATATATTTTTCCAGGCTTAATAGATGCACACTGTCATTTGAGAGATCCTGGTTTTGAATACCGCGAAGATATTGAAACCGGAACCGCAAGTGCTGCTAAAGGCGGATTTACATCTGTTGCCTGTATGCCTAATACTAACCCTGTTTGTGACAACATAACTGTTGTTGAATATATTAAGGGCAAAGCAAAAAAAGTAGCAAAGACAAATGTTTTCCCTATCGGGTCAATTACCAAAGGCCTTGCTGGAAATGAGCTTGCAGAAATTGGTCTTATGGCAAGAGAAGGTATAGTTGCTATTTCAGATGATGGTAAGCCAGTATCAAACCCAGATATTATGAGAAAAGCAATGATATATGCTTCAAACTTTGACATTCCTGTAATATCTCATTGTGAGGATATTTCACTTGCTAGTGATGGACAAATGAACGAAGGTTATCTATCAACAATGATGGGGATTCGTGGTATTCCTTCTTTAGCAGAAGACGTAATGGTTTCAAGGGAAATATTACTTGCCCAGTATCTGGGTTTATCAATCCACATCGCACATGTCAGCACGAAAACATCTGTGAATCTTATCAGGGAAGCAAAAAAAGCTGGCATACAGGTTACATGTGAGACATGCCCACATTATTTTACATTAACAGAGGATGAATGCCTTGGTTACAATACTCTTGCAAAAGTAAATCCTCCGTTAAGATCGCAGGAAGATGTTGACGCGATTATTGAAGGTATCGCAGATGGAACAATCGATATGATTGTTACAGACCATGCGCCTCATCACAGAGACGAAAAAGAGATAGAATTTTCATTAGCAAATAATGGAATAATTGGTTTTGAGACCGCTTTTGGTCTTTCATTTACATATCTTGTTAAAGAAGAAGTTATCAGTATGGAAAAACTAATACGACTTATGTCTGTTAATCCTTCAAACTTCCTAAAATTGGGCAGAGGAAACCTTGGACAAGGCAGTCCCGCAGATATTTGCATTATGGATGTTGATAACGAATACACTTTCGAAAAGAAGAATGTTCTTTCTAAATCTGACAATACGCCGTACGACGGATGGAAACTATTTGGTAAAACTATTTATACAATAACTGGAGGTAAAATTACTTATGAATCACTTCGCTGACCGCTTACTCGCGAACATCCAGAAGATGAATAATCCAACTGTTATGGGATTGGACCCTTTGATTGAATATGTCCCTTTATTTATACGTGAAAAGTATTTAAAAGGCGCAGATTCACCTGATCATGCAACAGGTCTTGCAATAACAGAATTTAACAAGAGACTAATAGATAGTGTAAAAGATATTATTCCTGCAATAAAACCGCAGTTTGCATACTATGAAATGCTTGGAATAGAAGGTGTACGTGCACTAAAAGAAACAATTGAGTATGCAAGATCAAAAGGAATGTTAGTAATTGCAGATGCAAAGCGCAATGACATTGGCCCAACAGCTGTTGCATATGCAACATCAATTCTTGGAGAAACAAAACTCATCGATAATAGTTTATTATCAGTTTATGATGCTGATGCTGTTACAATAAATGCTTATCTCGGGATTGATGGTGTTGCTCCATTTATTAAAGAGTGTGAATTAAAAGGAAAAGGTGTTTTTATACTGGTGAGGACATCAAATCCTTCTGCAATCGACTTTCAGGATTTAATTTTAGATAATGGAAAACCTTTATACGAATCAGTTGCGAGCAAAGTTTATGAGTGGGGAAGAACAACCGTTGGCAGTAGTGGATATTCTTCTGTTGGTGCTGTTGTTGGAGCTACATGGCCAGAACAAGCGGCTTCATTGAGAGAGCAAATGAAGGATTCAATAATTCTTGTACCCGGTTATGGGGCTCAGGGAGGTAGTGCAAAAGCCGCTGCACAGAATTTCAATAAAGATGGAAAAGGTGCCATTATTAATGCTTCAAGATCACTTATGTGTGCATATAAAAAAGATGGCTTTGATTCAAGACAATTTGAAGAGGCAACTTATCTGGAGGCGATTAATATGAAAGAAAAATTATGCAGTGCAATTGCAGAAAAGTGCATATAAATCTTTAAAATATTCATTATACTTTATTTAAATGCATAAATATACAATAAATATACATATAATTTAAAATGAATTATTTGCAAAAACACATAAATACTGTACAATGTAAGAAAATTGTTTCAGATAAAATTAAATTAGTGCGTTGTAACATCTTGAAGACAACGAAATATTGTGGAAAATATGCCGTCATTGTATATAATATTTAGATGTTACAAGTTACTATTATTAATAAATAACAAATATGAGGTGAAAAATAATGCCAAGAAGAAATGATATAAAGAAAGTAATGGTCATCGGTTCAGGCCCCATAATAATTGGACAAGCTGCAGAATTCGATTATGCGGGAACTCAAGCTTGCCGGACACTTAAGGCAGAAGGGTATGAAGTTGTTCTTGTTAACAGCAATCCTGCAACTATAATGACTGATTCCGATATGGCTGACAAAGTTTACATTGAACCACTCAATGTTGATGTTATAAAAAGAATAATGCTAGATGAAAAAGTAGATTCACTTCTTGCATCTCTCGGCGGTCAGACAGGTCTTAATTTTGCTATGGAATTATCTGAATCCGGATTTCTTGAACAAAATAATATTGAACTTCTTGGGACTCAGGCAAAAGGAATAAAAATGGGTGAAGACCGTATGGACTTCAGAGACGCAATGATGAGAATTAACGAACCATGTATTTCATCAGGAATTGCAAATACTGTTGAAGAAGCAAAAAGAATTGCTATAGAAATAGGATATCCTGTAATTGTCCGTCCTGCGTTTACTCTTGGTGGAACAGGGGGAGGCATTGTTGGTGATGAAGATGCACTTGTTGAAATTGCAACAACTGGTATCGCTGTAAGCCGTGTTCATCAAGTATTGATTGAGCGTTGTATATCCGGCTGGAAAGAAATTGAATTTGAAGCTGTAAGAGATGCTAAAGGAAATGCAATTACGATATGTAGTATGGAAAACCTAGATCCAGTTGGGATTCACACTGGAGATTCAATTGTTGTTGCACCTGCTCAAACGTTAACAGATATTGAATATCAGAAATTAAGAACGTCTTCACTAAAAATCGTTACTGAACTTCAGATAGTTGGAGGATGTAATGTTCAGTTTGCTCAACATCCGACAACAGAAGAATATGCGGTAATCGAAGTTAACCCCAGATTATCTCGTTCATCTGCTCTTGCATCAAAAGCAACTGGTTATCCTATTGCGAAAGTTGCTAGTCGTATAGCAGTTGGGTACTCACTAGATGAAATATCTAACGAAGTTACAGGTACGACGTTTGCTTGTTTTGAACCAACAGTTGATTATATAGTAACAAAGATTCCAAAGTGGCCTTTTGATAAGTTTGTTAAAGCAAAGCGTACGCTAGGTACACAGATGAAAGCAACCGGCGAAGTTATGTCAATTTCTAACTCATTTGAATCATCACTTATGAAAGCAATCAGGTCACTTGAGCTTGGCATCATGGGGCTTGGCGTTCCTTTGCTTAACAATCTTTCTGACTCCGAATTAGAAATTAAGTGTAGAGTTGTTGATGATATGAGATTATTTTCACTTGCAGAGGCAATAAAAAGAGGAGTTTCGCTTGATTATTTGCATGACATAACAATGGTTGATCTTTTCTTCCTGACAAAAATCAAAAACATAGTTGATGTTGAAGAAGCAATTAAAAAAGGTCCTTTGTCAGATGCCCTGCTTATTAACGCTATTAAGTTTGCGTTTACTGATACATGGATTGCAAAACTTTCTGGCTCAACATCAGATATAATTCGTGAAAAAAGACTGTCACTTAAACTCCCTTACACATACAAAATGGTTGATACATGTGCAGGCGAATATAATGCAATTACACCATATTTTTATTCAACATTTGATACAAAAAATGAAGCAACCCCTACAGACAGAAAAAAAGTTCTTGTAATTGGCTCAGGCCCGATAAGGATTGGACAAGGTATAGAATTTGATTATTGCTCAGTCCATTCTGTTATGGCACTTAGAGAAATGGGATATGAGGCAATAATCGCAAATAACAATCCTGAAACTGTTTCAACAGACTATGATACATCCGACAGGCTTTATTTTGAACCATTAACTGCAGACGATGTTAGAGCAATAATTGATAATGAAAAGCCAGAAGGCGTTATTTGTCAGTTCGGTGGACAGACCGCAATTAAACTTATAAAAGCAGTTTCGGACATGGGAGCAACAATTTTTGGGACATCAGCAGATATGGTTGATGCAGCAGAAGATAGAGAAAGATTTGATGCAATTCTTGAGGAAGCAAAAATACCAAGGCCAAAAGGGAAAACTGTTTTTACTGAAGAGGAAGCTCTTGTTGTTGCAAATAACCTTGGTTACCCCGTTCTAATTCGCCCTTCATATGTACTGGGGGGGCAAGGAATGGTTATTGCATATGCTGACCAAGATATAGTTGAATATATGGAAATTATAAATCTTAATATTCAGGAACACCCAATTTTAATTGATAAGTATCTTATGGGTGTCGAGCTTGAAGTTGATGCAGTTTCTGATGGCACTGACATCCTCATTCCAGGAATTATGGAGCATCTTGAACGTGCGGGAATTCACTCGGGAGACTCAATTTCTATTTTCCCCGCATATATTTCTGAGAAAATACGAGAAACCATCATTGATTATACAAGAAAACTTGCAAAAGGACTGAAAGTTATTGGTTTACTCAACATTCAGTTTATTTTATTTAACGACCAAATCTATGTTATTGAAGTTAATCCTAGATCAAGTCGAACGGTTCCTTATATCAGTAAAGTTACTGGAATTCCAATAGTAAAAATTGCAACAAAAGTTATGCTTGGAGCTAAACTTATAGATTTTGAATACGGAACAGGTTTATACGCAAGGTATCCTTCAGTTTATGCTATCAAAGCTCCCGTATTCTCATTTGAAAAACTTCACGATGTAGATACCAATCTTGGACCTGAAATGAAAAGTACTGGTGAGGTATTAGGCCTTTCAACAAAATACAGTGAAGCGATGTACAAAGCAATTCTTGCTTCAAATTTTAAATTTCCAACAAAAGGACAAGGAATTCTTCTTACAGTAAGAGACAGTGACAAATACGACTTGGTACCACTTGCTGAAAGACTTGCCTTAATGGGCTATGATCTATATGCAACAGGAGGTACAGCAAATTACTTGAATAAGCATGGCGTACCAACAAGTATTGCAAGAAAAATTGATGAAGGGTATCCTACAGTGCTTGATCTTATTGCAAATGGCAAAGTAAAATTACTCGTTAACACAGCAACTCGTGGAAGGCAACCAGAACGTGATGGATTTAGATTGAGAAGAAGATGTATTGAACACGGAATACCTACAATTTCATCACTTGACACGCTACTTGCTGTAACTGAATGTCTTGAAAGTGAAATGAAACCTTCCGATTTAACACCATATGAAATTAAAATGTTTGCTGAGGTTGTTGCAAAAACTAAAGATAATTTGTTACCTCTTAACGAAATGCCTTCAAACAATCCTATGCTTAAAAAATAATAGAAAGAAGGATCAATAATGGGATTATATGAATGTAAAATTCATAAAAAACAATATTTATCTAAAGATCAGTTCATATTAACTCTTGAATCAAAAGAAATTTCGACAAATTGCAAACCAGGACAATTTGTTAATGTACAATGTGATTCTTTACTTAAAAGACCGATAAGCATATTTAGTGCGGACAGAGAAAATGGTTTGTTTTCGATTGCAATTCGTATCAAAGGTTCAGGTACGTCATATTTAGAAAAGCAAAATGTTGGTGATTTAATTAGTGTCTTAGGACCGCTTGGAAATGGATTCGATTTTAGTGGACTTCGCGATTGTGTTGTAGTAGGTGGCGGAATTGGTATTTATCCACTAATGTTTGTTTTACAGGAAGCAAGAAAACTTGGAATAACAACAACCTCTGTTTGTGGCTTTAGATCTATTGAGGACTCATTTCTTATTGATGATATAAAAAGTTTGTCGGATAAAGTAGTTTTTGCCTCTGAATGCGGAGAAATGGATTTTTGTGGAAATGCTGTTGATGCACTAAGTACAATTGATTTTAAAGATAATTCTACAATTTTTACTTGTGGACCATCTCCCATGATGCAAAGTGTTAGCAACGTTGCAACCAAGAAAAATATTCCTTGTCAGGTATCATTAGAACAACGAATGGGTTGCGGAACCGGTATTTGCCTTGTTTGTGCATGTAAGATAAAATACGGTGATGACTTTACATACAAAAGATGTTGTAAAGAAGGACCGGTTTTTGACCACAGGGAGGTAATATGGGATTAGATTTAAGTGTTAGAATAGGGAACCATTTATTCAAGAATCCTATAATTCCGGCCTCTGGGACATTTGGCTTTGGTCGCGAAATAGAAGAATACTATGACTTGTCTGTTCTTGGAGGTATTGTATCAAAAGGGATTACACGTTATCCAAGAAAAGGAAATGCGCCAATAAGAATTGCCGAAACAACTCAAGGTATGCTAAACAGCGTCGGGCTACAAAATCCTGGTATTGAAAAATTCATTGAAGATGAATCTATTCATTTTTGTTCTTATGGTTGCGTTAGTATAGTTAATATTGCTGGAAACAATGTGGAAGAATATGTTGAGATGACACAGATTCTTCAGACTGTTCCTTGTGATATCATTGAACTTAATTTATCATGTCCAAACGTTAAAGAAGGTTGTATGGCTTTCGGCAGTAGCGTTAAGGGAATTGAATCTGTTGTTTTAGCGGCAAGAAAAGTTTCAACCAAACCTTTATGGGTTAAATTGACACCAAATACGACGAGTATTACCGAAACAGCAAAAGCTGCTGAAAATGCAGGTGCTGACGCAGTATCTCTCGTAAATACTTTTTTAGGTCTTGCAATTGACCTAAATAGCAGGCGCCCAATTTTAAGGAATAATTATGGTGGACTTTCTGGTCCTGCAATTAAGCCAATTGCATTAAGAATGGTTAATGAAGTATACAGAGCAGTTTCTATTCCGGTAATAGGAATGGGTGGTATAATGAATGCAAAAGATGCTCTGGAGTTCATTGTTTCCGGCGCATCTGCTGTTCAGATAGGTACAGCAAACCTTGTAAGTCCGTATGCATGTAATGACATCATTAATGATACGAAAACGCTACTTTCTGAAATGGGAATTGCTTCTGTCTCTGAATTAATAGGCACTTTAGAATTATGGTAAAAAACTAACAAACACTCAATTTTATTGGAAAAACCAGATTATGTTGAGTATCTAATAAGAAATATTACTATGTATTGCCTGTGTGGTTGTAAATTATATTATGGTTTGAAGAAGATTTTAATAATTAAGAGTAAACACTATAGCAATTAGAAAAGTAAATATAAAATGATAAGGTGAAAATTTAATCTAAGAGGAGAGAAATTAATGGAAAATTTGATCATCAAATGGCTATTTCAAACTAAAGCAATTCAAGTATGTTCTGAAGACATGCCATTTTGGTACACATCAGGCACACTTGGCCCATATTATATAAATACTCATTTCTTATACGGATCAAAGCTAGACGCAGAAGACATTCTTGAATATATGGGTGTTATTGCTGGCGAAAAAGATTTGTACCCATCGCGTCTTTATAAAAAAATTAGTGAACAATATGATAGCAATGAAATATTTCGAGAAGTAATAAATTTAATTGTTGTAAAATCAAAAGAATTGTCATTTGATTTCATATCTGGCGGCGAAAGAAGAGATTTTTTCTTTTCAATTATGGCTGCGAAAATTCTTAAAAAACCTCATGTTAGTATTTTTAAGGATGGAACAATGTTTGAGTCCGATTTTGATTTTACAAAATCAACTGTTGTTACTCCTGATAGTTTAAATGGGAAGAAAGCATTGCATATAGCAGATTTAGTTACCGAAGCATCAAGTTATTTAAGAGCTTGGATTCCAGCTATTAAATTCACTGGAGCTTGCATTTCAAGTTCTATCGCAATTGTTGATCGTGATCAGGGAGGGAGAGAAGCTCTGGAAAGCAATGAAATTGCTTTCTATTCATTTGCGTTAATTCAAAAAGACCTTTTCAAAAATGCCTTTCTTAACAATTACATTAACGAAAAACAATATTTAATGATTTGTGATTTTATAGACAGCCCTAAAATATTTATGACAAATTTTATAAAGTCACATCCAAACTTTCTTGATAATCAAATAAATGCTGGTGGTAAAGCAAAAGAAAGAGCTCTTTTATTTATTGAGAAAGGTTTAAACTTATAATATCAAAATTGGTAAGGGTTGCACCCATTAAAGCGCACTATAAAATATTGAAATTATGAATGTTTGAACTTATTAAAAAGCACTAGAAAATATTGAAGTTAAGAATGTTTGCACCTATTAAAAAGCACTAGAAAATATTGAAATTAGGAATGTTTGAACTTATTAAAAAGCACTATAAAATATTGAAATTAGGAATGTTTGAACTTATTAAAAAGCACTAGAAAATATTGAAATTAGGAATGTTTGAACTTATTAAAAAGCACTAGAAAATATTGAAGTTAAGAATGTTTGAACTTATTAAAAAGCACTAGAAAATATTGAAATCGGGAAGGTTTATTAATTCATTAAAATTATCAGATTAAATAATTAATTAATTAATTATTTAATATCTTAAGTAATTATCTTAAGTAATTATATGAATTAATTGTGTTAGAAAATGAAAGAACAATGCTCACCAGAATTTAAAGTTGTCAGAATGAAAAGAAAATCGATTGCACTCCATGTTCTTAAAGATGGATCTCTTGAAGTTCGTGCTCCACATAGAACGTCAGATAAGACACTTATTGAATTTGTTAACAAAAAAATTAACTGGGTTAATAAGGTTTTAGTTAAACAATCAAATTCAATAATAATACCATCAATGACTCCTGTTGAAACGGAGCAATTAAGACTTAAAACGGCGGATCTTGTAAATGATTTTCTTTATTGTTTTAATGGGGTAAAACCTTCAAAAGTTAATATTAGAAAGCAAAAATCTGTGTGGGGAACTTGTAATAAAAAGGGTATAATATCAATAAACCTTTTGGCTGGTAATTTGCCTTATGAATCATTCGAATACATTATGATTCATGAACTATCTCATTTAGTTCACCTAAATCATTCACCTTTATATTGGAAACATGTTGGAGAAAATCTGCCTGATTGGAAAATTAGAAGAGCAAATCTCAAAAAGTTTAGAATTGAATAGACATATTTTTGTTAAATAAATAACATTAGCTCACGCATAGGTCTAATAAGTCAATTATTATCTCATATGCATTATGAATATAAACAAATCGAGAAATGGATGTATTAGAAATCAACTTTTTGTGGATTTATTTGTCTAATCATTTTCCAAACAAGATATTAAGTAACCTAGTAAGATAAGAACTTAACAAAAACTTGATAAAGTAATTAACGAAGAACTTAATTAAGAAATTGACGAAGAAATTGGTGAAATCTGACGAAACATGTCGAAACGATAATATCTGTCGTTTTTTCGGTTTTTATGTTAAAATAGGGGAGATAATTTCTTAGCATAAGCAAATAGTTTGAGTGTGTTTTTGATTTTACAAAAATTATAAAGGAAGCTAAATAGTTGAATAATATTATCGATAAAATTAAAGATGCTTCGATTAATAAAAAGTATTATATAAGAACTTTTGGGTGCCAGCTTAACGAAAACGATTCCGAAAAAATTGCTGGGATGCTCGAAGAATTAGGTTTTTCCGAATCTAATGAAATGGACAATGCAAATGTAATTGTCTTTAATACCTGTACTATAAGAGAAAATGCTAACGATAAGATTTTTGGCAATCTAGGCATTGTCAACAATCTAAAGAAAAAAGATCCGTCACTAATTGTTATTTTATGCGGGTGTATGATGAAGGAAAAAGAAAATGCCCAAAAGGTTTTAGAGAAGTACAGATTTGTTGATATTATTTTTGGACCTTCTGATCTTCACAAATTACCCGAAATGCTTTATAAAAAAATTAGCAGTTTGAAGAAAGTTTATGACATTGGTGACGAAGATTTCATTTCTGAAGGTCTCCCTGTTAAACATAAGAAAAAATTTCGGGCCTTATGTACGATAATTTATGGGTGTAATAATTTTTGTACTTATTGCATTGTTCCTTATGTCAGAGGTCGAGAAAGAAGCCGTAAAATGGAGCATGTTCTCGATGAATTGATACAACTTTCAGAACAAGGATATAAAGAAGTTATGTTTCTTGGACAAAACGTAAATTCTTATGGTAAGGATCTTGAAACAGGCGATTTTGCCGAGTTGCTTGATAAATCCGGTGAGATTAAAGGCATTAAACGAATTCGGTTTATGACATCGCATCCGAAAGATATTTCCCGAAAGCTTATCGATGTGATGGTGAAACATGAAAATATTATGCCACATCTGCATTTGCCATTACAATCTGGAAGCAATTCCATCTTAAAGAAGATGAATCGTGGATATACAACGGAACAATACTACGATATTGTTTCATATGCGAGAGAAAAAATACCTGAGATAACAATTTCAACGGATATAATTGTTGGATTTCCATGCGAAACCGAACAGGATTTTCAAGACACCTTGGATTTTATGGAAAAAGTTAGATTTAACAGTGCTTATACTTTTCAATATTCAAAAAGAACAGGAACTCCTGCCGCAAATTATGAGGACCAGGTTTCGGAAGATGTTGTAAAATCAAGATTTGAAAGATTGTTGGCGCTTCAAAGCAAGTGTAATTATGAATCAAACCAGAAAGCTTTAGGCACAGTTCAGGAAGTTCTAATTGAAGGTAGAAGTGAGCAAAAACATGATTTTCTTACTGGAAGAACTCCGCATAATCGGTTAATTAATTTTTCTTTTGATTCAAATAAATTACCTATAAAATTTCAGAATGCAGATTTTGATTTCGAAGGCTGTATTGCAAAAGTAAAAGTAACCAATGCGCTTACTTTTTCTCTTGAAGGAGAGCTTATTGAAATAACCGGATGCTAAATAAATAGAAAAGCGATGAGGGATTTATGGAAGAAACTCTTTTATCAAAGATTAATAAAGATAAAATAACACCCATGATGCAGCAATACATCGAGCAAAAAGAAAAATGGCAGGACTGTATAATGTTTTTCAGGCTTGGTGATTTTTATGAGATGTTTTTTGATGATGCAATGAAAGCATCGAAGGAACTTGAACTCGCTTTGACAGGCAGAGATTGCGGACTTGACGAAAGAGCACCAATGTGTGGCATTCCTTATCATGCAGCCGAATCCTATATCTCAAAACTTGTATCACGTGGTTACAAAGTTGCAATTTGTGAACAGGTTGAAGATCCAAGTGTTGCTAAGGGAATTGTAAAACGTGAAGTAATCAAGGTTATTACACCAGGAACAGTAACCGATCTTTCGGGCCTTGACGAAAAAAGTAACAATTATATTGCAAGTATATTTATGATTTCGACTTTTTACGGGCTTGCTTTTTGTGATATAACAACTGGAACTCTCGATGCAACAATGCTTATTGTTGGCAATACTCAAGGGAAACTCATCGATGAAATAGCTAAAAAAAATCCTTCCGAAATTATTTGCAACTCTGCATTTTTACAAACTGATGCTTACAATCAAATAAATCAAAGATTTTGCCCATTAATAAGTGCTTTGCCTGATTATAGTTTTTCCCAGGAAAACTTTACAATTCTTTTCCCCAAACATGATACCGAAAATCATATTTGGATTCATGCAGTAGCCGGTTTAATTGAATATATAAAAAACACACAGACTAACATACCATCGCACCTAAAAAACATTAATGTTTATACAGTCGAAGAATTCATGATTCTTGATGTCATTGCACGTAAAAATCTCGAAATCACTGAAGTCTTGAGAGACAAAACAAAAAAAGGTAGTTTGCTTTGGACAATTGATAAAACTCACACTGCTATGGGCGGGCGACTATTAAAAAGATGGATAGAACAGCCTCTAATTCAGGAAACAGATATACTATATAGACTTGATGCTGTTTCAGAAACAAAAGAGAATTTTATTCAAAGACAGGAAATTAAAGAAGCATTATCTGGAATTTACGATATCGAAAGATTAACCAGCAAAATTTCACTTTATACAATTAACGCGAGAGATTTAATATCATTAAGAAATTCTCTTATGAAGCTTCCGGCACTAAAACAAACGATCAATGGACTAGTGAGTCCTTTATGGTCAAATTTGTATGAACGCTTTGATACTCTAAATGACATTCATGACTTGATTACTGAATCAATAACAGATTTTCCTCCGATCGGAGTTAAAGAAGCGGGTATGATTAAACCAGGCTTTAATGAACAAGTTGATCATCTTAAATCAGCATCAGTAGATGGCAAAAAATGGCTTATGGATTATGAAGCCACTGAACGCGACAAAACAGGGATCAAAAACTTAAAAGTTAAATACACTAATAATTTTGGTTTTCTTATAGAAGTATCAAACTCGAACACTGCAAATGTTCCACCTTATTTTGTTCGGAGGCAAACTCTTGTAAATTGTGAAAGATTCATTACCGAAGATCTTACAAAAATGGAAGAAACAATTCTTGGTGCCGAACAAAAACTTATACAGATTGAATACGAAGTTTTTTGTGGCGTAAGGGACAAAATAGGGGAGTCTATAACTCGCCTTTTTGAAGTTTCTAATATATTATCTACGATTGATACTATTACTTCATTAAGTGAAGTTTCTGACCGCGAAAATTATTGTAAACCAATAGTTGATTCATCAGATGTTTTAGAAATAATCGACGGCAGGCATCCTGTCGTAGAAAAAATTCTTGGTCAAGGCAATTTTGTACCCAATTCAACATTTATGGATCAGACTCATGAAAGAATTCTTTTAATAACTGGTC
Source organism: Saccharofermentanales bacterium (assembly GCA_038326615.1). GTDB lineage: Bacteria > Bacillota > Clostridia > Saccharofermentanales > UBA5734 > JBBQKF01. Next base: position 21,776 of record JBBQKF010000016.1, on the reverse strand, counting down.
CTAACATGGCTGGTAAATCGACATATATGAGGCAGATTGCTCAGATTGTTCTATTAGCACAGATAGGATGTTTTGTACCTGCAAAAAGTGCACATATTGGAATAACCGATAAAATTTTCACACGTGTAGGAGCATCTGATGATCTTTCTTCTGGACAATCAACTTTCATGGTTGAAATGAATGAAGTTGCTCATATTTTAAAAAATGCTTCACCTAAAAGCCTGCTGATTCTTGATGAAATAGGAAGGGGCACAAGCACTTACGATGGACTTTCTATTGCATGGGCAGTTATCGAATACATCGCAGCCAAAGATGTATTAGGATGTCGTACATTGTTTGCTACACATTACCATGAGTTAACTGATCTTGAAGATACACTCGAAGGTTTGAAGAATTACCATGTTGAAGTAGATGAGTCAAGTGGAGATGTTGTTTTTCTTCATAAAATAAGTTCAGGTGGATGCGATGACAGTTACGGAATTGAAGTTGCAAAACTTGCAGGAGTACCAGATAAAGTTGTTAATAGAGCAAAGGAAATTTTATCAATTCTCGAAAAAGATCGTATGAAAGACAAATTGAGGATAAAAAAGTCATTAAAGATAATGGAAGGTCAAGTAGACATCTTCACATCATCATTATTGCTTCGTAATACTGATGGGATAATCGATGAACTAAAATTGATTGATGTTCAGAAAATGACGCCTTTGGATGCAATGAATCTTTTGTATGGTTTATCGAACAGAGCTAAGAATATTAAAAATAACTAAATTTCAAAACTATATTGTTTACTCAGTATAACCAGATATTCTTGAGTATATAAAGCAAGAATGCACTGTAACTGCCAAATTGATATTGTAGAAATAGTGATTTCTCAAATTTTCTATAGAATATGGATTTATAATACTTACTGAGTAAACTCGATAATCATTTTAAATTTTATATGAGTTATAATATGATTAGCATAGCTCAATATAAATTATAACAAGATTCGTAAAACAGAACATAAGTTATGATAAGAATTGTCAAAAATGGAATTTATTGAATGAAATAGTTAATATATTTGAAATGGAGAGTGTTATGTCGAATATAAAGATACTTGATTCTTTTACAGCCAACCAGATAGCTGCAGGCGAAGTTGTTGAACGTCCTGCCTCTGTTGTTAAAGAATTGTGCGAAAATGCACTCGATGCAAACGCTTCAGCAATAACAGTTTCAATTCAAAGCGGAGGAATCACTGCAATCTCTGTTATTGATAACGGAACCGGGATGGACAGGGAAGATGCAAAATTAGCATTTCTTCGACATGCAACAAGTAAAATTACTAGTGTTATGGATTTTGATACGATTAAAACTATGGGATTTCGTGGGGAAGCACTAGCAAGTATTGCAGCAGTTTCAAAAGTTACATTAAAAACAAAGCAAATTGGTGAATCATCTGGGACAATAGTGAGAATAGAAGATGGAAGCATTATTGAACATTCTCCATCGGGATGTTCTGAAGGAACAAATATATTAATAGAATATTTATTTTATAATACACCAGCAAGATATAAATTTCTAAAAAAAGATTCTACAGAAACTTCCTATATTACGGACATTCTTGAAAGATTTATTCTTTCAAGACCCGATGTTTCATTTCGATTGTTTTCAAATAACCAGGAAATTCTTCATTCACCAGGAAATAACGATTTAAAAAGTGCAATATTTTCAGTTTATGGCAAAAATGTTGTTGACGGACTAATTCCTATTAATTACAAGACTGAATATTTTGAAGTTGATGGATTCATTGGTAAACCTGAAATTTGTAAAAGCACAAGACAACAACAAAGTATTTTTGTTAATAACCGGTATATAAAATCAAGAACAATATCCGCAGCAATTGAAGAAGGATATAAAACCCTATTGATGAAAGGTAAGTTTACTTTTTGCGTTTTAAACTATAAAATCTCTCCATCACTAATCGATGTAAATGTTCATCCTCAGAAAACAGAAATTAAATTTTGGAACGACAATGAGGCGTTTCTTGCTACACTTCATGCCGTTAAAGAAGCACTTGCAACTGGAATTTCCATTCAACAGATGCATTATAATAACAAAGAAAGTAATAACACAAATCCAAGACAGAGTAATGAATTAGGCTGTGCGGATACTGTTTCTAATCTACAAGAACCAGAAATTAAATATCAACAAATTGAGATAAATAATAATAATAATAATAATAATAATAGAAAAACTTCAGAAATAGATAGATATGATTTATTGAATTTAAATAATAATACTACTGAAAATGCAATAAATTCTAATAACAATCAAAATCCAAGTTACAATTCTAATTTTTTTAAAGATGCTCAGACAAACCCAGTAGATTCTAACTTTTCAAGAGATATTAATGTCATAAATTCAAATTTTACAAATTTTATTGGAGCCGATAATGAAATTAGAAACGATGAAAATAATAATATTGCAGAAAATCAAATAGTAAAAGAGCCAACAGATATATATAAATCAAATGAAGATGAAGACGTTAAAAACTCTATGAACCTTAATGATAACAGTCCTAATGAGCAATTTACCGAATATGACAATTTTAAAAAAATAAATGAGTCAGAGACTAAATCAAACAATTCTGAAATCAAAATTAACGAATTGGCTAATGCAAAATATCTAGGTTCATTGTTTAATACTTATTTACTTCTTGAGATTGAAAACAATTTTATAATGATTGATCAGCATGCAGCACATGAAAGAATTTTATTTGAAAAACTTGTTGAAAAATATAAAAACCATATTCCAATTGCACAGCAACTTATCACACCTGAGCTTATCGAATTAACATCACGTGAAATAGTAATCGTAAAAGATGAAATAACCATTCTTTCTGAACTTGGATTTGAGTGCGAAATATTTGGTGTTCAAACAATTTTATTAAGGACAGTTCCATTTGATTCTGCGATGCTTAACTTAAAAGGTGCATTTAGTGAAATCCTTGATTTAATATCTAATCAAAATAACATCCCTACTGAAGAAACAATTTCAAATGCACTTTATTCTATTGCCTGCAAGGCAGCGGTTAAAGCAAAAGAAAATCTTAACTTGACAGAAATTGATCATCTAATTTCTGAACTCCAAAGAATTCCTAATCCAACTCATTGTCCTCATGGCAGACCTGTCTTAATGAAAATGAGCAAATATGAAATAGAAAAAAACTTTAAACGGATTGTTACATGAATATGAAAAATGATTACAGAAATGAAAACGATAATTTAATAAATCATTTAGATGGATCAGTAATAATTATAACAGGACCAACAGCAAGCGGTAAAACATCTGTTTCTATTGAACTGTGCAAAAAAAATGACGGTGAAATAGTCTGCGCAGATTCAATGCAATTATATAAAAATATGAATATTGGAACTGCGAAACCAACAATCCAAGAAAGAGAAGGGGTACAACACCATTTGCTCGATATCCTCGAACCAACACAAACATTTAGTGTTGCTGATTACCAAAAAATGGCAACAGAAACTATTAAAGATATTTTATCAAGAGGTAAAACTCCAGTCTTGTGTGGAGGAACTGGACAATATTTATCCGCTATGATTGAAGGCACTGTGTTTATTCCTGTAAAGACTGATATGAAATTACGAGAAGAACTTGAAAATATATTTAAAGAGTCTGGAATTGAAGCAATTTATGATGAATTACAAAAAGTAGACCCAGATTCTGCAAGCATTCTTCATTTAAATGATACCAAAAGAATCTTACGAGCTATAGAAGTTTATCGTCTTACCGGTATGACTAAAACACAAATGAACATTAAGTCAAAAGAAAAAGGTCCAGATTTTAAATTCAGCTCGTTTTGTATAAATCATGATCGTGAAATTCTTTACGACAGAATTAATGGAAGAGTTGATAAAATGATTGAAGATGGACTGTTAGCAGAAATAGTTGAATTACTTAAAGAATATCCATTACTTTCTAATACTGCTTATCAAGCAATTGGTTATAAAGAATTTTTTCCCTATATAAAAAATGAAATATCTCTTGATGATGCGATAAACCAAGTAAAGCAGTCAACAAGAAATTATGCCAAAAGACAACTCACATGGTTTAGAAAAATGGATAGTCTAATTTGGATTAACAATAAGAACACAAAAGAGATTATAGATATTATTTGTTCCTAAAACTCCTATAAATAAAAAATATTTCCAATAAATTTAAATATTTATGATATATGATATTAAAATATTTGTATTTTTATGTAACAATATAAGTATATTAACTTTGTTAATAAAAACATTTGAAAAGGAAGAAATAAAAATGGATGCTAGAAATTCGCAAAATTCTCCAAAATCAAGCAACTCACTAAAAGATGAGGAGACATCTTTTCATAAGACGCAAAAGGATATTTATAATTCCAAGTACAATCAATCTGAAAACTATAATCATGCTAAGTCAAAGCCATTTAGCATTCAAGATGCATTTCTCAATAATTGCAGGCACGAAAAAATAGAAGTATCAGTAAGTCTGACAAACAGCACAAATGAATCTGGTATTATCATTGGATTTGATTCAAATGTTATCATCTTAGCAAACGGTAATGGTTGCCAGTTTATGATAATGAAATCAGGGATTATAATTATAAAGCCTGTAAAAAGTGTAAATTACATATTCAATGATTTGTATAAATCAAATAATTATTATAATAGTATTTGTAACTATTCTGATAATACAAATACTGAAATTTATAAACTATCTGACAATTATTACAATAATCATAATAAACCAACTAAAGAAAACATCAATAATAATTACCAATGTTAAAAATCGATTATTATTCCAAATCAATTAGTTTCGTATAAATAAATACAAGATTAAAGCGTTTACTCAGTATAACCGGATATTCTTGATTATATTTAGCAAGAATGCACTTTACCTAGTCAAATTAATATTGTACAAATAGCGATTTTTCAATAAATTCATTTGCTTAATAAAGTTATATTACTTACTGAGAAAAAGCGATTATCATTAATAAATAAATATTATACAGAAGTTCTGAAAACGCCTACGACTTTACCTAAAATCTGGCAATTCTCATTATAAAAAGGAATTGGATTATACTTAGGGTTTTCTGGTCGAAGATAAGGTTTGCCGTCTATTTTAATAAAAGTTTTGACGGTTGCTTCGTCTTCTATTAGAGCAACAATATAATCACCAAGTCTTGCTGTATTTTGTTTTTGAATTATAACATAATCTCCATCAAGAATTGCTGCATTCATCATACTATCTCCGCGAACTTTTAATGCAAAAACATCGCCTTTGTCAGAAAAAAAGTCTGCAGAAAAGGGAAGAGTTCTCTCTATGTTCTCTTGTGCTAAAATCGGAGCACCAGCAGTTATAACACCCAATAAAGGCATTTGGATTATTGAACGGTCAATTTCAAGAGCATGTTTAGGAGATGAATCATTAATTGAAATTGCTCTTCTGAGGCCGGCTGTATAGTCTAGTTTACCAGCCTCCTGTAATCTTTTTAAATGAGAATGAACTGTAGAAGTTGATTTAATTCCCGTTCCTTGACATATATCTCTAACAGATGGAGGATATCCTTCGGCATCAATAAACTTATTAATATAATCAAAAATTTTAATCAATGTACTGTCTATCGTTGATCTAGTAAACTCGCGTTTGGTAGTCTTAGGTGTAATATTCTTCATTAATCTACCTCCAAATTTGTCTGAATGGATAAAAATCATGTCATTAGTATATCATAATCATAATTTATTGTCAAAACAAATGTTCGTTTATCTAAATATATGAAAATTACAACTTTTATGATACACTATATATGATTTAAATTTAAGGAGCTGATGTTAATGCCTAATTTCAAGGAAAAAATTATTAAATTTTATAATTCTATGAAACCTGTTGCCAAAAAGGGTTGGACTGATACAAAATCTGAATTCAGAGGGTTTAAAAACTTTAGAAAGCCAAAAGTTTATAAACTCAGAGGTTATACAACAACTTCAAGAGTCGATAAAAAGGTTCGGTCAGAGCAAAATCAGAGGACTTTAAGAAATATATTAGTTGCAGCAATTTGTGCATTAATCCTGACAATCTTATTTATAGTTTTTAATCCATTCAGAGATCTCAAAGAAATATTTAGAATGATAGGAATCTAATAAAATTGCTATAAGAATCAAATAAAATTGGAATTGCTAAATGATGCAATTCCTTTTTTATAAAAAACGAAATAATTATAATGAAAATATTGATATATTATAAGATTATAAGAATACATGGCGATGTGAAATGTATTTAAAAATCATTTTTAATTTCAGATTTATCAATTTTTCAAATTACTTGGTTGCCTATTTTAAAAGTGATTATTTTGCTGAATTTACTGCAGTTTGATAATATTATCGTTTATCTTCTTCTGAATTAGACAAAATTATTATTTTGCGACATTAACGGTTTTTCACACACCCCTTTTAATATCTTTTAAGACCTTTCTTTTGAAAAACATTCCAATTTAAAAAGACCAAACCATCATCTGGCTATTTATAAATAGGATAGTTTAGTAAAATACAAAATTATCCATACACATTAACACTCGGAGTTACATTTAATTATTTTCTGTTTTTTATTTTATATTTATATTTACGCTTTGTTCTTCTGCTTAAAACTATTATATAGCCTGCACCAAATAAAAATATCATGCAAAGAAACAGGATTATATATATCTTATATTTGTCAAAAGGTGTTTTAGATTCATTTGTTATGATAGGATTGCTCTCATTATCGCTGTTTTGGCTCATGCTATTACTAGTATTTGAATTTATTGATGAATTTTTTGAACTTGGGTTATTTTGTATATCCGTTGTAGCAATTGTTTTAAATAATATTTTACTATCAGCTAAAGTTTTAACAACAATATCATTGCCATCTTTATTTATAACTACATCAACCTTGGGATTATCACCAATAAACAAAGAAAATGATTTTGAAGGATACAATTTTGCTCTATCGTCAGTAATCTCTTTTATAGAAATATTTTTAGTCAAAATAGGTTGAATTCCTGAGGTAATTTTTGATGCTTCTTCAAATAATGTTCTTGTATATGCCCAAATGTTTTTTGAATAATCATCACGGACACCGTTGATAACGCATATGAGCTCCAGCCCATTCTTCATATGCGCTGTGGATATCAGATTGCTTCCTGCAGCATCTGTCGTTCCAGTTTTAACTCCTGATATTGAATATATTAAATCGGATGCGAAATATGTTTCCTGGAATCGCATGAGTTTGCTTGTGTTTTCTAAAATATTCCATCCGTTAAATTGATGTTTATTAGTTATTGCCATTGAGTAAACATTAGTACTGACAACTTTTTTAAATGTTTCATTTTGCATGGCGTATTTTGTAATTATTGCTAAATCAAATGAAGTCGAATAATTTAAAGTTGAGGTGATTCCTTGTGGATTGCTCCAGGAACTGTTTTTGGTACCAATTTCCTTGGATTTATTATTCATTTGTAAAACAAATGCATCTCTATTTCCGCTGACTGCCTCTGCTATAGCAACTGCAGCATCGTTACCAGAAGACAAAAGCAATCCATACAAAAGTTCTTGGAACTGCAATTTTTCCCCTGGAATAAGATCCAGTTTTGATTCATTGTCAGATAGTGAATCCACAGTTTTAGAAACTGTGATTTCCTGATTTAAATCAAGTGTTTCAAGTCCTATAATTGCTGTAATGAGCTTAGTCAAGCTAGCAGGATGAACTCTTTTGGTTGAATTTTTCTCTAAAAGGATGTTGCCTGTGTTTTTATCAATTACGACATAGGCATCGGCTTTGATTTCTTTGATTGTCGGCCAGTTCTCATTTGCATTTACAAAATTATTGGAAGTTAAAATAAAAGCAATCAGTAAAATTAAAATAGGAGCAAGTTTGATTTTATCAAAAATTACAACTTTTTTATTATTACTTTTTCCCTGTAATCTTATTAACATCAATTTCTCGCTCCATTATTCTATTAACCCTTAATCTATAAAAGATTTAAAATGTTTAAACCTAAATCTATAAAAGATGTAAAATATTCATTTTATGTTAAAAATTCCTTGTTTGCATCATAATCAAAACTAGCGTCATTAAAATCTCCGAAAGCGGGTTCACTTTTTAACAATATATCCTTTTGAGACAAGAAGTTCAGCTGTTAAAACAGCACCACCGGCCGCTCCCCGCTTTGTGTTGTGGGAAAGACAGGTAAATTTATAGTCAAATATTGAATCATCTCTCAATCGTCCAATAGTAACACCCATACCATTTTCGTAATTACAATCTAATTTTGCTTGTGGACGATTATCTTCAGATATATATTTTAGAAACTGTTTTGGTGCAGTTGGTAAATTTAAAGTTTGTGGTTCTCCCTTGTAATTTGCCCAACATTCAAGTATTTGTTCCTTAGTAGGCTTAGTTTTAAATTTTACAGAAACCGCGGCAGTATGTCCTTCTTGAACAGCTACACGATAACATTGTGCTGAAATAACTGGTTTTTCGGCTTTAATAATTTCTTCACCTTCAATTTTGCCCCATATTCTTAAAGGCTCCTGCTCACTTTTTTCCTCTTCCCCACCAATATATGGAATTAAGTTCCCAACCATTTCTGGCCAGTCTAAAAAGGTCTTTCCTGCTCCTGAAATTGCCTGATATGTGCAAACACTTACTGATTCAATACCAAACTCATAAAGCGCATGAAGTGCCGGGACATAGCTTTGTATCGAACAATTCGGTTTAGCTGCGATAAAACCTTTAGAGGTCCCTAATCTTTTCCTTTGGGACTCAATGATTTTAGCGTGTTCAGGATTGATTTCCGGAATTATAACCGGAACATCCTTTGACCAGCGATGAGCTGAATTATTTGAAACTACAGGAGTTTCTGTTTTTGCTATTTTTTCTTCAAGAGCCTTAATTTCGTCCTTTTTCATATCTACTGCACAAAAAACAAAATCAACTTTAGAACACATTTCTTCAATATCATCAGTACTACGAACAATTAAATTTTTAATAGATTCAGGTATTTCTTCATCTATTTTCCATCTTCCCTCAACAGCTTGTTCATATGATTTCCCGGCAGATCTTGGTGATGCTGCAATTTCAGTCACATTAAACCATGGGTGACTATTTAATATTGTTACAAACCTCTGTCCTACATATCCTGTTCCTCCTATAATACCTACTTTTAGTTTTCCTTGCATTTAATGCTCCTTTGCAGTCCATGTGTTGTGGACAAATGTTTTTATTTATGCCTATTTTATCAGATAATATGTCTGATATCAATACCTTTGCAATTATTTTATATTTTCTGTTATCTTAGCTAATTATAAAGCGTTTATGAGCCATTTGTTATTGTATAATATGTTTGCAATCCTTATTATAAACACGAAATAAATATTAGGCAATAATATTGTGGGGTAATAGTAAAATATTTATAAAATTGTTCAGCAATAGAATAGTAAAAACGTTATAATAGTTAGTATATTTGATTTTATATAGTTATAAGAATCATAATTGGAGGACAAAAAGTTAATGGATAAAAATACTTTTCAGGAACTCGATCAGTATATGGGCTATATGCAGGCAATAAAAGAGCGCTCTCCCCTAACGATGAAAGAATATCGGTACGATTTGGTTTTATTTTTTCGTTTCATTAAGAGATACAAGAAAATGGTGCCTGATGATATTGAAATTTCTGAAATTCCTATTGACGATATATCAGAAGAGTTAATCAAAAAAATTGATATAAATGATTTTTATGCTTTTATTACTTATGTTAGCAATACAAGGAAAGGATCATCGGCAACAAGAGCAAGGAAAATAGCTTCCTTGAAATCATTTTTTCATTATTTAAAATCTAAAAGACGATTAATAAATGAAGACCCTACAGTTGAGCTTGAATCTCCGAAACAAGTTAAAAGACTGCCTAAATATCTTACACTTGAAGAAAGTAAAAGACTTCTTATTTCGGCATCTGAGAATGTTAAAACCTTTTCTAACAGAGATTACTGTATTCTAACCCTGTTTTTAAACTGTGGCATGAGATTATCTGAGCTTGTAAAAATTGACATCAACGATATTTTGGAAGAAACAATAAAAGTTCTTGGCAAAGGTGCAAAAGAAAGAACGATATATCTTAATTCTGCATGTATCAGTTCTCTTAGCGCATGGCTGGATGACCGTGCAAGACTTGGTAACAGAAAAGATAAGGATGCTTTGTTTATAAGTCGTTTAGGAACAAGAATAAGCGCTAAACAAGTTCAAGTTCTAGTTAAAAATTATTTGAAAAGCTCAGGAATTGACTCAAAAAGGTATTCGACTCATAAACTTCGCCATACTGCTGCAACCCTTATGTATAAATACGGTAAAGTTGATATCCGTGCATTACAACAAATATTAGGTCACGAAAGCATTTCAACAACCGAAATCTATACACACGTTGACAGCGAGCAACTGCATACTGCAATTGAGAGCAACCCACTTGCAAATATTAAAAAGTAGGAACGAAATCATTTATTGCAGATTCTCTTTTTTGAATATAAATATTTTTGAATCCAAGGCTTAACGCTTTATTTACAACTTTTTCATATTCGAATGTTGTTAGTTTGCGGTTTAATGATGGATTAACTACCCGGTTATTTTGAATGCATCCTTTTTCGTAATAATCTGGTATATACTGTGAAAGCAATGATATTGTTGTTTCGTTTGACAGATTTGCTTCAATCCACTCAAGAATCTTGATTGAATCCTTATAAAATCCAGGTAGAACTAAATGTCTAAGAATAAGTCCTTCCTGAATTACAAAACAATTATTCTCATCATATTTCAAATTATTTATATCTTTTAAATCAAGTAGATTTTCTGACATAGAATTACAAATATCCTTTTGCGCATTGTTAATATATTTCTGCATTTTATCATTCTGGTTATTCTGGTTATTCTGGTTATTCTGGTTATTATTAAGTTTGTTATTAGATGTGATGTTATTACATCCGCATGTAGTATTTATTAATGTATTATTTATGTTTATTCTGAATTCATTCATTATATTTTTAAATCTATTTACAGGTTTATGTCTCTTCATTGCAATTATCGCTTTTGACGCAGTTTCAAAATAATCAGGTGCACAAGAAATTTCTGATGACAAATAGCTGCTAATAAATTTCAAATCAGGAAGATAAATATCTATAACATCATTCAACAAATCAATTTGCTTTTCTGTTTCATAGGAACTTGAATTCCATAAAAATGGCAAAGTCATACCTTGGCATCTGGAGTTTTTCATTACTTCTACTAATTGCGGTAAATAATGAGTTCCAGTAACAAAATTGATATTATGACAACCTTGGGTTTCAAGAAAAATCATTTCTTCTTGAATTTTATTAGTACTAACCTGGTCTCCTTTTGGATTTGTCCGATTAGTAATATTGAAATTCTGACAAAAAGAACACCCTAAGTTACATCCTCCAAAAAAAATTGCTCCAGAGCCTGATTTACCACTAATGCATGGTTCTTCCCAATTGTGAATCATTACTTTGGATAACAGAATCAAAGAGTCATCATTATTTTTACCACAATAGTTTATATTCTTATTTAATTTTGAAAGGCTTGAATGATTTTCACCATTCAAGTCACATTTTCTTGGACAAAGACTACAATTCATTTAAATTTCCTTTTGAAATTCTATTTTAATTTTACTAATCTTCTTTTAAATCTCTATTAATTCTGCTATAAAGCTCTTTAAAGTCTTGCAAATTATCTTTAAATCTTACTAATTTTATTTTCTGGTTCTCTTCTAAATATTTTGTAGTTCACTTCTAGTTTTTTACTCAACTTTCCCACCCTCAAAAATGGTATTGAACCTTGAAAAATCTATATAGTCATGCACATAACAACAATCTATGCTTTAAAGGTAGTGGAATTGCATTTATAAACGTATCCATAATTTCATTAGCGAGATCTTGACTTAACATTGGAAAATTATTTAGCACCTTTCGGAGAATATCAATCAACAACATCAGTGAGTGAGAGAGTTCAATATCCACTAATTCTTCTTTCAAGAAGTAAAACAAATCACCTATTGTGCGCTCATCAGTCGAATTTCTTGTTTCTAAAGACAGCATAGCGTATCTTAGAAAAACAATGTCTGATTAATTATCTGTTATAATAGAATTCATAAAAATCCTGCTGAGTGTTGGTATTGTTGGATTTTGACGATTCTATTATACCACAAATGGGGGCTTTTTTGTAGTGTTAATGTGCATTTTATATATGAATTTTTCAAGGTTCAGGTCCCAAAAGTGGGTGGAAAAGTTGAGTTTTTTATATTAAGGGTCTTAAAATATAAAGTGTCTTTTATGCATTCAGTTCTTGTTTTTATAGGTGTATTTTGTATCAATTTTTACATAAAATTTAATAATATGAAATTTAGTAAAAACTTTAATTTACACAGTTTCAATGAATGCTTTATATGCTAGATAGGTATAATACAAATCTATTTTACTTGTTACTTCGAAAGGTCCATGCATAGAAAGAACAGGAACTCCGCAGTCAAGAACTTCCATGCCCATGTTTGCCATGTATTTGCAGATAGTTCCACCTCCACCTATATCAACTTTACCAAGTTCTCCTGTTTGCCATGGAATATTATTTGCTTCAAGAACCCTAATAACTTCTGCAAAAAATTCGCTGTTAGCATCACTTGCACCAGCCTTACCCTTTGAACCAGTATATTTTTCTAGACATATACCTCTGCTCATATAAGCTGAGTTTTTAGGGTCAGATACTGATGAATATGTCGGATCGTAACCATTACATACATCTGCAGAAAGCATTTTGGAATTTGCAATACACTTTCTATAGCCTAATTCATCATATTGTCCTGATGTTTTAGCATAGATTTCTACAAGAAAATTCTCATAAAGTCTAGACTGAGCTCCAGTATTACCGTCGCTTCCAATCTCTTCTTTATCGGTAAGGATACAAACACAAGTCTTTTTTGGCAACTCTTGCTGAGTAACTGCAACTAATGCGGGGAATGCACAAACTCTGTCATCCTGACCATATGCCCCTATGAAACTTCTGTCAAAACCAACATCTTTTGCTTTAAATGCAGGTACAATTTCAAGTTCAGCACTTACAAGGTCCTTTTCGTTGATTCCATATTCGTCAAAGAGTAGCTTTATAACTGCAAGTTTATATTTTTGTGTAACTTCTTCTTTTGTAAAAGGAAGTCCTCCGATTAGAATATTAAGATCTTCTCCTTTAATGACTTCAGATGCCTTTTTTGCCATTTGCTCCTGACCTAAGTGAGGTAGTAAATCTGTGATTGTAAAAACTGGATCATCATCTTTTTCACCAATACAAACTGTTATCTTGCTACCATCACTTCTCATTACAACACCATGTATTGCTAAAGGTATAGAAACCCACTGATACTTCTTAATGCCTCCATAATAATGGGTTTTCATAAATACCATTTCGTCTTCTTCATAAATTGGAGATGGTTTAAGATCGATTCTTGGGGCATCAATATGAGCTCCTAAAAGGTTAAAGCCATCCATAGCATGTTTCTTCCCTATAACAGCGGCTATAACACCCTTCCCTTTAATAGAGCGATATACTTTCATGCCAGGTTTTAAAACATCCGTTTCGTCAATATTAACGAAACCAAGTTCTTCACATGCTTCAATTACTGTTATAACACATTCTCTCTCAGTTTTACCAATATCAAGGAATCTTTTATATTCGTCTGCAAAAGCATAGGCGTCTTCATAGTCGTCTTTTGATGAAGTATCCCAAATGTTTTTGTATTCTGCAAATAGTTTCTTTTTAAGTTCCTTAGCGTGGGCTTTATTTGATTGCTTCTTATCGGTAGATTCATTAAATTCATCAGAAACACTCGGGTTTTTATCAATTGAAGCTTTTGTTGTTTTTTTCTTTTCCATTGTTATTCCCCTTTATTATTTAATTCCATTTTGTTAACATTTCAATTATAATACATAAGTAGACCTTTTGTAAAACAATTCAAGAAAATTGGAGGAAATATGCTTGTAGATTCACATATTCATACAAAAGAAAATTCCGATGACGCTTCTCTATCTCTCTTTGAGCTCATTTCATATGTTTTGGAAAAGCCTGATGTTATTTTATGCACAACAGAACATTATGATTATGATTATCCAATTAAAGAAGCGCAGCTTATATTTGATCCTGTCAGTTACTTTGATTTATATATCAAAACAAAAAATACTTTTGAGGATACAAACCAACGTTCTTTTCCGGTGCTTTTTGGAGTGGAATATGGTTATTTGGAGCACCTTGGCGAATATTTTAACTCATTTTCTTTAAAATATCCATTTGATTCAATAATTTGTTCAACACATTATGTTTTAGGGTGTGATCCATTTTTTGACCGTAGCATTTATGAAAAAAATCAACAAGATGTATACGACAGTTATCTTGAGATGATTATCCATTCGCTAATCAATTGTTCAGAATTTGATATAGTTGGACATTTTGATTATATTTCAAGATATGCCTCATACACTGATAGAAAAATGTATTATCGCAATCATAGCGACAGATTTGATGAAATTTTCAGACTTTGTATTGAAAATGGCAAATCTTTAGAGTTAAATACGCGAACTTCTGCAATTTTTCGAGGCGAAAATCGAAATGACTATTTATTTGATGTAGACATTCTTAAAAGATATAAAGAAATGGGCGGCGAACTAGTTTCGTTTGGATCAGACGCACACAGCTTAAATAATATCCTTGTTTTATATGATGAGACGAAAGGTCTTTTAAAATCAACTGGCTTTGACAAAATTACATATTTTAAAGAAAGAAAACCGATTATGATTTCGATTTAAGATTATCTAAACCTATTAATAAAAGAAAATCGTATATCATATCTATTATTTTTATATTTAATATGCTTAATTAAGTGTTTTAGATTTTCGCAAACTCATTATATTAAGGATTTTGCATTTTATATATTGTTTTTTATTGATTGTATAAATTTAACATTTAATTTGAAATTGAAATGGAACAAAAAAAGCCTTCGATTTCTCGAAGGCTTTTTGGTGAGTAATCGGAGGCTCGAACTCCGGACCCCTTGATTAAAAGTCAAGTGCTCTACCGACTGAGCTAATTACTCATGGCTGGGATGGAAGGATTTGAACCATCGAGTGCGGGAGTCAAAGTCCCGTGCCTTACCGCTTGGCGACATCCCATCGGAACAAGACGCTATTTTTCTATAAATTGTGGGGTGGAATATGAGACTTGAACCCATGATCTCCAGTGCCACAAACTGGCGCTTTAACCGACTAAGCTAATCCCACCACGATTAGTCCGTACCGGCGTCTCGCAAGTACATTGGAATTATACTTATGCACACTCGTTTTGTCAATAGGTTTTTTGAAATATTTATAAAATAATTTTTGCCCCCCTACTCACAAGTCCATAAATACTTGATTTGAAGCCATTTGTGACACTTTAATAATTTTTATAATTTCAGGCAATACCGTCAATTTTTGGTTATTTTAAGGGAGCTAAAATATATTATTACTATTCATCTAAATTTGTGCGCATCGATGAAATGATTTTTAAAACAGAAAAATATTGGATTAAATTTTTTATTTACATAAATTCTTTAAATATTCAGCACTTTCTGCGTTAAAACAAATGATTATGTAAAAACAAACAGCTCTTAAAGGTTTTTTGTTATTAATTATGTATAACTCTTTTTTCTTGAATCATTTTAAAATTCGTGTTATTATTTTATCGTTTGGTTTTTATATAAATGTGCAAAATAAGAATATAAATAATTTTAAGGATAAACATTTATATAATAAATATAAAATACGTTATATTTATCAAAGGGGGATTTTTTAATGAATAAGTTAGTTGGAAATGCAATTTTTGGACAATCAGGTGGTCCTACTTCTGTTATTAATGCAAGTGCTGCAGGCGTTTTTACTGAAGCTCTGAAACAAATTGGTGTTATTGAAAAAGTTTATGGAGCAGCTAATGGCATCAAAGGAATTCTTAATGAAAAATTCTATGATATTGGTCTTGAAGATCCATACGAGATTGAATTACTTAAAACTACTCCGTCTTCTGCTCTTGGATCATGCAGATATAAACTTAAAGATGCTTCAGTTGATGATACAGATTATAAGAGAATTGTTGAAGTATTTAAGAAGCACAATATCCGTTATTTTTTCTACAATGGTGGCAACGATTCAATGGACACCTGTAATAAAATATCTAAATTTATGCAAAAAGCTGATTGGGAATGTCGTGTAATGGGAGTTCCTAAAACAATTGATAATGATCTTTTTGGCACAGACCACTGCCCTGGGTTCTCTTCAGCAGCAAAATATATTGCGACATCAACAATGGAAGTATATCATGATGCACGTGTTTATGACACAGGAATGATTACTGTTGTTGAAGTTATGGGAAGAAATGCTGGCTGGTTAACTGCAGCAACTGCGATTTCTGCATTTAAAGGTCAGGGACCTGACTTAATTTATCTTCCAGAAATCGATTTTGATATTGATAAAATGCTCGAAGATGTAAAGAAAATTTACAGTAAAGATTTAAAATGTATTATAGCAGTCTCTGAAGGCGTTAAAGCAGCTGATGGCAGATACATCCCGGAACTGGTTGGTGAAGTTGAGCGTGACGCATTCGGACATGCACAATTAGGCGGCGCAGCAACTATTCTTGCAAATTATCTTAAAGAAAAAATCGGATGTAAAGTACGTGGTATTGAGTTCTCATTATTACAACGCTGTGCAGCTCATTGTGGTTCTAAAAGAGATGTTGAAGAATCTTTCCTTGCAGGTCAGACAGCTGTTAAATCTGCGATTGAAGGCATGACAGATTATATGGTCGGTTGTTCAAGACCCGAAACTGGTGAGTATAAATTTGAAATCAAATTAATTCCTCTTGACGATGTTGCAAATACTGAGCGCAAGATTCCAAGAGAATGGATTAACGAAGAAGGCAATGGGTTGTTACAACCTTATATCGATTACGTACTTCCTTTAATAAAGGGTGAATCATATCCTCCAATGGAAGATGGCGTACCACATTTTGCTAAATTAAAGAAAATTCTTGTTACTAAATAATATCATTTATTTAATTAAAATTCGTCTTAGATTAAGACAATGAATAAAAAATAGTACACTTTGGTAATTTGCGATTAGAAAGCACTGAGAAAAAATTCAGTATTTTTTAATATGACAAATTCTAATTAAGAACAAGTATCCCGTGGTAAAAATACACTAAATTTCTCAAAAAATATTGCATCAGATTTTTCAGCAAATATTCGTGGAGTTGTATTTTCAGACATTCTCAATATATCAGGAGTAGCTATCCATATAAGATATTTTTCTAGGGGTAAACATTTCTTAACTTTTACATGAGCACCATCTCTTGTTAACATACCGTCGTTTGCTATTTTTTCAGTATCAAAATAGAATCTTACTCCTGCAATGTAAGGCGCATCTATATTTATTTCGATTTTACCTTTTTGTTTTGAAGAAATCACTCTTTCAGCAGAAATTCCTCCATGTGTAAACATTATGTAATCATTTGTATATTCTAAATCGCTATTGTATGGATTTGTTTTTAATTTTTAAAATGTATTATCTGTATAAAAAATACTCAATCAAAACACCTCCAAAACAAATCATTTCTTTTTCTTTTTTGATTTTACTGGCAATCCTTCTCGCCTGCGCTTTGGCATTCTTCTCGCCTTTACATCATCTGCCGCTACTGAATAGCCCAAAAAGCCAATAGTCTCTTTAAGGGACCAATACTCGCCATGTGAAAATGTTACAAGTTTTGCTTGACCTAAATCAATCTTACCGTTTCGCCTAAATAAATTTTCGGCTACATCAACAGCAACAATTTCTGCAAGGAACATATCGTGGCTTCCCAATTCAATTACCTGCGTAATTTTGCAAGATATTGAAACCGGACTATTTTTTATTGAAGGGGCAATTTCGAGACCATTTGCTTTTTCTGTAATTAATTTACATTTCTCAAATTTATCTAAATCTCTACCCGACTTTACTCCGCAAAAATCACATGCTTCAAGCAATTCTTCGCTAACAAGATTCACTACAAACTCACCTGATTCAAGTATTTGCTTATGCGAAAATCTTGATTTTCGAACTGATACGGAAAGCATTGGTGGTTCAGAGTTAATTGTTCCAGCCCATGCAAGAGTTATAATGTTTGGTTTGTCATATTCCTTGGATGTTCCTCGACAAGAAAGCATTATAACTGGTACTGGGTTTAAAAATGTTGATGGTGCATCTAAAGGTATTTTATTAAATATTTGTACTTTTTTCATTGCTGCTTTTGTATGATATAGTTAACGGCTAAATCATACGCTCCTTTCTACAAATGGCTATTTTAATTTAAAATAAATAAATATTTAACAAATTAAACAATTTTTGGTTCGGGTGTCAAAAGCATGATTTTCATTTATTGTAATTAGTCAGATTTTGCTCGACGATGACTTAATGCCAGATTGCTTGTAATGTCCAATATTTGGCGATTTCATCAACATTTATCACCTATCACTGCTTTGATGCTTTTGACACCCGAACAATTTTTACAATTTAAAAAATTAAATAATCTAAAGTCTATAATCTTAACATTTCATGATTTAACAAATAATCTTTAACTTCAAGTCCACCTGCAAAACCTTTAAGTTTACCATTCTTCCCTATTACCCGATGACAAGGAATTGCAATCATTACAGCATTTTTACCTAATGCAGTTCCGACAGCTCTTGATAATAATCTTACTTCTGTTAACTTCCCTTCTGGCTTAATCATCGCAGAAATTTCTTCATAAGATTTTGTTTGCCCATATGGAATTTGCATGGTAGCTTCCCAAACTAATTTTTGGAAATTTGTTGAATCAGAAAATTCATAGTTTAAATCAAATTCTTTTCTTGTTCCTTTTACATATTCAAAAACTTGTTTCACTGCATTATTTAGATATGGATAGGCATTTGATGATGTATATAGATTTTCATAGTTAGTCGGTTTAGGCACTTTGTCGTCGTTACTTTTGAAATATTCTCTAAAAATTTCATTTTCAACAATATACTCTGGGAGATTTTCACCTGTCTTAATAACTGAAATTTCAAAAACAGAATTATTGGTCGCTCTTATAATAAGAAATCCTGTTAGAAATGGTACTATGCCAGTGCTAAAAGAGTAAAATTCTTTTTCCATAATAGCAACAATTACACCATTAACGAATAATTCATTCACGCCCTTAGCAAATGTTTCATTTAAAACATTTTTAAGTGATTCTTTACTTAAAAAATGATCTTTCAAAATTCCTTCAATCGAAAACTGGTATTTTTTTATTGCAGAAATAATTTCCGTGTTAGAATTTTTAATGCAAAAGCTTATCTTGTGTAGCTTTCTTTTGTAAAATCCCTCGTATAATAGAAAAGAAATTATATTTTCCAAAAAAGATACATCTAGGAATGATGATTCAGATTCTAAAATCCAGCACTCTGACCTGTTTAGAGTTTTGTCTGGCAAATAAAATCCGCACAATGCAAGAGAAGATGCACTCTGTGCAATATATATATTGCTAGCACCATTAATTTGGTGGATTTTTTCAATTATACTTTTAGATTCTGACCGACTTTTTTGGAAAAAATGGTTAGAAAATAATATTTTAAAATGAGAATCTGTATAATTATATATTGACATCTTATCCTTCATTTATTTCTCCATTTACAAACTCTTTTTACACATAATAAATTATCTGTCTACTTTTATTCATATAATAAATTATCAAATTACCTGCTTTTTTACATATTTTTAATTCATCTATTTACTTACTAAGTTTACATTTGATAAATTCTTAAGTTTTCGCACTTATTAAAAACTTAATAAATTATCCATTTAATGCTTTATTTGCTTCAATGTCAATTTCTTTAGCGAATGTTGAATAGCTTTTTTTCCCAAATAGTATGTCTTGGAAATACTTTCTATACATATCCTGATAAATCCCATTAATTTGAGATTCTTGCTTATTTACTAATGATTTAGAAACGTTCATAAGATCGAAGAGTTGGTATAGTTCATCTCCTTGTAATTGGGGTTTAACTATATTACCCCACACAATCTTATTATTTAAAGGAGAAATAAAACCTGCAGGATTTGAATATCTAGAACGAAATAAAATTGCATTAGAGTCAAGCGTTAAGAACGTTGCAAATCTTAATGCGTCATTAACAAGTTTGCTTTTTGAATTGACAACGATTGAATACAGACTTACGAAAATTGATGTCTGATTTTTATATTGCAAAGGGAATCTTCTTAGCGACTTTATTCCGGCTAATTTCCAATCTTCTAATTTATATGAATCATCAACCCAAAACCCAATCTTATTTGTGCTTCTTGGGTCTGAATTTCCATATTTTAAAATCTTTTGCGCATCAGTTAAATAATCTAAGGAATTAAAAGGAAATCCAAAAGCTTTAATTGCTGAAATAGAATCGGAAAACTTGCTATCATTATACTTGAAAATACTACCATCCCACATAAAGCTATAGCTTGATGGATCTACAGCAGGTGGAAAATATGCTAGTAGATCTGCTAATCCTGAAAAGCCATAAATTCCAGTTGTTGTTTTCGTAATCCTTTTTGAAATTGATTGTACATCGTTAAAATCAATAACAAGATCAGTTGGTAAAAGTGATTGAACAGAAATCCCAGCAAACATTTCTTCATTAGCAAATAACATTTTAACGCTCGCATAATATGGTAATTTTTCAATATGCCCATTTGATTCGTTATATTGTAACATTGAAGGAAATACAGCACCCGGGTTAAGGTATTGATTTAGTGAAGAATTATTAAATATTGCTGAATTGAAACCATTTGATTTATAATCGGTATTACTGTTAATAAGCATTATATCAGGTAAAGCATTTGAGGCAGTAAGAACGGATAATTCTTCATTGCTAATTCCTAACGGTGAAATGGTCTGTAATGAAGTATTTAATCCTACATTATAAGTATCTAGAGTTTCGAGGGACACGGTCAACCCAGATTCTTTAGGTTTAATTGTGTGAAATAGACCAGCTAAATCCCCTACATACATTAATGAAAGGTACTGGAGGCATTCACGCGATATAGGTAATGCAACTTTTAGTGTTCCTGATGAAACTACAGTTTGATCAGATTGCTCAGAAGATTTAGATTCTGGTTTACTTATTTGAGAAAACGAAACAGTTGGAAATTCCAAAGTGGTCCTAATTGAACAGCCGAAAGCAAAAACAGTAAAAATAATAACTGTTATTAAAGCAGTATATCGCTGAAGTTTTGGAATGATTCTATTATTGCATTTCATAGAGATCTCCTTAAACCAAAACAAACAATAATTTATAGTGAATTTTGGAGCCGATGGTGGGAATCGAACCCACGACCTATTCATTACGAGTGAATTGCTCTACCCCTGAGCCACATCGGCGTTTTTGCAAAAGATTAAACCTTCACAAGGTTGGTGATGATGTTCGTGTCCTTCCTGAGCCACATCGGCGTTTTTGCAAAAGATTAAACCCTTTGCGTGAAATAGTATTTCAATTATTATATAAATAATCTGAAGAAACCTTAGCTTCGAATAGCACTTTTTCTTCGTCAATCGTTAATAATTCTCTGTTCTTC